>CANIBN010000059.1 GCA_947465505.1 Acidimicrobiales bacterium | reverse complement strand
CCGGAGTACACCACCGCGCCGCCGTGCTCGCCTGCACCGGGACCGATGTCGACAATCCAGTCGCTCTCGCGGATGGTCTCCTCGTCGTGCTCGACGACGAGGACCGTGTTGCCCAGATCGCGCAGGCGTACCAGCGTGTCGATGAGTCGTCGGTTGTCGCGTTGGTGCAGCCCGATCGACGGTTCGTCGAGCACGTAGAGCGTGCCCACCAGTCCGGAGCCGATCTGCGAGGCGAGACGGATGCGCTGTGCTTCCCCGCCCGCGAGCGTGCCCGCCGAACGGGACAGCGTGAGGTAGTCGAGGCCGACGTCGAGCAGGAATCCGAGGCGAGCATTGACCTCTTTCACCACACGCTCGGCAATGAGACGATCCCGCTCGGATAGCTGCAGCCCGGTGAGGAAGTGGGCGGACTCCCCGATCGGCATCTCGCACACCTCGGCGATGCTGCGGTTGTTGACCGTCACCGCCAGCGAGGACGGCTTCAGACGCGCGCCACCACACGCCGGGCACGGAATCTCGCGCATGTACGACTCGTACTGCTCACGCGACCAGTCACTCTCGGCAGTCTCGTGACGACGCCGGATCCAGGGGATCACACCCTCGTAGGCCGAGTTGTACTGGCGGACCCGCCCGTACTTGTTCTTGTACTTCACGGTGACGTTGCCCTTGGCGCCGTTCAGCACGACATCTTTCTGCTTTGCGGTCAGCTTCTTCCATGGGGCGTCAAGCTTCAGCCCGTGCTCGTCGGCGATGGCGTCGAGCATGCGGTCGTAGTACTGCGTGTGTGCCGAGCGCCACGGCGCAATAGCACCGTCGTTGATGGAGAGGTCGGGGTCGGGGACGATGAGTTCGGGATCGACCTCGAAGGTGGTGCCGAGTCCGTCACACTTCTCACAGGCGCCATAGGGCGAGTTGAACGAGAAGTTCCTCGGTGCGGGTTCCTCGAACGATGTCCCGCACTGGGGGCACGCAAGGTGCTGAGAGAACGTGAGGATCTCGGGAGCCTCCTCGCCCTCCTTGGGGACGATCTCCACCTCGGCAACACCCTCTGCGAGGCGTAGTGCGGTCTCGAGCGAATCGGTGAGCCGGCGGCCGAGACCCTCACGCAGCACGAGTCGGTCGATGACGATCTCGATCTTGTGCTGCTCGTAGCGCGCGAGTCGCTCCTCGCGCTTCAGGAACTCGGAGATGTCGGCTACTTCGCCATCGATTCGGGCCCGGACGAACCCCTGCGACGCGATGTCCTGCAGCAGCGTGTCGTATTCGCCCTTGCGGCCCCGCACGACGGGCGCGAGCACCTGAAAGCGAGTGCCTTCAGGAAGTGTGAGGATGCGATCGACAATCTGTTGGGGCGTCTGGCGCGACAGTTTGGTTCCGTCGTTCGGGCAGTGCTGGATGCCGATACGGGCGAAGAGCAGACGGAGGTAGTCGTAGACCTCGGTGATGGTGCCCACCGTGGATCGCGGATTGCGCGACGCTGACTTCTGGTCGATGGAGATCGCCGGCGAGAGTCCCTCGATGAAGTCGACATCGGGTTTGTCCATCTGCCCGAGGAACTGGCGCGCATAGGCGCTGAGCGACTCCACGTAGCGGCGCTGACCCTCGGCGTAGATGGTGTCGAACGCCAGGCTCGACTTGCCGGACCCTGACAGACCGGTGAATACGATGAGCCGGTCGCGCGGCAGATCGACGCCGACATTCTTCAGGTTGTGCTCGCGGGCGCCACGCACCACAATTTTCGTGCTGTCGACCACGTCAGCCTGCCTCCTTGAGCTCACGACGGAGCTCGTTGATCTCGTCCCGGAGCCGGGCCGCATACTCAAACTTCAACTCCGCCGAGGCCTCGTGCATTTCCTCCTCGAGCGTCTGGATGAGACGGGCGAGTTCCTGCTGCGGCAGCGACTTGAGTTCTCGTTGCACCTTGTCGCGCTCGCGATTGCGGCGCTGACCCTTCCCGGGAACTGGCGCCGAACTGTCGGGACGCAGCATCGAGAGGATGTCGCCGACCGCCTTGCGGATGGTCTGGGGATTGATGCCGTGCTCGGCGTTGTAGGCAACCTGGAGACCCCGGCGACGATTGGTCTCGCTGATAGCGCGCTGCATCGAGTTGGTCATACGGTCCGCGTACATGACCACCTGGCCGTCGACGTTTCGTGCAGCGCGGCCGATCATCTGGATGAGCGAGGTCTCGCTGCGCAGGAACCCTTCCTTGTCGGCGTCGAGAATCGCCACCAGCGATACCTCCGGAAGGTCGAGACCCTCGCGCAACAGGTTGATACCCACGAGTACGTCGAACTCGCCGAGGCGCAAGGCTCGGATGGTCTCGATACGGGCGATGGTGTCGATATTCGAGTGCAGGTAGCGCACACGCAATCCCTGCTCAAGGAGGTAGTCCGTGAGGTCTTCGGCCATCTTCTTCGTGAGGGTGGTGACGAGCACTCGGTCACCCCTGCCCACTCGGTCGTTGATGGACTCGATGAGGTCGTCGATCTGACCCTTGGTGGGCTTGACGATCACCTCGGGGTCGACGAGACCGGTGGGCCGCACAATCTGCTCAACAGTCTGCTGGGAGACGCGCAGTTCGTAGGGGCTCGGCGTGGCGGAGAGGAACACACACTGGTTGATGCGCTCCATGATCTCCTCGAAGCGCAGCGGACGGTTGTCGCGCGCCGACGGCAGGCGGAATCCGTGCTCGACCAGAATGTTCTTGCGGCTGCGATCCCCCTCGAACTGTGCGTGCAACTGCGGCACCGACACGTGGCTCTCGTCGACGACGATGAGGAAGTCCTTGGCAAAGTAATCGAGCAGGGTGAACGGTGGTTGCCCCGGCTGGCGGCCGTCGATGTGCATCGAGTAGTTCTCGATGCCGTTGCAGTAGCCGACCTCCTGCATCATCTCGAGGTCATATTGGGTGCGCATGCGAAGGCGTTGCGCCTCGAGCAGCTTCCCCTCTGCTTCGAACTCGGCAAGCCGCTGCTGCAGTTCGTGTTCGATCCCGACGATCGCCTTGCGCATCCGCTCGTCGCCGGCCACGTAGTGGGTGGCCGGGAAGATCATCACCTCGGAGAACTCCCGCAGTTGCTCACCGGTCACGGTGTCGACAACGGTGATGCGGTCGACCGTGTCGCCGAACATCTCGATTCGCAGCACGGTTTCCTCGTACGGCGGATGAACCTCGATGGTGTCGCCGCGCACCCGGAAGTTGCCGCGTCCGAGCGTCATATCGTTGCGGTCGTACTGCAGGTCGACGAGCGTTCGCAGGATGGAGCGCTGGTCGTAGTCGACCCCCGTGTGCAGTTCGAGCAGTTGCCCGCGATATTCCTCGGGGTTGCCCATGCCGTAGATACACGACACCGAGGCAACGACGATGACGTCTCGACGCGTGAGCAGCGCAGCGGTGGCCGAGTGACGCAACCGATCGATCTCGTCGTTGATGGACGAGTCCTTCTCGATGTAGGTGTCGCTCGACGGGATGTAGGCCTCGGGCTGGTAGTAGTCGTAGTACGACACGAAGTACTCGACGCGATTGTTCGGGAAGAACTCCCGCATCTCCTGGGCCAACTGTGCGGCGAGCGATTTGTTGGGCGCAAGGATGAGCGTGGGGCGCTGCACCTTCTCGATGGTCCACGCGATGGTTGCGCTCTTGCCCGAGCCGGTGATGCCGAGCAGGGTCTGGAAGCGGTCGCCGCGCTCGATCCCCTCGGTGAGCTGTTCGATGGCCTTCGGCTGGTCGCCGGCCGGCTGATAGTCGGAGACGACCTCGAAACGCTGCACGACGTCAGGCTATCAGCGAACGCTCGTTCGCTCAGTGGTCGTCAGAGCACCACGACGGAACGCAGGACGTCACCCTTCTCCATCTTGTGGAACGCTGCCTCGACGTCGTCGAGCTTGATGGTCTCCGACACGAAACGGTCGAGGTCGAGGCGACCCTGCAGATACAGCTCGATGAGCATCGGGAAATCGCGGGACGGCAGACAGTCGCCGTACCAGCTCGACTTCAGCGCTCCTCCCCGCCCGAACACTTCGATGAACGGCAGGGTGATCTCCATGTCGGGGCGCGGGACGCCCACGAGCACCACAGTTCCCGCAAGGTCTCGGGCCTCGAAGGCCTGCCGGTAGGTCTCGGGAACGCCCACTGCGTCGATGGCGACATCGACCCCATTGCCGTCGGTGATCTCCTTGATGACCTGCACCGGATCGGCGTTGCGGGCATTGACCGTGTGGGTGGCCCCGAAACTGCGCGCCCAGTCAAGCTTTCGCTCGTCGAGATCGACCGCGATGATCGTCTTCGCACCCGCAAGCCGTGCGCCAGCGATCGCTGCGTCGCCCACACCGCCGCAACCAAACACGGCCACGGTGTCGCCGCGACCAACCTCGGCGGTGTTGATGGCCGCACCGATGCCTGCCATAACACCACATCCGAGAAGCCCGGCGGCCGTAGGAGGGGCCTTCGGATCGATCTTCGTGCACTGGCCGGCGGCAACGAGAGTCTTCTCGGCGAAGGCGCCGATGCCAAGTGCGGGTGACAGCGGGGTACCGTCCTCGAGCGTCATCTTCTGCGTGGCGTTGAACGTGCTGAAGCAGTACCAGGGTCGACCGCGGCGACAGCTTCGGCAGTGACCACACACGGCGCGCCAGTTCAGGATGACGAAGTCGCCGACGGCGACGTCACTCACGTCGGGGCCGACGGCCTCGACGATGCCGGCCGCTTCGTGGCCGAGCAGGTACGGGAACTCCTCGCCGATGCCGCCCTCCCGATAGTGGAGATCGGTGTGGCACACACCACATGCCTGCACTCGAACCAGCGCCTCACCCGGACCTGGGTCTGGGACAAGGATGGTCTCGACACTGACAGGAGCCCCTTTGGAGCGGGCAACAACCCCACGAACGCGATGCATGGGGCGACAGTAGTCAGGACTGGCCGGTGATGCTCTCTTCGCTCGGGAGCGGACCTGCGGCAGGAAGGCTGCGAATCCAGTCCCACAGGCCGCCGAGTTGTGACTCGAGGTGCTCCCGATCTCCGCCGTTGTCCACGACGCGATCGGCGATCTTCAGACGATCCTCACGCGAGGCCTGGCGGCTGATACGAGCACGCGCGTCGACCTCGGTGAGTCCACGAAATGCCACGAGTCGTTCAACGGCCGTGTCGACCGGAGTATCGACGACAATCACGGATCCGACACCGAATCGCTTGCGCCCGTTGTTCTCGGCCATGAGGGCAACGTCGACGATCACGACGTTGTCGGTGCCCTCCTGTTCGCGGATGCGACGGCGCATCTCGGCATTAAGCGCCGGGTGGACGATCTCGTTGAGGTCCTTCAGCGCCTCGGCGTCGTTGAACACGATGCCGGCGACCTTCGCACGGTCCAGCTCCCCGTCCGGCCCCACGATGTCGGCGCCGTAGCGCTCGACCATCTTCACGAACACGGGTTGGCCGGCGCGCTGCAGTTCCTTGGCAATCGCATCGGCATCGACCACGATTGCCCCGCGCGTTGCGAGGGCCGCCGACACGGTCGACTTGCCCGATCCGATACCCCCGGTGAGTCCTACGACGATCATCCGGGCGAGCCTACGACGCCGACCGAGCACGCACGGTCTTCAGTCGGCCTTCAGCGGGCTTTACCGGACCGATGGCTCCCTGAGGCCCATGGCAGCAACCCAAGAAACCGTCAGAACCGTCTCCCCACGTACCGCGCAGCGCGTGATGGTGGTGACGAACCACCTCACGCTCCGGCAGGCACTATGTGCGGCACTCGAGTCGCGGGGCCTCGAGGTAACTGTGGACACGCGTCCTGGGCGCGAGGCCCTCGTGGCGGCGATCACCAACATGCCCCACGTGGTCCTGGTGGACGCGTCGAGCGACGCCACGCTCGCGCTCGACACCTGCCGCCAGTTCCGAAAGGCAGCGGTGAACACCCGCCTTGTGGCACTCGTACCGCGAGTCGGGCCGGAGGCACACGCCTCACGCACCGCGGGCTTCGATGCCGTCGTCACGACCGACACGACGGTCGACGACCTTGCGGGATTCATCGAGAGCATCGGGTGCCCTCAACGGAGTGTGCCGTTGAGTCGACGCGGTCGCCCGCCGGCACGCCTGCTCAGCAATCGGGAGCACGAGGTGCTGAGCCTCGCCGCCTCGGGCCTTACCGACGTGCAGATGGCCGAGGCGCTGTACGTGAGCACAAAGACCGTGAAGAACCACTTGCACAACCTGTACGGCAAGCTTGGGGCGCGGAGCCGAACCGAGGCCGTGGTGATCGCCGCCCGTCAGGGCCTCATCACGCTGTAGCCACCCGGGCCCCTAGGGGAACTGAGGGCGCCGAAGTTTGAACATACGAAGCAGAAAACCGCTCTCCAGGTTCACACTTCGGCCCGGCCCCGCGCATCCGAAAACGTCACGAGGGGGCCGCTGAGCGGCCCCCTCGCAGGACTTGTTGTTCGTGCGGGACGAACGATCGATTGGCGATCGATTGCCGATCGGCTGAATCAGGCCTCGGCGGGAGCCTCGGGTGCTGCCTCGCCGCCTTCTGCGGGAGCGCCCTCCGCGCCGTACTGCTCGTAGTACTCGGCCCAAGCGGCCTCGCGCTCGGAATCGTCGGCAGCCGAACCGCCGACCCAGTTTCCGTGCTCGTCGAGTTCGAAGTGCTGGCGGTACTCCTCGGCCAGCACGCCACCCTCGGCGGCCTGCTTGATGGAGAGGCTGATGCGGCGACGCTGGAGATCGAAGTCGATGATCTTGACCCAGAGTTCTTCGCCCGGCGTGACGACCTGCTCGGGGGCATCGACGTGGTGCGCCGACATCTCGGAGATGTGCACGAGACCCTCGATGCCCTCGCCCACCTGGACGAATGCACCGAACGGCACGAGCTTGGTGACACGGCCGTAGACCAACTGGCCAACCTCGTGGCTGGAGGCGAACTCCTGCCACGGATCCTGCTGGGTGGCCTTGAGTGACAGGCTGATGCGCTCGCGGTCGAAATCGACGTCGAGTACCTGCACGGTGACCTCGTCGCCGACCTGCACCACCTGGTTGGGGTGCTCGACGTGCTTCCACGACAGTTCGCTCACGTGGATGAGGCCGTCCATGCCGCCGAGGTCCACGAAGGCACCGAACGACACGACCGACGACACGACACCCTTGCGGACTTCGCCCGGCTTGAGGTGGTTGAGGAACTCGTCGCGAGCCTCGCGCTGGGTCTCCTCGAGGTAGCCACGACGGGAGAGCACCACGTTGTTGCGGTTCTTGTCGAGCTCGATGATCTTGGCCTGCAGGACCTTGCCCACGTAGGGCTGGAGGTCGCGAACACGGCGGAGCTCGACGAGCGATGCGGGCAGGAAGCCGCGCAGGCCGATGTCGATGATGAGGCCGCCCTTGACGACCTCGATGACGAGGCCTTCGACCATGCCGTCGGCTTCCTTGACCTTCTCGATGGTGCCCCAGGCACGCTCGTACTGCGCGCGCTTCTTGGACAGGACGAGACGACCTTCCTTGTCCTCTTTCGTGAGGACGAGGGCTTCGACCTTTTCACCCAGCTTGACGACCTCGTTCGGGTCGACGTCATTGCGGATCGACAGCTCACGGCTGGGGATCACGCCCTCGGACTTGTATCCGATGTCGAGCAGGACTTCGTCCTTGTCGATCTTGACGACGGTGCCGGTAACGAGTTGGCCGTCCTCGACGTCGACGAGGGTCCCGTCGATTGCGTCGGCGAACGAAGTGCCGAGATCATTCGAGGTGATCTGGCGGGGGGTGTAGTTGCCTTCCTCGTCGAAGGAGCCGTAGCTCGAGGAAGGGGTGGTCTGGTCGGACAAGGGAACGGTCTCTTTCAGGGGTGGATAGGGCTCAAAGGGATATGAACCGATGAAGAATACCACCAGACCAAGAAATCCACCACCGGGAGTGGCCGCTCAACACCGCTGTTGACGAGCGGTCATACCGCTACCGACGGGCAATCACCAGGTGTTCCGGCGTCTCGGTGCTGGGCGGGCGCCGGGCATAGTCCCCCGGGGTAACCGCCCAGATGTCCTCCACCTCAAGCCCCACGGCGCTGCACAGCAACCGCAGTTCACGGGGCGTGTAGCAGGCCGTCCAGAGATCGGTCTCGAGCGGTATGCCGGACTCATTGCGGATCTCCGTGCGCTCGTGGGAGATACCGCGGTCGGCGTCGAAGTCCGCCGCCTCGTGGTACTTGACGGCAAAGTAGGCGCTAAAGGCGCTCAGGGCCACACGGCCACCGGGGCGCAGCGCCCGGGCGATCCCCTCGAGCACCTTGGCGTCGTCGCCGCCGGCAGTCATCAGGCCGAAGGCACCTTGGCAGAGGCAGATCACCGCGTCGAACTCGGCGTCGAACGCGAGGTGACGGGCGTCGAGCCGCTCGAACGTTGCACCCGCCGGGGCGCTCGCGGTGGCGAGGTCGACGAACCGCTGGGCGATGTCGATGCCGTGGACCGTGATCCCACGGCGAGCGAGTTCATGGCTGTGACGGCCCGGCCCGCACCCGACGTCGAGAACCCGGTGGCCTGGCTGGAGGCCAAGCACGTCAACGATCGCGTCGACCTCCTGTCGCGTGCCCTTCGTGAACGAGTAGCGGAGGTAGGCGGCACCGAGGTAGTCGGCGAGCGGCTCGAACCAGTGGTCGGTCATGGGATCCCCATTGTGCCGTACGGTTCTGCGTGTCATGTCCGCCTCACAGATCGCGCTCCTTGCCGTCATCCTGACGGTGAGTGGGTTCGTGTCCGGCGTGTCGGGATTCGGGTACGCGCTCGCAGCCACTCCCCTGTGCTCCATCGTGATTTCGCCGAGCAAAGCCGTGATCCTCATCACCCTCTGCGGGCTCACGCCCGCCGTTCAGAACTTCCTCACGTTCCGACGGGAGATCGATCGTCCGGTCGCCACGCGCATGACGATCTCGTCGCTCGTCGGGATGCCGCTCGGACTTCTCGTTCTCGAAACCGTCGGCGACGTTCCCCTGAGACTCACCATTGGGGTCGTCACCGGCGCTGTGGCACTGCTGATGCTTTCTGGCGTTCAGTTGCGTCGTGCGAATGCGACCAGCGACGTACTCCTTGGCTTCGCGAGCGGGGTGCTGAACACGAGTGTCGGCACGAACGGGCCGCCGATCGTCATCAACCTCCGTGCGCATCAACTTTCGATCGGCCGTTTCCGCGGAACGATCAGCACGCTGTTCGTCACCGCACAGATCGTGGCAACCGTTCTCTTCGCAGCACGAGGGCGGATTCACCTCGAACTTGTGGTGCTCGCACTGGCGGTAGTCCCCGTGCAAACCCTGTTCATCCTCGGTGGTCAGCGAGTCAGCAAGCGACTGGCCCAACGGAGATTCGACCGCCTCGTGGTGGGACTGCTCCTCGTGAGCGGCGCCGCAGCCATCGCGAACGCCGTGGTGAAACTCGCAACGGGCTAGGCGACGGCTAGCCCTTTGCGGCTGCCCACGTACGTCCGCTCGACATGTTCACCTCGAGCGGAACGCTGAGTTGCGCAGCACTCTTCATCGTGTCGAGCATGAGTGACCGCACAGCGTCGGCCTCATCCTCGGGCGACTCGACAAGGATCTCGTCGTGGACCTGCAGAACCACGGTGCTCCGAAGTCCGGCCCGTTCCAGTGCCTCGTCGAGTCGGACGAGTGCAACTTTGAAGATGTCTGCGGCGAGACCCTGGATGCCGGCGTTCATGGCCTGTCGCTCCGCCGCAGCACGAATGCTGAAGTTGCCGCTCTGCAGGTCGGGGATCGGCCTGCGGCGGCCGAACAGCGTCTCGGTGTACCCCCGGGCCTTGGCCTGCTTGACGGTCTCGTCCATGTATGCGTCGACATTGGGGAACGCGGCGAAATAGGCATTGAGGATGTCGGCTGCCTCGTTGCGGGAGATGTTGAGCCGCTGCGCGAGGCCATATGCCTCCATGCCGTAGGCGAGCCCGTAGGACACCATCTTCGCCTTCGATCGCTGCTCGAGCGTCACTGACTTCGGGTCGACGCCGAAGACCCTGGCGGCGGTGGCGTTGTGGATGTCCTCACCACTCGTGAACGCGTCGATAAGACCGGGGTCCTGTGCGAGGTGGGCGATGCAGCGCAACTCGATCTGGTTGTAGTCCGCGATGAGGAGCACGTTGCCGGGTGCAGCAACGAAGGCCTTGCGGAACTGGCGTCCCTCCTCGCTGCGCACCGGGATGTTGTGCAGGTTTGGTTGGTCGGAACTCAGGCGGCCGGTGCGGGCGACGGTTTGGTTGAAGGTGGCGTGAATGCGCCCATCAGGTGCCACCTCTGCAAGCAGACCCTCGCCGTAGGTGGAGCGAAGCTTCTCGAACTCGCGGTAGTCGAGCAGCGGGTTGATGAACTCGGGCCACTGGTCTCGCAACTTCTCCAGTGTCTGCGCGTCGGTGGAGAAGCCTGTCTTCGTCTTCTTCACTGGGGTGAGTTTGCGCTCCTCGAAAAGGATCTCGCGCAACTGAATGGTCGAGTTGAGGTTGAACTCCCTCCCAGCGACCTGGTGCACCTCGGCCATGAGTCGCTGGCACTCGGAGGTGAACCGCTCGTTGAGTGCGCGCAGTTCGGCGATGTCGACCGCGACACCTGCGTGCTCCATGCGGGCGAGGACCCGCACAAGAGGGTTCTCGATGTCGCGGTACAGCGCAGCCATCCCCTGTGCATCGAGTGCCGACTCGATTGCGGGAGCAAGGCGGGACACAGCAAGGGCAGTGCGGGTCGCGGCGACGACCTCGTCGGAAGGGCCGTCACCAAAGTCGAGTTGGCCACTCGGTGCGCCCCCGGCCGGAAGGGTGTCGCCGGTGTACCGCTCGAGCAGATCGCCGATCGCGTACCGACTGTCGGCTGGGTCGAGAAGATAGGCAGCGATGGCAGTGTCGAGCGCAAGTGACCGCAGGTCGATACCCAGACCGAGGAGTGAACGCATCATCGGCTTTGCGTCATGCGTGCGGAGCGGTCGGCCGTCGTTCAGGGCGGCAGGCACCGCACCATCAGCCAGCATCGCTGCGGGGATCCACACCACCTCGGCAACCTCGGGGTTGGACACCACAGCAAGCCCGAGCAGCAGCGATCGCCCGGGCTGGCCATCCCACGCTGCTGCCATGTCGAGCACCGGACGAGCGGCGATGGCCTGCAGGGCGGCGGCCACGGAGTCCGGACGGACGATCTCGGCCTCGACCGTGTTGGTGGGCGAGGCCTCTGGCACCTCCCCCGACGGATCGCCGGACCGCACCACCGCTCGGAGGCGGTCGTACAGCGCCCGGAACTCGAGGAAATCGAACAGTCGCTTCACCTCGACCATGTCGGGATGCAAATGCGCCGCAGCGAGGTCCACCTCGATGGGGGCGTCACGGCGCAGCAGCATGAGGTCGAAGTTCATCCGCGCCTGGGCTTCATTCGCGGTGAGCGACTCTCGCAACTTCGGGGTCTGGGAGGCCACGTTCTCGAAGATGCCGTCGAGTCCGCCGTAGGAGGTGATGAGCTTTGCGGCGGTCTTCTCTCCCACACCCGCCACGCCGGGAAGGTTGTCGCTCGGGTCTCCGCGCAGCGCTGCGTACTCGGGGTATTGCTGCGGCGTGACACCCGTGCGTTCGAGGATGCCGGCCTCGTCGTAGAGCGCATAGTCGCTCACGCCGCGTTTGTTGTAGAGCACTCGCACAAGCGGATCCTCAACGAGCTGGTAGCTATCGCGGTCGCCGGTGACGATGATGACGTCGTCCCCCGTGCCGCGGACGCGCTCGACCATGGTGGCGATGATGTCGTCTGCCTCCCAACCGGGCGCTTCGAGCGCCGTGATGCCAAGTGCTGCGAGCACCTCACGGACGAGGCCCATCTGCTGGCGAAGGATGTCGGGGGTGGCTTCTCGCTGTGCTTTGTAGGCCGGGTTCGCGAGATGGCGGAACGTGGGCTCTGGCCGGTCGAAGGCAACCACCACCGACTTCGGCTGGTGGTCCTTGATGAGGTTGATGAGCATCGCTGTGAAGCCGTACACCGCGTTGGTGACCTGCCCCGATGCGGTAGCCATGTCGGTCGGCAGCGCGAAAAACGCCCGATACGTCAGGGAGTTTCCGTCCAGCAGCATGACCGTGCCCATGTCGCCGACACTACTGGCCGGGCGTCGCTACCCCAGCCGCAGTGAGCACGAGGCCTATGCCGAAGCGAAGCGGCGGCTATGGCCGAGCATGTTACGGCCGGAGACTGCCGGCGATGATCTGGTCGGCGATGTCGCGCATTCGTGTGCGCTGGCTCATGGCACTGCGCTGGATAAAGGTGAAGGCATCGGTTTCGGCCAAACCGCAGTCGGACTGCAGCACACCCTTGGCTCGCTCGATCACCTTGCGCGTCTCGAGTTGATCCTCGAGCCGCCCTACTTCGCCAGCGAGCGCCGAGAGTTCCCGGAAACGGCCAATAGCAACCTCGATCGCCGGGATGAGATCGCTCTTCTGGTACGGCTTCACCAGGTACGCAAGCGCTCCGGCGTCCCGTGCCTGTTCAACTACCTCACGCTGGCTGAACGCCGTGAGGATGAGTACTCCACAGATGCGCTCGGCGTTGATGAGCGCCGCAGCCTCGAGGCCGGTCATGCCGGGCATCTTGATGTCGAGGATTGCGAGGTCGGGCTTGAGGTCTCGCACGAGATCGAGCGCCGTGTCGCCCCGTCCGGTCTCACCGACTACCTCATAACCCTCTTCCTCGAGGGTCTCCTTGAGGTCGAGACGGATGATGGCCTCGTCTTCAGCGATGACGACTCTGATGGTCACGTGGTCAGTATGTCGCTTCAGCGGCTGAGTTGGTCGAGCAATTCGTCTTGACGGTGCTCGAGTCGGGCGATGTTCTCCACGACTTCCTGCCGGTGTGCCCGCATCGTGTCGGCGTGACGACTCGCCTCGCGGTACTCATGACCGGCGAGAGCGGTCTCGGACACCAGCGAGCGGATCCGGCTGTCGTCGGCCTCGTCGGCCAACTGCATGAGTTGCTCGTCCATGACCCGCAGCTCCTCACGCAGTGCACGCAGGCGACCACTCACGCCGGTAAGTCGTCGTTCCACGAGCCAGGTGCCCACCTTGCGAAGTGTAAGCGCTGGCATGCTGGAGGCGTGACCGATGCGTGGGGAATCCCGGATGGATACCACGACAACAACGGTCAGTGGCACGAGACTCCGCTGGCAACTCGGGAAGCGCTGCGATCGGCGCTCGGTGACCCGACCGTGGCTCCGCCAGCGTGGTGTGTCACCGCTGGTACTTCCGCTGCGCTGTGGAGTCCGTGCACGATCCGCCTCGAGGACGGCACGGACATCGGCCCGTTCGACAACATTCCCCCCGATGTGCCCGTCGGGTATCACGACCTCGTCCCGGTGGATGG
>CANIBN010000058.1 GCA_947465505.1 Acidimicrobiales bacterium | reverse complement strand
GCAAGCGCCGAGCCTCACTCACCCGTGCCTCGCAAGCTCGCACGACGTTCGTTCGGTCTCGGCCTTGCCGCTCGCCGGGCGCGTTCAGCCTGCGAGCTGATGCAAGCGCCGAGCCTCACTCACCCGTGCCTCGCAAGCTCGCACGACGTTCGTTCGGTCTCGGCCTTGCCGCTCGCCGGCCTGCGACCGGCTGACTCAGCCGAGCTTCGAGTAAGCGCGGCAGGGCTGGCCGCGCAGCGAGCCGCAGGCGGGAAGTCCGGCTGGCGCCTCGATATTCGGGAGCACCGGAAGCACCACCCGTGACGAATGCTTCCGGTCGGTGAGCACGGTGACGGTGCCGCCCGCCGGGAGGTTCTGGAAGCTCCACTGAGCGCGATTGCCGCCCGGCGAGCCGACGATGACACGGATTCGGGAGCCCTTGCGGAACACGTGGGCAAACGGGAACAGTTCGACACGTACTGCTGTCGGCTCGCCGGCGACGAGCGGTGCAGCGTCGTTCTCCAGGTTCGTGTGCACCGGACGCAAGTCAGTGGACGTCGACGTGTCGAGTGCGCGTTGGCTTGCGCGCAGCCAACCCGACTGCACGTACATTTCCTGGCCATCGGGACGGACCTCGGTGATCGTCACCTCGAGATCGGTGTCGGCTGCCGTGGAGGAGATCCAGAGGTCTGCCGATGCCGGACCCGCAACCACCTGGTCCGCACGCAGCGTCGGACCCTCGAATGCGACCACGGCGCCCTTCGGTGCTGGTTTCCAGTCCCACACAACGTCCGCATGCCAGATGTCGGAGAGTGGGCCTGAGTAGAACGTGTCGGCCGTTGCGTCGGGGTTGTACTCGTACGATGCCGAACCGCGCTTTGCGACGAGGGGGAGAGAGGTGGGCTTCACGTCGGGAATCGGCCACGAGGCGAACGAGGCCTCGAAACGCGGGGCGGGGGCTCCGGCCGGCAGATCGTCGGCGGCGCCCTCCTCGAACAGGATGCGAACCGGCGGTTCTGCCTCGAAGGCTGCGAGTGCTTCCTCATATGTCTTGCCCGTGAACCGTCGTGGGGCAAAGCCGAGGCCACTGACGTTGAACACCGACTTGTAGAGCACCGAGGGCAGCAAGCCGGCCACGATGCCGAGTTCGGGAGTGCGCTTGGCGACGTACAGGTCGAGGAACTCGTAGTAGCGGTTCAGCACACCGATGCCGAGTGCTTCGGTGTGCAGGCCGTTCGACATCGTGGCGTACACGTGGGGCGACGACGTGAACTTGTCGAGGATGGCCGGGAAGTGCCCGCCGGTCTGTTCGTCCTGCCATGCGCCGGCAAGGAACACCGGGACGTTGATCTTGCCGACGAGTAGCGACGGGTTGAGCGCGTCGGCAACGGCCGGGTTGTAGAACGGGTTGTCGCCGATCTCCTTGGTGAGGTCCTGGTTGCCGGACCGCGCCTCCTGGTTGTCGGCACACACCGTGTCACCGGCATCGGCGCGCTTCTTCGTCCATGCCTGGCCAAAGGGCTGCGCCTCCTTCGCCCGTTCCGAGCTCCAGGTCACGGCGAAGCCCGTGTTGAGAATGCCGCCGGGGTAGAGCGTGGAGCGGTACAGGTCGTCGCTCACGGAGAACGGTGCGATGGATGCGAGGCTCGGTGGCTGCGTGGAGGCCACGAACAACTGCGTGATGCCGGGGTAGGAGATGCCCACCATGCCGACCTTGTGGTGCTGGACCCACGACTGGGCGGCGATCGTCTCGATGGCGTCGTAGCCGTCGGTGAGTTGCTTCTCCTCGAAAAACCGGAACGCCCCGCCCGAACACCCGGTGCCTCGCATGTTGACCCCGACGTACGCGTAGCCGAGCGCGTTGTACAGCGCAGACGACGCAGTGCTGTCGGGGTTGCTCGGGTCGTAGCCCGAGTACTCGAGCACGGTGGGGTAGGGGCCGCCCTTCTCCGTGCCGGGAAGCACGACGTTGATGGACAGCGTGACCCCGTCGCGAACCGTCAGGTAGCCGTAGCCGGGCTTGATGCCCGGTGCTCCCGTGTCGGTGGTGACGGCAACGTCAGAAGTGGGCGGCGCCTCCGTGGATGTCGTCACGGTGGTGGTCGCGACTGCGGTGGTGCCTGCCGGGACTGCGGTAGTGGGCGGCTGTGCAGAACCGCTCGACCCGCAGGCTCCGAGGAGCGCAAGTGGGGCGAGGATCAGCAGGCGGCGGATTCGGGTGGTCACGGCTGTCGATCGTGTCACGAACACGCTCGGTCGACGCGGCACGGGCACCTGTTTGCGTCAGAATGTTCCCGTGCCGATGCGCCAGGAATGCAAGAACTTCGAGAGCCGTACCTACGCGAATGGCGAGACGGTCCAGAAGTGCAACATCGATCTCGCCCCCGATGCGCCGTGGCGGTGCCCAGAGCCGTGTACGGGCTTCGAACGCCGCATGATCGACGGCGGTTGGACCTACGGGAGCCTGCGTCCGCCGAGTACCCCCGAAGAACCACCGGGGCTCGACGACGGTTCTGCAGCCGCGATCCTCGACGAGGCTGAGGACATCATCAACTCCATCGTTCCCGAGGTGCTCGCCGAGGTACAGGCAGAGGCCCAGCGTAAACGGGGTTTCGGACGCTTCTTCCGCCGTCGTCGGTAGGCAAGGCGGGCCCCGATCCCGGGGGATTTCCACTACGCCGATGGTAGAATTTCGGCTGTTCCCGACCCCCCTCAGGACCGTTCATGACCCCCGATCTAGCGAGCGCGATTCCCGGCCCGGACTGGCTGACCGAACGACGTGTTGGTGCCGCCCAGCGCGCAGCGGCTCAGCCAATGCCGCAGGCAGACGAGGAAATCTGGCGGTACAGCCGTATCGAGGAACTTGACCTCCAGCGCTTCGTGTTCTCACCCGGTGCGGTGGTCGTCACGGGCAACGCCGACTGCGAGTCGGAACTGCTCGAGTCAGACCCGGTGGCGCCGGCCCCTGACGTCTTTGCCGAGTGGAATGCCGCGCTCAGCGAGCCCATCGTGCTGCGAACGCGGCGCGGTCAGGTGATCGAGGCGCCGATCGTTCTCGAGCACTCCGTGGCCGAGGGCCAGGCAACGTTCCCCCGTCTCGTCATCCACGCCGCGGCCGACAGCGAGATCACGGTGGTGGAGCGCTTCCGCAGTGATGGCAGCGGCGCAGCATTCGTCGCCCCCGTGGTCGAGGTGCACGCCGGTCAGTCAGCCAGGGTGAAATACCTCGCCATCAACGAACTCGGCAACGACGTGTGGCAGGTTGCCCACCAGCTCGCGTGGGCCGATCGAGACAGCTCGGTGTCGCTGTCCACCGTGGCGCTCGGCGGTGACTACGCACGAGTGCGCACCGAGGCCGTTGCGACCGGTCAGGGTTCGAGCACCAAGCAGACAGCGCTCTACTTCGCCGACGGCACGCAGATGCACGACTTCCGAACCATCCAGTCGCACGTGGCACCTCGCACCCAGTCCAACCTCCTCTTCAAGGGAGCGGTGAAGGACACGGCGCGCAGCGTGTACACCGGCCTCATCCGAATCGGTCACGAGGCAAAGGGCGCTGCAGCGTTCCAGACGAACCGCAACCTCACCCTGTCCGAGGGCGCCTGGGCCGAGAGTGTGCCCAACCTCGACATCGAGACCAACGACGTGCGGTGCAGTCACGCCAGCACCGTCGGCCCGATCGATCCCGAGCAGCGCTTCTACCTCGAGAGCCGCGGCGTCTCGCCCGAGATCGCCGAGCGCCTCATCGTGCTCGGATTCTTCGACGAGGTGCTGGAGCAACTCCCGCTGCCAGCGATGGCTGCACAGTTGCGAGCGCGTGTGGCAGCGAAGCTGGACGGTGTTGCCGCCTCGGTCGCTGGAGCAGTGGCCTGATGGGCACGCTGCATCACCTCGGTCCGATCGCCCAGTTCGAGAGCGGAACGGTTCGTCGGCTCGAACTCGACGGTCGAGCGGTTGCGTTCGTTCGTCTCGGTGACGACGTGTACGCAATCGGCGATCGCTGCTCGCACGGCGACGTGTCGTTGAGCAGCGGCGAGATCTGGGACGACGAGTGCGAGTTGGAGTGCCCGAAGCACGGCAGTCGGTTCAGCCTCACCACGGGACAGCCGGTGACGCTGCCCGCTACCCAGCCAGTGCCGGTGTACGACGTGCGTGTCGTCAACGGCGAGGTGGAGTTGGAGATCTCATGAGCGGCAACGAGCGACACACCCTGGAGATCCGCGGCCTCGAGGCTGCGGTTGAGGGCAAGCAGATCCTGTTCGGCGTCGACCTCACGGTGTCCTCCGGCGAGGTGCATGCTGTCATGGGCCCGAACGGGGCGGGAAAGTCCACCCTGTCTGCGGTGCTCATGGGGCGCCCGGGCTATCAGGTGCTCGGCGGTACGGTCACGCTCGACGGCGTGGACCTGTTGGCCCTGCCTACGTGGCAACGGGCGGCGGCCGGTCTGCACCTCATCATGCAATACCCCACCGAGGTGCCCGGCGTGAAGCTCGACGACGTGCTCGCCGAGGCGCTGGTGTCACGTGGTCGCAGCGCAAATGGCCTGGAGAACCTCCTGCGCGCCGAGGCTGCCCGTATCGGCCTGAACCCCGATCTGCTGCACCGCGCGCTGAACGTCGACCTCTCGGGCGGCGAGAAGAAGCGCAACGAGACCCTTCAGCTTGCAGTGCTCGAGCCAAAGTTCGCGATCCTCGACGAGCTCGACTCGGGGCTCGACATCGACGCATTGCGTGACTGTGCACGCCGTGTCGAGGCGGCATCCAATGCAGGGCTCGGTGTGCTGGCCATCACGCACTACAGCCGGCTCTTCGAGGAACTGAAGCCCGACATGGTGCACATCCTCGTGAAGGGTCGCGTCGTGGCGAGCGGTTCGCCCGAACTCGTCGACGAGCTTGAGCGTGACGGGTATGCGAAGTATCTCGGGCCCGAGGCCGAGGAGGCTGCCCCGACCAAGCGGAGCAGCCTCGACGACCTCTTTGCGCTCTAGGCGACGCCCCTAGAAGTCGAAGATCTCGCCGAGGAAGCCCTTCTTCTTGCGGTGTTTGCCGTACTTGTAGTCGTCGTCATCGTCGTCGTCCCGCTTGCGGTATCCAGACGACAGCGGTTCTGCTGGTCGGGTGGTTGGGACTGACGCTGGCGCATTGGGCACGGCACGCTCAATGAGTTTGTCGAGTTCGCCTCGGTCGAGCCAGACACCTCGACAACTCGGGCAGTAGTCGATCTCGATTCCCGAGCGTTCGGACATCACGAGACGCTCCGATACACAGGTAGGGCACAGCATGGCTTTCTCCTTCGGTAGATGTGCGTTGCACGGACCGAAGGTCTCTCCCGCCCCTACTGGGGCCAGGCACCCGGATGCCGTTCGGCATCGTGCTGACGAGTGACTGCGATGGGATACTCCCCTTCGATCACGATTCTAGTCTGCGCAGGAGCGTGGCGTCGCGCGGTCGACGCGGTATCGATCAGTACGGTGTCACCGTGTCGAGGATGGGTGCGAAGCCGTTGGGGGAGCAACGCGAGCCGTGGCTCACGCGCACGCTCGTAGTGCTCACGCTCGTCTCGTTCTTTCAGGACGCAGCAAGTGATCTGGTGTATCCGCTGCTGCCGGTGTTCCTTACCGGCGTACTCGCGGCACCTCCAGTACTCGTTGGCGTGATCGAGGGTCTCGCCGACGCGACTGCTGGTGTTACCAAGTTCTTTGCCGGAAAGTGGTCGGACCGTCGCGGACGAAAGCCATTCATCGCTGCGGGCTACGGACTGGCGGCTGTTGGCAAGGTGCTGGTCGCAGCCGCCGTTGCCTGGCCCATGGTGCTCATCGGTCGCGTGACCGATCGCTTTGGGAAGGGAATGCGCTCCGCACCGCGGGACGCTCTCATCGTTGCCTCAACGCCTCCAGAAGCATTGGGGCGGGCCTTCGGCTTTCACAGGGCTGGGGACAGTTTCGGCGCCGTGGTGGGACCGCTCGTCGGGTTACTCGCCCTCGCCGTAGTGCACGGCAACGTGCGCGCCGCAATGTGGTGGGCGATCGTTCCTGCAGCAATCTCGACGTCGCTCGTAGCGCTTGTCCGCGAGCGACGCCCGGCGACGGCACAGACAACCAACCGGGTCGCCGTGTCCTCGGAATCAGGTCGCAGCGATGGAGCGCTTCCCCGGCCGTTCTGGCTTGCAACGACTGCAGTCGTGGTCATTGCTCTGGTGAACTTCTCCGATGCCCTGCTGCTCCTGCGGGTCGTGCAACTGGGGTATTCCACGACACAGGTGGTCCTTGCCTACGTGGTGTTCAACAGCGTCTACACACTTGCGTCGTACCCGGCGGGCGCGCTCGCCGACCGGTTACCCAGGCCGACGGTCTATGCAATCGGTCTCGTCGCCTTCGCTGCCGGCTATCTCGGGCTTGGCTTGCTCGATCGAGGAATCGGTGTCTTCGTCGTGATCGGCGTGTACGGGCTGTTCCCGGCGTTCACCGATGGTGTGGGAAAGGCGTGGGTGTCGTCGCTGGTTCCGAGGCACCGAGCGGGTCGGGCACAGGGGATCTTTCAGGCGCTCAACAATGGAGCGGTACTCGTCGCTGGACTTTGGGCCGGACTCTTGTGGTCGGCCGGTCCCGGTCACGGTGTGGTGCCGCTCGTCGTGGCTGGTGGGGCGGCGCTGGTTGCTGCGGTGCTGTTACCCCTGCTGGGCCTCTAGGTTCGGGGACGAGCCAGAGGCCCAGCAGGTCGCAAGTCAGGCCCGGGCGAAGCTCATGGCGCGAAGCCGGGCGACGCGCTCTTCGGTGGCGGGGTGGCTGCTGAACAGGCGGGCCATGCTTGCGTTTCGGCCGCCGCGGAACTCGTTGAGCGGGTTGTGGATGTACGCGTAGGCCTGAGCGGGGGCGACGGCCATCGGTGCACGTGCGGCGAGCACCTCGATGCGCTCGAGCGCCGACGCCAGCGACTCACCCGAGCCAAGCAGCTGCGCCGCACCACGATCCGCCTCGAACTCGCGGGAGCGGCTGACCGCCATCTGGATCAGCGACGCAGCAATCGGTGCGAGCAGGGACATGAGGAGCATGGCGAACGGATTCGGGCGGTCCTCGTCGTCTCGTCCGCCGCCGAACATGCTGGCGAACATCGCCATCTGTGCGATGTACGAGATCGCGGTGGCGATCGCTGCGGCTACCGAACCGATGAGGATGTCACGGTGCTTCACGTGCATGAGTTCATGTGCCATGACCGCCTCCACCTCGTGACGGGGCATGGAACGAAGCAACCCCTCGGTGGCGCAGACGACTGCCTTGTTCGGCCCTCGTCCGGTTGCGAAAGCGTTGGGCTGCTCGCTCGGCGAGATCGCCACGCGGGGCATCGGGAGGTTTGCTCGTGTCGCGAGCGTGGCAACGATGTCGTAGAACTCGGGGTTGTCGGAGCGCTCGATCACCTTGGCGCGTGCCGCAGCCAGGGCGAGTCGATCGCTGAACCAGTACGAGCCGCCGACCATCACGAATGCGATGAGCAGGCCGATGGTGAGCGCTCCGCTGCTCCCGCCGCCGAGGAGGCCGGCGATGGCAACGATGAGCCCACCGAGTGCGGCAAGCAGTACCGCTGTCTTGGCAGTGTTCTTGAACACAGAAGTTCCTTTCTAGAGGGTCTTGTTGAGACGGAGTGAGACGAACTTGCGGGTTTCCTCGACCACCAGCACGCTGCTGGCGACCGCGATACACACGAGCCACTGCGACAGGCTGATCGACGTGGTGTCGAACAGTCGCTGCACCGGGCCGAGGTGCGTTACGCCGACCTGCAGAGCGATCACTGCGCTGAGCGAGAGCCAGAGCCAGTAATTGCTGAGCGTCGAACGGCGCAGGATGGTGCGGGTGTCGTGTCGGGCGTTGAGGATGTTGAAGAACTGGAAGAGCACGAACGTGTTGAACGCCATGGTGCCGGCAACGCTGGCGGTGCCGGCACGCAGCGCCGGTCCGGGGGCGAGTTCGAGAACCAGCAGCGTCCCGACTGCCATCACGACCGACGAGAGCGCCACGCTCGTCCAGCGTCGACGGGTGAGGATGCGTTCATCACGCGGCCTCGGTGACGAACGCATGGCATCGGGTTCCTCCGGGTCGAGGCCCAGGGCCATAGCGGGAGGGCCATCCATGATGAGGTTCACCCAGAGGATGGCAACAGCCGTGAACGGCTTGCCGCCGGCGATACCGGTGATGGAAGCGAGCAGGAACAGCACGGCGAAGCCGAGGGTGGTGCTCAACTGGAAGCGCACGAACTTCACGATGTTGGCGTAGATCGCACGACCCCGTCCGACGGCGCTGACGATGGTGGCAAAGTTGTCGTCGGCCAACACCATGGTGGCCGCTTCCTTGCTCACGTCGGTACCCGTGATCCCCATTGCAATGCCGAGGTCTGCCTGCTTGAGGGCGGGTGCGTCGTTCACCCCGTCGCCGGTCATCGCCACTACGTGTCCACGGTGCTGCAGGGTGCGCACCAACCGCAGTTTGTGCTCGGGCGAGACTCGGGCAAACACCGCAACACGATCGATGCGTTCTGCAAGCTCCTCGTCCGACATTGTCTCGAGGTCGCTTCCTGAGACCACTTCGCCCTCGAGACCCAACTGGCGGCCGATTGCGGTAGCTGTCGACGCGTGGTCGCCGGTAATCATCTTCACGGCGATACCGGCCCCGTGTGCCTGCTCGATTGCCTCCTTCGCCTCGGGTCGTGCCGGGTCGACGATGCCGACGAGCGCAAGCAGAGTGAGATCGTTCACCAGATCGATGGGATCGCCGCCGCTGGACAGGAACTCCTGCCAGGCGTCGAGCGGGAGTTCCCGCTGGGCAATCGCGAGCACGCGGTTGCCGCTGTCACCGAGTCGAGCGTTGTGCGCCTCGAGGTCGGAGCGGTGGATGTCGATGGGTGCGGCAGTACCGGTACGGTCGATCACTCGGCTCGAGCGCGCGAGCAGCACGTCGGGGGCACCCTTCACGAGAATACGCACGGCGGGATCGCCACTTCCTGAGGCAAGTTCGTGCACTGTGGCCATGAACTTGTAGGCCGAGTCGAAGGGGACCTCGGCGAGACGTGGGTGCTTCGAGCGCAGCGATGCAGCGTCCACGCCGCCCTTTGCGGCCAGCGCCACGAGCGCTCCCTCGGTCGGATCGCCAACAAGAGTCCACTCGTGCTCGGCGCGACGAAGTTCGGCATCGTTGCAGAGGACCATCGCTACCAGCGCGGTATCGAGGCCAACCGGGTCGTCGTCGTTCTTCTGACGGATCTCGCCCTCGGGGGAGTAGCCCACGCCGGTGACGTCGTGCTCGTGCAACTGCGTGATGAGCTCGATGGCCGTCATCTCGTTCAGCGTCAAGGTTCCGGTCTTGTCGCTGCAGATCACGGTGGCGCAACCGAGGGTCTCCACGGACGCAAGGCGCTTCACAATGGCGTTGCGCTTGGCAAGCTTCGACACACCGACGGCAAGGGTCACGACGGTGACGGCCGGTAGGCCTTCGGGGATTGCCGCCACGGCGAGTGCAACAGAGGTGAGGATCACCTTGCTGAGCGACTCACCACGTACGAGGCCCACCACGAACACGACGGCAACGATGCCGAGGGCCAGCTTTGCCACACTGTGGGCAAGCCCCTGGAGCTGACGCTGCAGCGGTGTTTCGCTTGCCTCCGTATCTCGCAGCAGGGTCGCCAGACGTCCGATCTCGGTGTTCATGCCGGTGGAGGTGACCTCGACCTCGGCGCGCCCACGGGTGATCGCACTATTCATGTACACAGCGCCACTCCGGTCGCCAAGTGGCACCGATGCATCGGTGGGACCGCCCGCCCACTTCGGTACCGGAGTGCTCTCGCCGGTCAGCGCGGACTCGGCGGCCTCGAGGTTGGACGAGGTGAGCACCCGACCGTCCGCAGGCACTCGGTCTCCCGCCTCGAGCAGCACCAGATCGCCGACGACGAGTTCACGAGACTCGAGGTAGCGCAGCGTGCCGTCACGGCGAACACGTGCCATCGAGCGCATCGAGCTCTGCAGGGCCTCGACCGACCGTTCGGCACGTTGCTCTTGCACGAAGCCAATGACGACATTGAGGACGACGACGGTCAGCACGATCGCGGGCGTCTTCAGTTCCCCCGACACGAGGAACGCCACGACCGCTGCGGCGATGAGCAACAAGATGAGGCGGTCGGTGAAGCCCGACAACAGCCGTCGCCAAGCGGGAATCCCCGCCGCAGCCGTCAGTTCGTTCGGCCCGTGCGAGCGCAGGCGTTCGGCAGCCTCGGCCTCAGTGAGGCCAACGGAAAGTGCCGATTCGCTCGGGTACTCGGCAGGCGGGGTAGTAAGAGGGCTCACGTGGATTCCTTCGGTCAAACGACGATTCGCGTTGTCCGAAGGTCTTTCCCGGCCCCAACTTGGGACCCACTGCAACCGGGTGTTGCCACCGTGATGACGACTGCAATGCGGAGGAATACTCCCCTTCTTGGAGACAGATGTTAGCGGTCAAGCGGGCTGCGTTCCACGCATACCGCCAACTCGCGGAGAGATTGGGGTCGCCTCGGCAGGGCCGAGGGCTGCCGTCAGCGCTTAGGCGCCGGCGTCGTCCATGGCCTGGGCCAAGGTGGTCCACGCCAAGGTCGCGCACTTGATGCGCACTGGGAACTTCACGACGCCCTGCAGTGCCTCGAGATCGCCGAGGTTCACATCCTCAGGGTCACCGTCCACCTCGAGGCCCATCATGCGGCGGAATGCGTCGAGGATCCGGTGTGCCTCTGCGACCGACTTGCCCTTGATGGCCTGGGTCATCATCGATGCTGAGGACTGGCTGATGGAACAACCCTGTCCACCCACCTTGACGTCTTGGACCACGTCGCCGTCGACGAGCAGGTACACCTGGATCTCGTCGCCGCACAGCGGGTTGTGGCCCTGTGCCACCACGGCCGGGGGAGTGTCGAGCGCGCCACGGTTACGCGGCGTGCGGTAGTGGTCGAGGATGATCTCTCGGTACAGGTCTTCGAGTCCGGGCACAGCAGGTCCTTCCGATCAGAAACCGAAGATATCGGTGGCCGAGTCGAGCGCATCGGCCAGGGCATCGGCGTCGTGTTCATCGTTGTAGATGTAGAAACTTGCCCGGGTGGTGGCCGGCGTGCCGAGGATGCGCATGAGTGGCTTGGCACAGTGGTGGCCGGCCCGTACGCACACGTTTGTCTGGTCGAGCACCTGACTGACGTCGTGTGGATGGATCCCCCGGAAGTCGAACGACAGCGTGGCGCCGCGCACCTCGACATTGTCGGGGCCGTAGATGCGGATGTCGTCCCCGAAACGCTCCTTCAGGGTGCGCAGTGCGTAGCCCGTGAGGTCCATCTCGTGCTGACGGATCGCTGCCATGCCGATGGAGTCGAGGTAGTCGACGGCAGCGCCGAGGCCGACCACCTCGATGATCGGGGGAGTGCCGGCCTCGAACTTGGAAGGGAGCTCTGCAGTGTCGAAACCATCGAGACGCACGTCGCTGATCATGTTGCCGCCGCCGAGGAACGGAGGCATGGCATCGAGCAGCGACTCGTGGCCCCACAGCACACCCACACCGGTGGGTCCGCACAGCTTGTGTGAGGAGAAGGCGAGGAAGTCTGCTCCGAGAGCGTGGACGTCGGTGGCGTGGTGCGGCACGTACTGGCAACCATCGACGATGGCAAGGGCACCTGCTGCGTGCGCAGCGTCGGTGAGGCGACGCACTGGCGTGATGGTTCCGAGCACGTTCGACATCGCGGTGAACGAAAACACCTTTGCGCCGTCGAGCAGACGGTCAAGGTCGGTCAGGTCGAGTTGGCCGTCATCAGTGAGCGGAACCCAACGGATGGTGAAACCCTTCTCGGCCTGCAGCATCTGCCACGGCACGATGTTGGCGTGGTGCTCCATGTGAGTGAGCAGCACCACGTCGCCGGCCGAGAGATTGGCCCTGCCCCACGACTGCACGATGAGGTTGAGTGCTTCGGTGGCGTTCTTCGTGAAGATGACTTCATGCGCCTTGCGGGCGTTGATGAAGGCCTGAACCCGTGACCGAGCACCTTCGTAGAAGTCGTTGGACTCAGCAGCAAGGCGGTACGAACTGCGGTTCACCGGCGCGTAGGAGTTGCGCATGAAGTTGGCCATCGCGTCGATGACCTGACGGGGCTTGTGGGTGGAGTTCGCCGAGTCGAGGTAGACGAGCGGTCGGCCGTCGATCGTGCGGCTCAGGATCGGGAAATCTTCCTTGATCGTTGCTGCAGAAAGGCCCATGACCTGACGTCTTTCAGTTGGCCCCGCGGAAGGCTTCGTAGCCATCGCGTTCGAGGCGTTCGGCAAGCTCCATGCCGCCGGAGGCAACGATACGACCGGCCACCATGATGTGCACGAAGTCGGGTTGCAGTTCGTCGAGCAGCCGCTGGTAGTGCGTGATGAGCAGGATGCCGAGTTCGGGGCGGTCCTTGCGGATCTCCCTGATGCCTGTTGCCACGACCCGAAGTGCGTCGATGTCGAGGCCGGAGTCGGTCTCGTCGAGAATCGCGAGTTCCGGCTCGAGGATGGCCATCTGCATGATCTCGTTGCGCTTCTTCTCGCCGCCAGAGAAGCCTTCGTTCAGGTAACGGTCGACGAACGAGGAGTCCATGCCGAGGCGCTTCATCCAGTCCATCGTGGCGAGGCGCAGTTCGAGCACCGAGAGGTCGATGCCCTTGCGGGCAGACAGCGCCTGGCGGAGGAACTGGATGACCGAGACGCCCTGGATCTCCTGGGGATACTGGAACGCCAGGAACATGCCGCTCTTCGCCCGCACGTCGGTGGGCCAGTCGGTGACATCGTCGCCGGAGTAGACGATGCGGCCACCGGTGACCTCATACGACGGGTTACCGAGCAGGGTGTTGGCCAGCGTGGACTTGCCCGAACCGTTGGGGCCCATGATGGCGTGCACCTCTCCGCGTCCAACCGAGAGGTTGAGGCCGTTGAGGATGTCGGGCCCGGGGGCGGCACCCTCCTCCGGTGTAGGTCGGGCGTGCAGGCCCTCGATGCGCAGCAGGTCGCGGGACGTATCGGTCACGGCATCAGTCTAATTCCGGGTCTGGATTTCCACTATCCGCGTAGTGGAAACATCCCCGGGTTTCAGATACCCGACCGAAGGGTCGACCAAAGTGCCCGGTACGACCGGTATTCGAGCCCCGGTGTCACGTAACTGGCCTCCCCGAGCGCCCGGTGGTAGCGCGGCAGATTCCGGAATGGAATGCCGCTGTCCACGTGGTGGGCCAGGTGCCAACCGATGCAGTACGGCACCAGCGCGAACCGGGCGAGGGGGTGCTGGCGCACCGAGTGCGTGGTCTCCCGGCGATCCTCCGACACCCGCAGGCCGCCGTGCTCGGCAATGGAACGAAGCCGGTTGATGACGCGCCAGACGGTGAGGTACGGCAGCAACCAGAGGAGCGGATACATCAGTGGGTGACCGAACACGGTCATCAGCACCGCAAGGACGATCTGCACGAGCACGATCTTCAGGAACGTGAGGCGTGTGCGCCGGTCCGTTGAGCGCAATACGTTGCGCCACTGACCGACGAGAAGTTTCAGGCCCGTCGAACCCCG
>CANIBN010000057.1 GCA_947465505.1 Acidimicrobiales bacterium | reverse complement strand
GACCAGTCGATCGTCTCCGAGGGCCACTCCTATGGCGGCATTGATCGCGATGTAGTGGCTGAACACCACGGTGTCGACCGGGCACTGGACAAGCCGATCGGCGATGGAGTCCCGGAAGCCGGTGTAGTACGGCCCCAAAGCAGCCCACTCGCCCGCCATTGCGTTTCGCAGCCACTCGATGCGCTCGTTCAGCGCGTAGCCGTCCGGCGACGGAATCTCGGTGACCGCCGGCTCGATGGCGACCGACGCACCCCAGCGGCCCGCCAGCGGTGCACTGGTCTCCTGACAGCGGCGCATCGGGCTCGACAGCACGGCGAGGGGACCGAGCGGTGCGAGTCGCTCGGCCACCGAGAGAGCCTGCTGCTGGCCGAGCTCGTCAAGACCCGGGTCGGGGTCGACGTCCCAACCACCGGTAGCGCGGCCATGCCGTACGAGATAGAGCCTGGTCATGTCCTAGAAAATCCAGCCTGGTTGGGGCGCGTCGGTGGAAACGCCGCGTTCGATGAACCACTCCGTGCCGAAGGCAAGCGCGAATACTTCCTCCGGCATCTGCGAAAAGAACGACGCCTCGGAGATCTGACTGCGGTGACAGCCAAGCGCCGCACGCTTCTGGGCGAGGTAGGGCTTCACGTCGACCGACAGGGTGATCTCGTGTGCAAGCGAACCGAACGGGTTGCCGTCGTCGGCCGGTGCTTCGGGGTCGAAGTCCTGATCGACGGTTGCGCCGTTGTCGGCCATCTGTGCCGCTGCACGCTGGAGCTCGACAATGAGCTCCCGGTTCATGGTTGCCTCAAGCACCTTGCCCGTTCCGGCAAGCTCTGCTGCGCGCACACCGACACGGTGCACCTGCACGTGATCGGGGTGGCCGTATACGCCGTGCCAGTCGTAGATGGTGAGGACGTCAGCGCTCTCCTCCCGAAGGATGGATGCGAGCCGTTCCGCGGCCTCATCGAGCGGGGCTTGGTGGAACGAGCCTGCGTTTGCGTTCTGTTCCCACCCGGTCATGCCGGAGTCTTCGTATCCGAGCCATGCAACCCGATGAACGCCAAGTGCCGTTGCGGAGTCGTCGGTCTCGCGTCGACGGCGGTCGGCAAGCGTCTCGCCATCGGCGAGATCGGGTGGCGTCTCGCCCCACTCACCACCGGTGGCAACCACCAGCACGACGCGATGACCTTCTGCCGCAGCCCTGGCGATGGTGCCACCGGTACTGATGGCTTCGTCGTCAGGGTGCGCGTGGAAACAGACCAGGGTGCTCATGTGCTTCCGAGTCTGCCAGCAGATCAGGCTTGCTTGACTGCGCCCTTCTCGATGAGGGCGTCCACCTCGCCTGCGGGGATTCCCCATGCAGCGAGCACCTCACGGGTGTTCTGGCCGGGGTGCACACCGGGCGTCGGCGTTGCGGGCACTGTGCGCGAGAAGCGAGGTGCGGGTGCGGGCTGCTTCACACCGTCGATATCGAGGAACGCGTTGCGGGCGATGTTGTGCGGGTGCTCTGCGGCCTCGCTCATCGTGAGCACTGGCGCATAGCAAACATCGGACATCTCGAAGATTGCGTTCCACTCGTCGCGCGTCTTGCCAGCGATGATCTCGCGCATGCGCTTCTTCAGGTTCGGCCACGCGCTCTTGTCCATCTGCCGGGCGAACTCGGGATCATTCTCGAGACCGAGTTTCTGGAGCATCTCTGCATAGAACTGCGGCTCGATGGAGCCGAAGCTCACGTACTTGCCGTCCTTGGTCTTGTAGGCGTCGTAGAAGTGGGCGCCAGTGTCGAGCAGGTTGGTTCCCGGACGGTCCTCGTCGTACACACCGGCCTGCTTCATGCCCCAGAACATGCTCATGAGAATGGCCGTGCCGTCCACCATGGCCGTGTCGACCACTTGGCCCTTGCCGCTCTTCTGCGCCTCAAGCAATGCGCACACCACGCCGTAGGCGAGGAACATGCCACCACCACCGAAGTCGCCCACCATGTTGAGCGGCGGGGTGGGGTCCTGGCCCTCACGCCCGTAGTGGGCGAGCGCACCGGCGAGCGAGATGTAGTTGATGTCGTGGCCTGCGGCCAGCGCGTACGGGCCGTCCTGGCCCCAGCCGGTCATGCGACCGAACACGATCTTCGGATTGCGGGCGAGACACGCATCGGGTCCGACGCCGAGGCGCTCCATGACGCCGGGACGGAAGCCTTCGATGATGGCGTCGGCCTTCTCGACCAACTTGAGCAGGGCCTCAACGCCCTCGGGGCTCTTCAGGTCGATCGCGATGTTCTTGCGGCTGCGCACCGAGATGTCGGTGATCTTGCCGGAAGCGCCGGGGCGCACTGCCTGGGCACGCTCGACGCGAATGACCTCGGCGCCCATGTCGGCAAAGAGCATGGCGCAGAACGGGCCGGGCCCGATGCCTGCGATTTCGATGATGCGGTATCCAGAGAGCGGCCCAGCCATGACAAGTCCCTTTCGTCGGTGGGGTCGATTCTGCCAGACGGGGCCCTGTGCGGCCCCAGTCAGGGTTTCAGCGGGCGTCTGCCCACTTCATGTGTGCCGACATCGAGTCGAAGTAGATCGGGTGCAACTGCTTGGGCAGGTCGTGGCCCATGTCGGCCATGAGCATCAGGTGGGCGCCGTCGATCACCTCGGCCGTGCGCACGCCGCCCGATGGTCCGATCAGGGTGTCGTCGCGGCCGTGGATGACGAGCGTGGGCACCCTGAGGTTCCGCAAGCGGTCCGTGCGGTCGCCGGTGGCGAAGATCGCGGCGAGTTGCCGGGAGCCGCCCTCGGGGTAGAACGAGCGGTCGTAGGACTCGGCGGCTCGAACGCGAGCCTCTGCGGGGTTCAGGTATTTCTTCGACGCCCAGATACCCCAGTTGGCCGCTGAATCGATGTAGGCGTCGCGATCGCTCGGGGGCGCTGCCAGCAGCGCTTCCATGGCCTCTGGCGTCGCCTGGCCATAGTTCGGGTCTCCTGTCATCGACATGATCGAGGTCATCGAGCGGAGGCGATGCGGATGCTCGATTGCCATCATCTGCACGATCATCCCGCCCATTGATGCGCCGGCCACGTGCGCGCGCTCGATTCGCAGCACATCGAGCAGCGCAATGCCGTCGGCCGCCATGTCGGAGAGTGTGTACGGAACGGGCGGAATCGGCTGCTGCGAGAGCGCCGCTGCCATGACTGCCATCGGGTCAACGGCTTGGCCGTCGAACTTGGTGGACAGTCCGCAGTCGCGGTTGTCGTAGCGGATGACGTAGTAGCCCTTCTTGGCGAGACCACGGCAGAAGTCAACGTCCCACGCGATCATCTGGGCGGTGAACCCCATCACCAGCAGCAGTGCTGGATCCGACGACGATCCAAAGGTGTCGTACTCGAGCTCAACTCCCGTCGAGACCAATGCGCGCGCCATCAGGCGACCCCGTTTCCTTGCGCTCCCCCAGAGCAGCAATGTTCTAATTGTACGCACCGCGCAAAACCGGCGTCAACGGGCTGAGCAGGCGCGATAGCAGTTCCTGCTCCCCCGTCGTCACCGCGCTACGGTCCCAGACATGACCGTCTTTGGCGTCCACACCGGCCTGCAGCACATCACCATGCCCGAGTTGCGCACGTTGTGGCGCCGCATCGAGGACCTCGGATACGGGTGGATCTCCATCTGGGACCACTTCTATTCCGCGACGTTCAAGCCCGACGATGCCTACTGCCAGGAGGCAATCGCTGCACACGCCGTCCTCGCTGCAGACACCTCCAAGGTGCGGGTAGGTTCCCTCGTGTACTGCGCGGGCTATCGCCACCCGGCGGTGCTGGCCAACGCCATGTGCACCATTGACCAGGTATCCAACGGCCGCTGCGACTTCGGCATCGGCGCCGGTTGGGCCGAGGTCGAGTACGAGGCGTACGGCATCCCGTTCCTGCCCATCAAGGACCGCATGGACATGCTCGAGGAGTCCATCCAGTGCACACGGATGCTCATGAACCAAGAGGTCTCGAACTTCTCCGGGAAGTACTTCAACCTCAACGAGGCCCGCTGTGAGCCCAAGCCCGTGCAGAAGAAACTCCCCATCTGGGTGGGCGGCGGCGGTGAGCAGCGCACGCTGAAGATCACGGCGAAGTACGCCGATGCGTGGAACGTCCCGTTCGTGAGCCCCGAGGAGTTCGGCCGCAAGCGTGCGGTGTTGCACCAGCACTGTGAGTCCATCGGCCGCGACCCGTCGGAACTGAAGTGTGCGGTGAACGTTGGTATCGCATGGACCGAGGAGAGCCTCGTCTCACAATTCGGAGGCCTCACCGAGCGGGTGCGACCGGGCGTGCTCACCGGCACGGACCAGCAGGTGCTTGACCGCATTGGTGAATACGTAGCAGCGGGTGCCGATCAGGTGAACCTTGCGCTGCGCGCACCGATCAACGTCGAGGACATCGAGCGGTTCGCGGCGGCGCTGAAACTGTCGTGATATCGCGCAGCGGCGCGGAACAGATCGTTGCCCGCGCCCCGGGTCGAGTGGTACTCATCGGGGACCACACGGACTACACCGGTGGTCTCGTCTGTCCGATGGCGATCGACCGCTGGACCACCGTGTCCGGCACTGTTGGTGGTAGCCGACTCTCGCTGACGAGTGACCACGAGAGCGAGGCACTCGACATCGCGCTCCCCGTCGACGACCCACGGCTTGTCTCGCCTGCGTGGGGACGTTACGTCGCCGGTGTGGCCTCGCTGCTCGGCACCTCGAAGGGCTTCACTGGCCGCGTGAGGACCTCGGTGCCAATCGGTGCCGGCTTGTCATCGAGCGCAGCGCTCGAGGTCGCGACGGCGCTCACGCTCGGGTTTGAAGGGAATGTGGAGGAGCTCGCTTCGCTCTGTCAGCGGGCCGAGAACACGGCAACCGGACTGCCTTCGGGGATCCTCGACCAACTCACCTCTGCTGGCGGCGTTGCGGGTCACGCGCTCGTGATGGACTGCACAACGTTCGCTCGTGAACCGATTCCTGTTCCCGATGACGTGTGGGTACAGGTGGTGTTCATCGCCCAGCGCCAACTCGTCGGCTCTCCCTACGCCGAACGCGTCACCCAATGTGCAGCGGCGGAGGCGCTCATCGGCCCGTTGAGGTCCGCGTCGATTCACTCCATCGAGGAGATCGAGGACCCCGTCGTGCGCCGCCGGGCCCGACACGTGATCACCGAGAACCAGCGCGTGCGCGACTTTGCGACAGCATTCCGCACCTGCGACCTCGTCGGCGCCGGGTCACTGATGGTCGAGGGTCACGAGTCGCTGCGCAACGACTACAACACGTCAACACCGGCGATGGACCGAGCCGTGCAGTCACTCGTGCAGCGAAGCGACGTCTACGGAGCGCGCATGACGGGCGGCGGCTTCGGCGGTTGCGTGGTGGCACTGACCCAGCCTGGGGCGGAGATTCCTGATGCGTGGGTGGTTCGGGCCGCCGGTGGAGCGTCGCGGGCCTGACACCTCGTTGCCAGGTGATCTAAGTTGGGTGTTGATCTCGTCGTCGATCAGCACCCCAGGGGGAATCATGGCCAAGACAACCGTTCTTGCGGAAGGTATCTACTTCGGCGAGGGACCTCGCTGGCACGACGGCAAGCTGTGGTTCTCGGACTTCTACGAGACGGCCGTGAAGACCTGCACGGTTGACGGCCAGGTGAACATCGAGTTCTCGACACCCGTACGGCCGAGCGGTCTCGGCTGGACGCCCGACGGAACGCTGCTCCTCGTGCAGATGCAGGACCGCAAGGTGATGCGCCGTGGCAGCGACGGCAAGTTGGCCGACCACGCCGACCTGTCGCATCTCGCTGCCTGGTACTGCAACGACATGGTGGTCGATGCAGTGGGGCGTGCTTACGTCGGCAATTTCGGCTTCAACCTGGAGGAGGCGTTCCACACACGTCCGATCGAGGACATCATCGCCAATCACCCGACGGCCAACCTCATGATCGTGGAGCCCGATGGATCCACTCGCGTGGGATCACCCGACATGCACTTCCCGAACGGTTCGGTCATCACGCCCGACGGCAAGACGCTCATCGTCGGAGAGACCTTCGGTTTCGTGCTCACTGCGTTCGACATTGCGGCAGACGGTTCGCTCTCGAACCGCCGCGTGTGGGCCCCGCTCGGCAACCGCCCGCCGGACGGCATCTGTCTCGATGCTGATGGCCAGGTGTGGGTAGCCAATCCGCTTGCCCACGAGGTGTTCCGCGTGAAGGAGGGCGGCGAGGTGACCGAGGTCGTAGAGACCACGCAACCGTGCTTCGCATGCATGCTCGGCGGAGATGATGGCAAGACGCTCTTCGCCCTCACTGCAGCCTCATCCGAGGAGACCATCGCCGGCGGCAGTCGCACCGGGAAGATCGAGACCTACCGCGCCTCATCACCCCGCGCTGGCCGCCCCTAGCCCACCGGAGGCGGAGCCGCAGTGCTCAAGTGAGTGCTGCGGTGATGCGAACGAGCGCGCCCGGCGTGCGCACTCCCCACCAGAACAGGTCGCGGCCGTCCAGCAACCGGACGTCTGGCGCGAGGTCCTGTACCTCTGCAACGTGTCGCTCGGTGAACGCATACGGCTCGCTGGGGAGAATCACCAAATCCGGACGTGCACGACGAACGTCGTCGAGCGTCACCTCGGGATAGCGGTCGGGATGCCCGGCGAACACGTTGTGCACCCCACAGGCCTGCAGCACGGTCGACCCATAGGTGTCGTCGCTGATGGTCATCCAGGGGCGTCGCCAGATGGGAACAAAGGCCCGCTTCGACGCAGCCTGCGCGGGTGGGATCTCTGCAAGAGGCCATGGATCCACATCGGGTTTACCGACGGCTTCCCAGAGAGCCCTAAGCGTGGGCTCGACGTCACCGAGGTGCACCACATGCGTCACGTGCAGTCGCAACCCTGCGGCGAGCAGCGAACCGGCGTCATCCTTTCGGTTCTCCTCACGGTCCACCACCACGAGGTCTGGGGCCAATCCCGCGATGGACGCGATGTCGGGGTCCTTGGTTCCGCCGACGTGCACTAGGTCTGGCTGCTCACAGAACCGGGTGCAGGCAACGGGCTCGATCCCCCAGGCAAGCAGTGTCTCGGTAACCGAGGGAACGAGGGAGACGACGCGCATGTACTTGGCGTGAGCGGTTGCGGGGTCAGCCGAGCAACTTGCGCTTCTGCGCGTCGAACTCGTCGGGTGTGATTGCACCCCGATCGAGCAGGCCCTCGAGTCGCTCGAGTTGCCCGGTGACGTCTCTTTCTGCACCCGCACCCGCAGATCCGGCGGAGCGCTTGCGGCTGTCCTCGATGGCCTCGTGAATGATATTTGCCACACGGTCAGGGTGCTTGATGTCCTCGAAACGCTCCTGGCCACCCTCGCCGCCGGACTCAATGAGCAGGTCACCTGCACCGAGCATGCGCTCGAATACGCTCTGGTTGAAGTTCACGTTGTTCACACGCTCGAGGGGGATCTGCATCCCCGTCTTTCGCAGTACACCTGCGCGGTAGATGACACGGTGCGAGGTGACGACGAAGTGCGAGCAGTACCAGCGCGTGTACCGACCGAGCAGCCAGGCCCCGGCTACCACCAGCAGGATGAGCGCAATGATCTTGACGGCCTTGCCGACACCGCCGTCGAGTGTGAGTGCGTAGATGGTGAAAACGAGCGCCGCGAGCGTTGCCGTGCCAGGCGGTGTGAGGTACCACCAGTGCGGTCGGAGGTCAACACGAATCGTCTCGAACGAGTTCAGCAACCGCTTGGGGAAGGCCATGGCCGCAGATTAGCCCCCACCGCTCGGGCAGTAGCGTGGAAACGTGGTTTCGAGCGCTGCGGGAAATACCGAAGAGAAAGACGACGAGGGCGTAGACCTCGATCGCCTGCTCATGCGCCTCGACCCCGATCAGCGAGCAGCCGTCACGGCGCCACCCGGCCCGGTGGCCGTCATCGCCGGCGCTGGGTCCGGCAAGACCCGTGTGCTCACGAACCGCATTGCGTACCGGATCGCCACCCAGTCAGCACAGGCATCCCACGTGGTTGCGTTCACGTTCACACGTCAGGCGGCCTCCGAGCTGCAGCGACGTCTCGCTCTGGCAGGTGTCGACCGCTCCGTAGTGGCTGGCACGTTCCATGGCGTTGCATATCGCATTCTCCGCCGCCGATGGGAGGACCGCGGTCGAGGTGAGCCACCGACCCTGTCCACCAATCGCATTGAGATCCTCACCGAGCAACTGAAGGGCGAGCGGCGGCTTGCTGGTGTGGTGGCTACCGAGATCGAGTGGGCGCGTGCGCGCCTCGTCGCACCGGCTGATTACCCACGGGCCGCGTCGTCGGCGGGCCGTCGCCCCGGAGCCGACATCGAACACGTGGCCAAGGTGTTCGCCGACTTCGAGACCTACAAACGCAAGCGACGCATCCTCGACTTCGACGACCTGCTCTCGGAATGCATCGCCGAGATCCAGCGGCCGGGTATCGCCGATGCCGTGTCGTGGTGGCACCGCCACCTGCACGTCGACGAGTTCCAGGACATCAACCCACTTCAGTTCGCGTTCCTCGAGGCGCTCCGCAACGGGAACGACGACGTGTTCATCGTGGGCGATCCTGCGCAGGCAATCTATGGATGGAACGGTGCAGATGCCGGTCTGCTGGAGGCTGTTCGCAACGGTCCACTCCGGCCCATCACCATCGAACTCTCCACGAACTATCGCTCCACACCAGAGGTAGTCGCAGCAGGCGACCGTGTGCTTGCTGCGAACCGAGTCGGTGGCGAACACCATGCCGATCGACCGAATGGCGATTCGGTGCTCACGCTGTCGTGCGCAGACGAGGGCGACGAGGCGCGCCGCATCGTGTTGCTCGCGTCGCAGCTGCGCGCACCGGGTGCACGCTGGTCATCGATAGCAGTGCTCGGGCGTACACACGAGATACTCCGGCAGATCTCTGTTGCGTTCCAGCAGGCCGGCATTCCCACGCGCACGGTCACGCGCCGCGGCACCACGAGTGGCGGCGGGAGAGACGTGCTGAGGCCGGCTCGCGCTGCAGGCGACGGACACGAGTTGCATGCGTGGGCCGTGGACCTTGCGTGGCCGGGATCCGAGGCGGCCGACGACGACTCGGGAGCGGAACTCCTCAGTCGCATCGACCTCGACGACGACGACGTCCGGTCCGGACCGGACGAACTCGAATCGGTTCGGCGCACGCTCGACATGGTGAAGGCGTTCGAGGAAGCGGGAGGCGGCAACGGACGCGCCTTTGCGGCGTGGATGGACCTCAACAACATCGAGTCCCCGGTCGAGGGCGACGCGGTGGAGCTGGTCACCATGCATGCCGCCAAGGGCAGGGAGTGGCCAGTTGTCGTCGTGGCAGGAGTGGACAGCGTTGGACTGCCGGCGCCTTCGCAGCGGTCGGCGGCACGTGCAGAAGAGGCACGACTGCTCTACGTCTCGCTCACTCGCGCGGTCGACCGACTCGCGGTGACGTGGGCAGAGCGACGCAACAACAAGAAGGCAGGGCGTAGCCCCTTGCTCCCCGAACTCGGCGCGGTGCAGCAACCCGACAACGACCTCGCCCCGCTGCCCCCAGAGATCCGCAGACCATCGGCACCGACACCGACGGATCCGATCGCCGTGATGCTCAAGGGACTCACTACCTGGCGCACCAATGCTGCACGCGCAGCTGGCGTCCCTGCAGACTTCCTGCTCGACGATGCCACGCTCCGCCGTATTGCGGAGCGCCGGCCAAACTCGGAGCACGACCTCGCAGCAATCGAGGGCGTTGGTCCGTTCCTTGCGCGACGCTTTGCGCCGCGAATCCTGCCGCTGCTCAGCGAGCCTGCGGATTCTTCCCACGAAGCGCCGTGAGCTGCTCGAAGAACTCGGGCTTCATGGCGATGAACAGCCCCTCGGCCTCGGCGCACAGTCGCTCGCCGGCATGCAGCGTTGCTTCCACGAAGACCTTGCGTCCGTCCTTGCGGATGAACCGGGCCTTGTAGACGATCTCCTGGAAGAGCGGTGTGGGCGATCGATAGCTGATGGTCAGCTTGCCAGTCATACCGACCTGGCCCGAGAGCCCCTGTGAGAGCCCGAGGATCTCGTCAAAGCCTGCAGCGATAAAGCCACCGTGCAGACATCCCGGGGGTCCTTCGTACACGAGGCCATAGGTGGCTCGGCCCACAACAAAGTCGTCACCCCACTCGATAGTCATCGGTGGCGCGACGGGATTCATCAAGCCGATGAACGGGCTGTAGTTCGGGAACGGACGAACCTGCGGGGGTTGCAGTGACCCTTCGGCAGGTTCGTCGTACGGCCTGCCATGTTCGCGACCAGCGAGGAGATCTGCTGCACGCTTCACCAACTGGTGCGCCTCGACAATCGAAGCAGCGTCGGCCACGGTGGTGACCTGCTCGTCGATGATGCGACGGGTGGCCTCCGCCAGGTCAACCTTGGCCTGCTCCACCGCGGTGTACTCGGGAGGCGCCGTGAAACCCTCGCGCATCAGCGGGCTCGGACGGTCCGGATCGAGATAACCGGCATCGAGCGTTCCCTCAGCCATCGAGATCCACCAGTACCGGGGCATGATCCGACGGCTGCTGACCCTTGCGAGCGTTGCGATCGACGATGGAGAACGAGCAACGATCGGCGATGCTCTTCGTTCCCAGCACGAGGTCGATCCGCATGCCGTGGCCCTTGTGGAAGTCACCGCCTCGGTAGTCCCACCACGAGAACAGTCCCGCTTCATCGTGGTGCTGACGGAAGAGATCCACCATGCCCCAATCGGCCAGCGCATTCAGCGAGTCCCGCTCCGGCTGGGAGATGTGGGTACCACCCTCGTAGGCCTTCGTGTCCCACACGTCTCGATCGTCGGGGGCGATGTTGAAGTCGCCCATCACGATCACCGGTTGGTCCGGCGTGCCCTCTGCAGCAACGTGCTGCTTGAGTCGTGCCATCCAACCCAACTTGTACTGATAGTGGTCGTTGTCGAGCGCCCGGCCGTTGGGCACGTACACGGAACTCACACGCACGCCGCCGCACGTTGCGGTGACGATGCGCGCCTCGTGATCGGGTTCGATACCCGGCGCAAAGTTGTAGACCGGTCGCTCGAGGCCGACACGCGACAGCAGCGCCACACCGTTCCATTGGCCCTGACCGTGGTGCACCGAGTCGTATCCCATGGCCTGAAATGCCAGTGCGGGAAACGCATCGTCGGAGAGCTTGGTCTCCTGCATCGCAAGGACGTCAGGCTGGACCTCTGCGAGCCATTCCTCGACACGAGGAAGACGGACCTTCAGAGAGTTGACGTTCCAAGTGGCAAAGCGCACGGTACTGACGGTAATCCGGCTGGTCAGCCGCGGGCGCGTCGAGCGGCGGGAGCCGCCTTCTTCGCTGCGGCCTTCTTGGCCGTCGCTGCGGCCTTCTTCGGTGTCGCTGCCTTCGTTGCCGGAGCCTTCGTCGCAGCGGCCTTCTTGGCGGGCGCCTTCGCTGCCGGAGCCTTGGTCGCTGCAGCCTTCTTGACGGGCGCCGCAGCCTTCTTCGGTGCCGCTGTCTTCTTTGCGGGCGCCTTCGCTGCCGGAGCCTTGGTCGCTGCAGCCTTCTTGACGGGCGCAGCGGCCTTCTTCGGTGTGGCTGCCTTCTTCGCCACCGCCGCCTTCTTGGCGGGCGCTGCAGCCGTCTTCGCCGCGACCTTCTCGGTCGCCGGCCCGGCCTTCTTACCAGCGGCCTTCTTCACGGCTGACTTCTTCGGCGCCGGTGCGTCCTTGCCTGGTTCGACGGCCTTCCCGGACTTCGACGGCTTCTGCGACTTCGAAGGCTTCTCCGCCTGATCCGCCTGATCCGCCTTGGACGATCTCTGCGACGCCGCTGGCTTGGCAGGCTTGTCCGCCTTCTTGCGTCCACTTGCCTTCGCCGGAGCGGCCTCCGCACCAGCCACCATGCCGGGCAGGCCCAGATCGATCCCACGGCGTCCCGGGTTGAACCCGGCAACCACGAGGTCGACTGTCTCGCCGAGACCAATCATGTCTCGTGCGCTGCGCGGTGCAGGGTTCGACATGAGCCGCATTGGCACGTAGCCCGATACGTCGCCGATGGATACGTAGGCGCCGTGCGAGGAGTACGACGTGACGGTGCCGCTCACCACGGACCCAACCGGGTGATGCTCGACGAACCCGAGGAAGGACAGCAGGTCGTTGGTGTGCTGTGGAGCAGTGGGCGCGTGACCCGCAGTGGCCGACGGCACGAGCGCGGGCACGGCTTCCTTGTCGCCACCGCGACCACGACGTCGGCCGCCTCCACCCTTGCGATCAGCAAGTGTTGCGCCGGGCGGCGGAGCCTTGGGCACCGGCATCGGCTGGTTGGCTTCCTTGCTCGCCTTGGTGGGCCGCGCATCGCCACGCTTGCGCTTGGCGTCCTTCACCGCCTGACGGCTCTTTGGGCCACGCACCGGGACTCGGTTGATGAACACCCAACCGATGTTGGGGACCGGCTTGCCACCGATCAGACGTCCCTCGTCGAAGAGCCAGTCGTACTGTCCGTGGAACTCCTGATAGGAGTCGTTCGAGAGGATGGTGGCGCTCTTCTTGTCGGCAATCGCCAGCACGAATCCGTCGCCGCGTCCCACTGCGCCAGCGGGTGGCGCGACGATCTCGTTGTTCTCGACGGCCTCGTTGAAGTCGTCAACTTCCTTCGGATCGATCCGGTGCCCAAACGTGGCGTCGACAACGACGGAGATCTTGTCTCCGGGGTTCTCCTCCATGAAGGCGAGAACGGCCTCGTTCAATTGCCTGAGGCTCGGCATCGTCCGCCCTTCGGTGGCGATGTTGGAGCCGTCTACCACGACCAGTCTGGACATACCGTCTCAGAGTCAACCACCCCGCAGCCCCCAATAAGGGGATTGTCACCAACGACCCCTACGATCGGGACCCATGCGTACCGTGGTGTTCTGGGACTTTGGCGGGGTCATCCTGTCCAGTCCGTTTGAGGCGTTCAACCGTTATGAGGCGGCAAAAGGCCTGCCCAAGGACTTCATCCGGACGGTGAATGCCACCAATCCGGACTCCAACGCCTGGGCCTTGCTCGAGCGGTCCGACATCTCCCCCGCAGAGTTCGACACCAAATTCGCCGAAGAAGCGGCCGCAAAGGGCCACCACGTGCCGGGTGCCGATGTGCTCGCGCTGCTTCAGGGCGACGTTCGCCCGGCAATGGTGCAGGCACTCCAGCGCATCAAGGCCGCTGGGTTGCCCCAGGCTTGTCTGACAAACAACGTGGTCAGCCATGGTGACGGGGTCACCGACCATGCCCAGACCGACCGTCAGCGAGCCATCAACGAGATCATGTCGATCTTCGACACCGTGGTCGAGTCCAGCAAGGTGGGCTGCCGCAAGCCCGAGACCCGGTTCTACGAGATCGCCTGCGAGGCGATGCAGACCGACCCGAACCACGTGGTCTTCCTCGACGACCTTGGCATCAACCTGAAGCCCGCTGCGGCGCTCGGGATGCACACCATCAAGGTGGTCGATCACGTCGAGGCTTTGCGCCAACTCGAAGCCGCTATCGGCCTCGAACTGCTCTAACCCCCTCCGGGCCGCCACCAACCCCCAGGTTCTCGGTCCCGAAAGTGCTCAAAACGAGCGTTTTGGCGACCGAGAACGCTCGACCAAAACGGTTCTCGGTCCCGAAAGTGCTCAAAACGAGCATTTT
>CANIBN010000056.1 GCA_947465505.1 Acidimicrobiales bacterium | reverse complement strand
CGGGCCGTTGGTAACCTTCGGGTTCCCGTATCGGGGCTGTGGCTCAGTTGGTAGAGCGTCTCCATGGCATGGAGAAGGTCAGGGGTTCGATTCCCCTCAGCTCCACAAATCGATCGGCGCAGGTCTCACGACCTGCGCCGTTTGCGTTTTTGGTCGTGACGGGAAGTCGACCCAATGGCTGTCCTCTGTGCGTAGCACGTATTGTGCAATGCGTCGGAGAATGGAGGCGATTATGAACCGCAGTCTGGTGATTGAACGGCAACCGGACGACGAGACGATGGCTGTCTCCGGGTACAAGAAGTGTCCTGTCTGTGGTTCGTATGAGACCACCCGTCACGCAGAGCATTTTCGGGTGTGGTTCACCTGCAACCGCTGTGGCGCAGTGTTCAGCTAACCGGGATGTGTCGTCGTCGCTGCTGGTAGCGGTATCCAGAAGGGTGGGGTTTCGGTCGCCTGGCGGCCGGACGCCTTGAATTGAACGTCTCGGTTTCGGCTTAGTATTTGAAATATGGCAACCGTTACTACCTTTGTGGACGATCTCGACGGGTCAACAGAAACGGTGCAAACCCGTTCCTTTGCTCTGGGGAAGACCCAGTACGCAATTGATCTGTCGGACGAGAACTATGGCGTATTGAGCAAGCTGCTCGAGCCGTATATCCGAGTAGCGGCGGTCGTCGGCGCATCGAAGCCTTCGGCCCACCCGGGCGACACCGGGCGGTCTGCCCGACAGACAGCCGGCCGGTCGGGGAGTGGGAAGGCCGCTCCCGTCTACGGCAGCGGCAAGGCCATCCGTGACTTTGCGGAGTCCATCGGGGCCAAGGTGCCCTACGCACGGCCGACAAACGAACTCGTTCGACAGTGGGTGGCGGCGCACCCGGACGAGACCCGGGCCTGGGAGGCGCAGACCGGCCGGGTCGCCCTCGATCACTACGCCTGAGCAGCCGGACCGCGTACTACCGATGTTGGTGAGGTGCCCTCTTCCAGCGTTGACGTAGCACTGCGCTCGGTGCCTTGGGCAGGGGCAACTGGTGCTCGGGGTGTCTCGACGAACGCGGTCTCCGGCTCGGTGATGTGGCGTTCCCAACCTGTCGGGAGGAAGTTGGCGAGTTCCCAGTGGAGAACGAGTCCGGCGCGGATTACGAGGTCCACGACGGACATCGGGAAGCGTCGCTCGGTGGTCGTGAGATGCTCGCCGGGAGGTAGTTCGGCTGTCGCAGTGCAGTCGGCGAAGTAGCGGATCCGCTCCGCCAGGCGTCCGCTCAGGGTGTCCGATGCAGTTCGCGACCGTGTGGGCTCACCGGCCCCGACGGCTTCCTCTCCGATGGAGTCGAGGAACCGGAGTACTAGTTGTAGACACTGTTGCTCCACGCCGGAGTGCAAGGAGGTGGTCCTGCTTCCTCGCATGAGGTCGATGTCTTCCGGGTCGAAACGTGGCGTCCAGTCGCGCGTGGACGCATTGCAGATCTCGACCGCGGTCCGGAGTACCGCATGGAGCAGGACGTACACCGCCTCAGGAGCCACCGCGTCCGGGTCGGGCAACCACGTCCCGCTGTCGGCTTCCGCCGATTCACCCCTGCGTCCGTGTTCGGCGACGATGTTCACCCCGAACTCGTTGCCAAGTGCTGTATTCCCTTCGTCATACCGGGCGTTCACGAGATCCACGAGGTCCTGAGGCATCGGGGGGAGCGGGTTCCCGACCGGAACGTTGCAGATCGTTTGTGCAAGGCGGAGCACGGGACTATTGACGGCCGGGGTCTGTCGTCGGGGGGCACGCAGGCCATCGAGCCTCCGGAGAAGCGCCACGTTCTCCGTGCGAGGCGTGACGTTGATTCGCGTTGCGGTCAACTGGAGAGTCCGCCCAGTCTCTTCGGAGACCACACTGGCAAAGTGATCAACCACGTCCTTGCGGTGGTCGTCATAGGAGAACACTCGAAGCGAGGCAACGCGAGGGGATCCTTGAAGGGCACGAAGGTTCGCAAGGAAGTTGCTACCTCCCTGGTCGGCATCACGATGGACGAGTTCACGCAACGTCTCTCCGTTGTTCCTGGCGGTTCGAAGGAATTGGACGTGGCTCGCAAGCAGAGATTCGGTCTGATGTCGGATGTAGGCGACGAGGCACACCTCGACGTCCGGTGGGAGTGCATCGACGAGCCGGAGACAGGCGGTTGCGGCGAAGGCGGATTCCGAGGAGACGAGGACGGACGCGCACCCGGACAGCTGCGCCTGCTCAAGCAGCCCGGCGAGAGCATCCCGCCGTTCGTCCGGCGCTAGCCCCTCGTCCGTCAGCGATTCCGCGGCGTGCAGCATCGCATCTGCATGAGCGGTGTCGCGGCCAACGAGATAGATGCCGTCATCCTGGAGCGTCGACCGGGCAGTGAAGAGGGCCGACTGGATCGAGGAACTCCCGGTCTTCGGGGCACCGATGTGGAAGACCAGCTTCACCCGATCACCCTAGGCGAGACACCCGAATGCGTGTCGAATCTGTGCCTGCTACAGGCGCGCCAGCGCCCGCCGGAATTGGTCCGGATCGATGACGCCGTCGCGGGTGTCGAGGTAGGTGAAATCGAGCGCGTGCTCGTCGATGAGATTTCCCCAGATCAACTGTTGGTCCTCGTCGAGGTAGCGGCCGGCGCGGAGCGCTGTCACTGCGGCTCCGCGCGTGGCATAGGCGCAGATGGTGAGAGCGCTGCCCCAGGTGGCGACAACCGAACGGGCGTCCCTCATGCCAACGACGAGTTCGCTGAATCGCAACTGCTCGGGGTTGAGGACATGGAATCCGGCTTGCGCGGCCATCGATGCAAGGCCATCGAGATTCACGACGGCATCCGCCGGGTTTGGCGGGATGGATCGGGTGAGGAACACCCGAGAACCGAACGATGGCGACGCAGTCGGGACTCGTTCGATGTGGCTCGCGACCTCGGACACGCGGTCGGCGATCGAGCGGTCAAAGCGGAGGAAATCGACGTCCGCTGTCGAGTGGTGAAGAAGCGCCACGTTCCGGCATCGATGAACCGTTGCTCCGAGGGTGGAGACGTTGAGGGCCGCGCCCCGAAAGATGGCAGCACTGGCAACCTCGAACTTTGCGAGGAGTGTCGGCCCCCAAGCGGGATTGAAGTCGTACACCGGGAGGTGAGCTGCCAGCTCGGGTAGGAGGATGTGGTTGCGCGCAAGCGTGAACCATTCATCGAGCACGTGCCCGTAGTTCGCGAACCAATGCTGCACCTCGAGGGGTTGAACGGGTAGTAGCGGAGCCCGGTCGAGATCGAGCGTCGCTGCAAGGGTGAGAAGGCGCTCGAGGTGCAAGATCAGGAGTACTGTGTGCCCGAAGAAGAACGACGACGCCGGGCAGAGGTGACGCTCACTGTCGATGTAGAAGGCGCTCCCAGTGGGGTTACCCGGATGGCAGGCCGAGATCCGGTAGAGGTCGCAATCGGGGTAGAGGTCCACCCTTCGTCGGTCGAGCGTGAGGCCAGTGGCCTGCTTGCTCATGAACGACAGGTTCGCAAGGAGGTCGAGGCGCCACTCGATCAGCGCCTGCGTGAGCAGCGCATGATCATCCTTGCTGAGCCAGCGGAGTCCGCCCAGCACCCCGAGCGCTTGCATGACAAGGGGATCGTGAGTCGAGCCTTCCACTGAGCGCTACCCGATGTCCGTGCGTTTCGTAGCGGGCCGCTGCGCTACTTGGTCAGCAGGTCGTAGACCTGCTGGGCGCGGCCGGCGTGAATGGTTTCCTCTCGGCCGTTCAGGCGCAGGAGCTTTTGCACCTCAGGGTCGGACTCGTTGTCGGCCCAGCGCTGGTACCCGGCGTCGCCGCCCAGTTCGCCCTTCACGACACCGAGGAACATCTTGGCGTCGATCTGGTCGGGGAGCGGGATCTCCATCAACTGCGCCTGCTCCTCGGTGGGGGTCCACTCTCGACCGAGCTTGATGCTGAGGGCCTTGGCGAGGCGGCGGGCATGGGCCTTCTCTTCGACTCCGTTGCGGCGCAGCAATTCGGCCGCCTCGTCGTTCCCGATGCGGTCGGCGAGCCGGTAGTAGAACTCCTCGCCCGTCATCTCGAGCTGGTACATCAGCTCGAGGTCGGCAACCTCCAGACGCTCCTTGCCGAAGAGTGCAGCATTTGCCTCGTAGAAGTTCGTGGTGGCCATGGCCGTGGTCCTCCGGATCGACGTCTTGTGACGAGGGGCACGGTATCGCACGGGGGCCTCGACCCGTGCCCTGCGGCGATCGGTGGGGTTGTCACGAGGCCCTCGAAACGCGCAATAGGGTGGAGATGAATCAAGGCCAATCCCCCGGCCCGGAGAAGGAACACCCAGTGAGCGATTACACACCCCCGTTGGCTGACATCAAGTTCGTGATGGAAGACGTTGCCGGTCTCGGCGACATTGCGGCGAGCGAGCGTTTCGCCGGCGCAGACCCGCAGACCGTCGAGGGCATCCTCGCGGAGGCGGGTCGATTCCTCGCAGACGTGGTGGCGCCCACCAATCGCGACGGCGACAACATCGGATCGAACTGGCAGCCCGGCGGAAAGGTGGTCGTGCCCCCGAGTTTCGAGGTTGCGTACGCGAAGTGGGTGGAGAGCGGCTTCGGTGCAATGTCGTTCGACCCCGACTTCGGTGGCGGCGGACTTCCGTGGATCGTGTCGATCGCGGTGCAGGAGATGCTCACGAGCGCAAACATGGGGTTCTCGCTGTGTCCGCTGCTGACGCAGGGAGCAATCGAGGCAATTCATGCCCACGGCTCCGACGAGCAGAAGGCGATGTATCTGCCCAAGATGCTCACGGGCGAGTGGACCGGCACGATGAACCTCACCGAACCTCAGGCAGGCTCCGATGTCGGTGCGGTTACCTCGAAGGCCGAGCCGGCCGAGGATGTTGCCCCGGGCGCGTGGCGCATCTCGGGACAGAAGATCTACATCACCTGGGGAGAGCACGATCTCGCGAGCAACATCGTGCACCTCGTGCTCGCGCGCACTCCCGGGTCGGGCCCGGGCACGAAGGGCATCTCAATGTTCCTCGTCCCGAAGTACTTCGTGAATCCCGATGGTTCGCTCGGCAAGAAGAACTCGCTGCAGTGCCTGTCCACCGAGCACAAGATGGGCATCCACGGCTCTCCCACCTGCGTGATGCTCTACGAGGACGCAATTGGCTGGCTCGTCGGCGGCGAGAACGAGGGCATGCGCAACATGTTCACGATGATGAACAACGCGCGGCTGTCCGTCGGCCTGCAGGGTCTCGCCCTCAGCGAGCGCGCCTATCAGCTTGCGTTGCAGTATTCCCTCGACCGTCAGCAGGGCCGCGCCGTCGGCGCGCCGGCCGGTGTCTCGAGCCCCATTGTCGAACACCCCGACGTGCGTCGCATGCTCATGACGCAGCGCGCCTGGATCGATGCCATGCGTTGCCTCATCTACACCAATGCGGCAGCAATCGACCTGGGGCATGCAGCGACGTCTGCCGCTGACCGTGATGCTGCAAAGAAGTGGCAGGAGCTCACCGATCTGCTCATCCCGCTGTCCAAGAGCCTCTCCACCGATGTCGGTTGCGAGATGACCTCGCTCGCCGTGCAGATCCACGGTGGCATGGGCTTCATCGAGGAGACGGGCGCGGCGCAGCACTACCGCGACATCCGCATCGCCCCGATCTACGAGGGCACCAACGGCATCCAGGCGGCGGACCTCGTGGGCCGCAAGCTCGCCATGCGAGGCGGTGCGGTCATCACCGACCTGCTCGACGAGTTCGACACTCGTGCAGCCGCACTGGCCAAGGTGGAGGGCTGCTCACAGTACGCCGAACACCTCGCCCAGGCGTCGGCTACCGCACGACGGGCAACAGCCCATCTCGGCGAGGTGGCCACCAGCGACCCGCGCACCTTGCTCTCGGCATCGACTCCGTACCTGCGACTGCTCGGAACCACCGTCTGCGCCGGACTGCTCGCCAAGGCAGTGTTGGCAGCGGCCGGTCGCCCCGACGAGTTCCACCAGGCCAAGATTGCGTCGGCCCGGTTCTTCGGCGAGCAGATCCTCCCGACGGTTTCGGGTCTCGTTCCGGCGATCTTCGCCTCGGCGACTCCGCTGTACGAACTGAGCCCCGCCCAGCTCGCCTCCCGCTAGCCCCCCCTCCGTTCTCGGTCCCGAAAACGCTCAAAACGTGCAGTTTGGGGACCGAGAACAAACAGAGTCCGTGGTTCTCGGTCCCGAAAACGCTCAAAACGTGCATTTTGGGGACCGAGAACAACTGGGGGTTAGGAGCGACGGCGGCGCTGGCGCTCCATGAGGCTGCACCAGTCCCAGGACGCGCCACCCATGGCGGTGACCTCGGCGAGCATCTGACCCACCATGGCTGTCACCGGGAGCGGCACATTGATCGATTCGGCCTCGTCGAGCACGAGACCGATGTCCTTGCGCATCAGCGTGGTGGAAAAGCCGTAGTTGTACTCGCCGGCCAGCATCTTCTCGGCACGGTTTGCCATCTGCCACGACGCCGACGATCCCTGCAGCATCACGTGGATCACCTTGTTCACGTCGAGACCAGACGTCTCGGCAAAGTCGAGGCCCTCGGCCAGTGCCTGACAAAGCCCCACCACGCAGATCTGGTTGGTCATCTTGGTGATCTGGCCCGCGCCGGCAGGGCCCATGAGCACGATGCGGGCGCCGTATGCGGCGATGACGGGCTCGGCGGCGGCAAAGGCCGCCCCGTCGCCACCGGTCATCACGGTGAGCGTTCCGTTGCGGGCGCCATCGACGCCACCGGACACCGGCGCATCGAGGAATTGGGACCCAACCGCTGCTACCTCTGCCGCGATGTCCCGAGACGCCTGCGCAGAGGTGGTCGAGTGGTCGACCCACACGGTTCCCGCAGCAAGAACGGGGATGATGTCGGAAGCCACGGCCCGCAACTGCGGGTCAGCCGGCAGCGAGGTAATGACGTAGGTGCAGCCGCGCACGGCCTCTGCGGGCGACGGAGCAGCGCTGCCCCCGTGCTCGGCAACCCACTGATCGGCGACGCCGGGTGCGGCGTCGCACACGGTGACACGGTGACCGGCACGAAGCAGGTGGGCCGCCATGTGCCAGCCCATGCGGCCGATGCCGATGAAGGCGATGTTCTGCGGGGTTGCTGCGCTCATGCGGGCACGCCCGGCTTGCCGCGGTCGGCGAGCGTGAAGCCACCTGCGAGGCGGGCGTGCACACGTCCGCCGCATGCCATGGCGAGGATGACCACCATCTCGTCCGGTCGGGGGCCGTCGGGTACGCCGACCTCGATGGCGTCGTAGTGGCTGCCGACATAGCTCCACTCGAGGTGGGTGATCGGCACGTCGAGACGGGCGCCGACCCCGGCAACCTTCTTCGTGGAGGGGACGATCGACGTTCCCTTGCCGAGTGCAGCGCGCATGCCGGCGCCGCCGGGAATGTGCCACATCGCCCCGTGCTCGATCTCTCCGGCCGACCCGACGATCGTGCCCTTGCCGTAGCCGTCGATCACCGTTCGGTCGCCCCCGAGGTGGCCAATGAGCAGGTTGCCGAGGCGTTCCCCGAGGGCCTTGAGTTCCTCGGACGCCGGGCTGAGGTCGTCCACGTACCGACCGACGTAGGGGTTCGTGACCACGGCGGCAATGGCGCCCTTGCGGGCCGGCACGGCTGGCGGCGGTCCGAAGTCGTGCTCGATCTCCTCGACAACAGTGACGATCTTGCGAACGGTAAACAGCATGCTCGGAGAGTACCGAGGCACACCGCCGAACCCCGAAGTCAGTGCCGGAAATACCGCCGTGCCCAGAGGGCTACGTAGACGAGCGCGATGAGAGCGGGCACCTCGATGAGCGGACCGATGGTGCCCGCTAGCGCCTGCTCGGAGGTGATCCCGAAGACGGCGATGCACACCGCAATGGCGAGCTCGAAGTTGTTGCCGGCAGAGGTGAACGCGACCGTGACGGCCTGGTCGTACGGCATGCGCATTCGATAGGCAGCGACGAACGAGGCACCCCACATCACGGCGAAGTAGATCGCAAGCGGGATCGCCACACGAGCGACATCGAGCGGCTGGTGCGTGATGCGGTCACCCTGCATGGCGAAGAGGAAGACGATGGTGAACAACAGTCCATAGAGCGCAATGGGGCCGACACGCGGGAGGTAGCGCTGCTCGTACCATTCGACGCCCTTCGTGCGTTCCCCGATCCGACGGCTGAGGTATCCGAGCACGAGGGGAATGCCGAGGAAGACGAGCACCGAGCGTGCGATGTCCCAGGCCGAGACATCGATGCTTGCAGTGTCGAGGCCGAACCAGCGGGGGAGCACCTTCAGGTAGAACCAGCCGTACACGGAGAACAGCACGATCTGAAGGATCGCATTGATCGCCACGAGCACCGCCGCCGCCTCTCGGTTGCCGAAGGCGAGATCATTCCAGATGAGCACCATCGCGATGCACGGAGCGATACCCACCACGATGAGGCCAGTGCGCAGACCGGGCTGATGCTCAAGGAACAACCAGGCGAGTCCAAACATCACCAGTGGGCCGATGATCCAGTTGAAGAACAGCGTCAGGCCATAGACCCGCCGGCTCGAGGCTTCAGTGCGAACGTGCCCATAACGAACCTTGGCGAGTACCGGGTACATCATCAGTAGGAGGCCGATGGCGATCGGCAACGACACGGTGTCGATCTTCACGCGGTCGAGTTGCTGGTCCAGATCGGGGAAGATCGCCCCGAGTCCGAGACCGGCGCCCATGGCGAGTCCGATCCACAGGGGCAGGAAGCGGTCGAGCGTGGAGAGACGAGCGACGACGTCGGTGCGTTCGTGCGAGGTCGGGCTGTCGATGTTCATCTCGGGCCGAGCGTAGTCACCAACCGGCGAGCAGCTTGACCGAGGCCGCTGCAGCCAGCACCAGCACGATGGTCACGAAGGCCTGTGTCGGCACGATGTGGAACAGCCTGCGGCCAACCAGCACCGCAAGCACGACGATCGGGAGCATCATGATCGCGAACTTGCCTGCCTCGACCGTGAAGAAGCCACCGCCGCCAGTCCACCAGCCGAGCGCGGCGTAGATCGGGAACTTGGCAATGTTCACGCCGAAGTAGAACCATGCCGCAGTGCCGACGAGCTCGGATTTCTCCAGTCCGAGACGAAGCAGGTGGGAGTTGATGATCGGACCAGCGTTGTTCGACACGAAGGTGGCGAATCCTCCGGTGCTCCCGTAGAACGCCGACGCCCCGGTGGTCGGAGGTCGGGCTGGGCTCCGTCGGATCATGCGTAGGCCCTGCAGGACCACCATGAGCAGGATCATTGCGCCCATCGTGATGTCGAGCGTTCGTCCACCGCTGCCGATGGCGATGAAGAACCATGCGCCGGCGACATAGCCGGCCAAGATCCAAGGGACCATGGAGCGCAGCACATCCCATCGGGTGTGTTCGCGGTACCAGCGAACGGCGAACAGGTCGGCGATGACCAAGATGATGAGCGTCGCACCGACGGTCGGCCTTCCATCGAAGACGGCTGCCACGAGTGGCACGGCAAGCATGCCGGCACCGGGAATCGCTGTCTTTCCGAGACCGATAGTGATGGCCGCCAATGCACCGAGCAACAGGTCCCGGAGCGGGAACCCCCAGACGGTGGCAATCACACGACGATGTTGACGAGTCGACCGGGCACCACGATGACCTTCTTTGGCGCCTTGCCGCCGAGGCTCGCCTGCACGCGCTCGTCGGCCATGGCGATGGCCTCGATGTCGGACGCCGATGCGCTTGCAGCAACAAGCAACTTCGCCCGCACCTTGCCGTTCACCTGGACGGGATACTCGACGGTGTCCGTAACGAGCAGTGCCGGATCTGCGACCGGGAACGGCTCGTAGGTGACCGAGGCATCGTGACCCAGCCGGGCCCACAGTTCCTCTGCGAGGTGGGGACACAATGGCGAGAGCATCTGCACGAATGGCTTGGCCACCTCAATCGAGAGACCGTCGTTTGCCGCCTTGGTGAGGTGGTTGTTCAGTTCGATCAACTTGGCAACTGCTGTGTTGAAGCGCAGGCCTTCGTAGTCGGCCCCAACACCTTCGATGGTGCGGTGTAGCAGGCGACGGGCGTCGTCGTCGCAGGGGGAGTCCACCACACGCAGCGCGCCAGTGTTCTCGTCGACGAAATTGCGCCACACGCGCTGCAGGAACCGATACATGCCCACGATGTCCTTCGTGGACCACGGCCGGGATGTGTCGAAGGGCCCCATCGACATCTCGTAGAGGCGGAGCGTGTCGCCTCCGTACTCGTTGTACATGTCGTCGGGTGCGACGGCGTTCTTCAGGCTCTTGCCCATCTTCCCCCACTCTCGGGAGACGGGCTCGCCCTCATAGGTGAACGTACCGTCGGCCTGCTCCACCACACTGAACGCGTCGACGTAGACCTCGCGTTCGTCCTTGAACGCTGCAGCAAGGATGTATCCCTGGTTGAAGAGGCGGTGGTACGGCTCCTTCGAGGACACGTGGCCGAGGTCGAACAGGACCTTGTGCCAGAAGCGTGCGTAAAGCAGGTGGAGCACTGCGTGCTCCACACCGCCGACGTAGAGGTCGACGCCACCAGAGTGACCCGGGCCCTGCGGACCCATCCAGTAGCGCTCCACCTCGGGATCGACGAAACGCTCGGCGTTCGTGGGGTCGAGATAGCGCAGCTCATACCAGCACGAACCTGCCCACTGCGGCATGACGTTGAGGTCGCGGCGGTACTGCTTCGGGCCGTCACCGAGGTCGAGCGTGACTGTTGCCCACTCCTTCACGCGGCCGAGCGGAAGGTCGGGTTCACTCGTTGCATCGTTGGCGTCGAACTCGGCCGGTCGGAAGTTGTCGAGCGGCGGGAGCGTGACGGGCAGCATGTGCTCGGGCACCGCCACCGGCATACCGGTCTCGTCGTACACGATCGGGAACGGCTCGCCCCAGTAGCGCTGGCGGGCGAACAGCCAGTCGCGCAGGCGGTATGTGACGGTTCCCTCACCGTGTCCGCGCTCGACGAGCCACGGGATGATGAGTTCCTTCGTCTCGGGAACCGTGCGCTCGCCGTCGAGTGAGATGGAATCGTTCGACGAGTTGATGTACGTGCCGTCGCCGTCGAAGGCGCACGGCCACGTCGACGTATCTGTGTTGGGCTGCAGTCCATGCCCGTCAAACCACGACGCGGGCGGCATCTGGATAGCGGGAATCGGCAAGCCGAACTTGTTGGCGAACTCGAAGTCTCGCTGGTCTCCGCAGGGGACCGCCATGATGGCGCCCGTGCCGTACCCCATGAGCACGTAGTCGGCAACCCACACCGGCACCTGCTCGCCGTTCACCGGGTTCGTTGCGTACGAGCCGGTGAACACACCGGTCTTCTCGCGGTCCTCCACCTGGCGCGAGACGTCGGACTTGGCATTTGCTGCGGCTCGGTAGGCGGCCACCGCTGCGGACTGTTCGGGCGTGGTGAGCGCGTCGACTGCGGGGTGCTCGGGTGCGAGCACCATGAACGATGCGCCGAAGAGCGTGTCGGGCCTCGTGGTGAACACGGTGAGCGGGCCGGCTGCAGAGTCGAAGTGCACGCGTGCTCCCGAGGAGCGACCGATCCAGTTGCGCTGCATGGTCTTGATGGAGTCCGACCACTCCAGCAGATCGAGGTCCTCGACCAGACGGTCTGCATACGAAGTGATGCGCATCATCCATTGCTTCATGCTGCGCTTGAACACCGGGAAGTTGCCACGGTCGCTGCGACCGTCGGCGGTTACCTCCTCGTTGGCGAGCACGGTTCCCAGACCCGGGCACCAGTTCACCGGTGCCTCGGACACGTAGGCGAGGCGATGGTCGTCCACGACCTGGCGCTGCTCCAGTGCACTCATCGCGGACCACGGCCTGCCGTCCGGGGTGGATCGCTTGCCCGTCTCGAGCTCGGAGATGAGTTCGCTGATGGGCCGTGCGCGGTTCGCGTCGCTGTCGTACCAACTGTTGAACACCTGTAGGAAGATCCACTGCGTCCAGCGGTAGTAGTCCTCGTCGGTGGTGGATACCGAGCGTCGCTGATCGTGCGCAAGACCGAGACGCCGCAATTGGCGCCGCATGTTTGCGACGTTGTTCTCGGTGGTCACGCGCGGATGCGTACCGGTCTGGATGGCGTACTGCTCGGCGGGAAGGCCGAAGGCGTCGTAGCCGATCGAGTGCAGGACGTTGTAGCCCTTCATCCGTCGATAGCGGCCGAACACGTCGGTGCCGATGTAGCCCAAGGGGTGTCCGACGTGGAGCCCGGCACCGGACGGATACGGGAACATGTCGAGCACGAACAGTTTCGGCCGGTCTGCGAGCCGCGTGGCATCTGCGAGGGGGCCGGCAGGGTTCGGGGCGTCGAAGGTGTGCTCTGCCTCCCAGCGGTCCTGCCAGCGCAGCTCGATCTGCTGCGCGAGCGCGGCCGTATAGCGGTGAGAGTGGGCGTCGTCGCCGCCTCGGGAATCGGCCGGGAAATCTGCAGGGGAATCGGTGCTCATAGCGTCGTAGAACTCTACGAGCCAGCAGGCGTGAGCGCCGACTACCGTTCTCTGGGCATGACGAAACCGGTCCCGATCATTACCCGACTCGAACGAGCGGCCGACGTCCCGGCGGGAATTCGCTTCGTCGGACAGTCCGTACAGCCAGCAGAGGGCCCGGCGTACGTGCCGTGGCGCCAACTGCACGACGAGGCCCGTGCCGTGGGCGCCGCACTTCAGGCCCGTGGACTCGTGCCCGGCGATCACGTTGCCATCCTCGGGCCGACCAGCCGCCAGCTCGTCACCATCGTGCGCGGGTGTTGGCTCGCCGGCCTCACGTCGATGGTGCTGCCGCTTCCGATGCGCATGGGTTCGCTCGAGGCCTTCATCGAGTCCACACGCGCTCGCATCAGCCACGGCGACGCGAAGGTGGTCCTGATTGACGACCTGTTCGCTGCCTTCTACGAGGCCGGTCCCGGCGACCCACCGATCCTCCCGATGAGCAGCGTGCTCTCGGGGCCCGGACTGCCCGGCGCCGAGCGCCTCGAGATGCCGCCATACGACCCGGAGCGACTCGTCATTCTTCAGTACACCTCGGGCTCCACGAGCGAGCCCAAGGGCGTGATGATCCCGGACCGTGTGCTCGGCGCGAACATCGATGCAGCGGTGCAGGCGGCGGCGCTTGTGCCGGGTGAGGTGATGCAGTCGTGGTTGCCGCTCTACCACGACATGGGTCTCGTGGGGTTCCTTGCTATCCCGATGTGCACGGGTGTCGACCTGGTGCAGGCCGCACCGCAGGACTTCCTTGCTCACCCCGGCAACTGGATGCAGTGGTTGTCCGACTGGGGCGCCACCGTCACGGCCGGGCCGAACTTTGCGTGGGTACTCGCTACTCGTGCACTGAAGCGCATGCAGGGCCTCGACCTGTCGCCTATGCGCGTGGCGTTGTCGGGTGCCGAACCCGTCGACCCGTCGGCGGTGGAGGCCCTTGTTGCCGAAGCGTCGCGTTTCGGCTTTCCTGCCGGGGCCGTGTTCCCCGCATTCGGCATGGCAGAGGTAGCTATTGCGGGTGCGTTCCCGTCCCCCATGCGTGGCCTGGTGTGCGATGCAGTCGATCGGGTGGTGCTCGAGCGGGATCGAGTGGCCAAACCCGTTGCTGATGGCGCCGCAGCCGACGACACGGGGCGCAGGCTTGCGCTGCTCGGGCCTGCG
>CANIBN010000055.1 GCA_947465505.1 Acidimicrobiales bacterium | reverse complement strand
CTGGGGTACCACCCACCGAGTCGACAGCGGGCGGGACGCCGACTCGGGGGGCAGTACCCCAGACGGGGCTTCGGGAGAGGTGGGGGTTCCCGAAGCGACCTTATGTGTCAGTTACGTTACGACTGTTACGAATCGTCGTCAAGTCACCCCGAAGGGTTCGTTGTCGAGGAACGGGTCGTCGAGGAATGGGTTGGGCATGCCCGCTGACCTGCGGGAACGCGTCAAACGGGCTCAGGCCCGGTCGAGGCTCAGATGCTGCGGATGATCAGGGCGTCGCCCTGACCGCCACCGCCGCAGAGCGCAGCGGCACCGATGCCACCACCGCGGCGGCGCAGTTCGAGCGCAAGTGACAGCGCAAGACGGTTGCCGCTCATGCCGATGGGGTGACCGAGCGCAATGGCGCCACCATTCACGTTGACGATCTCGTCGGATATACCGAGGTGCTGCATCGACGCGATGCCGACTGCAGCGAACGCCTCGTTGATCTCGAAGAGGCTGATGTCGCTGACCTGCTTGCCGATCTTGCCGAGCGCCTTGAGGATCGCATTGCTCGGCTGATGCAGCAGCGAGGTGTTGTCGGGACCAGCCACCATGCCGTAGCTGAGCACTTCGGCCAGCGGTGTGATGCCGCGGGCCTCGACGGCGCGCTTGGACATCATGACTACTGCCGAACCGCCGTCGCTGAGTTGCGATGCGTTGCCCGCAGTAACCGTGCCCTTCGGGTCGAATGCCGGCTTCAGGCCACCGAGCGACTCGACCGTGGTACCGGGGCGCACACCCTCGTCGGTCTCGATGAGCAGCGGGTCACCCTTGCGCTGCGGGATCGACACGTGCACGATCTCATCCGCGAGACGGCCGTCCTTGGTGGCGTGCGCAGCGCGCTCGTGCGACTTTGCCGCAAGGTCGTCCTGCGCAGCGCGCGAGATGCTGCCGGCGCTGTAGTTCTCCGTGCTCGTACCCATGAGGCAGGCGTCGAAGGAGCACCAGAGTCCGTCTTTGATGATGGCGTCTGACAGTTCGGTGTGGCCGTAGCGGAATCCGCCCCGCGCACCCATGGCGAGATAGGGAGCGCCGGTCATGCTCTCCATGCCGCCGGCGATCACGATGTCGGCGTCGCCCGACTGGATCATCTGGTCGGCGAGATAGATGGTGTTCAGGCCGGACAGGCACACCTTGTTGACGTTCACCGACGGGATCGACATGGGGATGCCGGCCTTCGATGCGGCCTGGCGCGAGGGCACCTGACCCTGACCGGCCATGAGCACCTGGCCCATGAGCACGTGTTCCACTTCCTCGGGCTTCACGCCAGCACGCTCAAGGGCCGCCTTGATGGCGAAGCCGCCGAGGTCTGCGGCAGTGAAGGAGGCGAGGGCGCCGCTCATCTTTCCGATGGGAGTGCGGGCGCCAGCAACGATGTACGAACCAGACATGGACGTCACGCTAGTCCCTTGACTGTTGCCCCGAAATCACCTTGTACGCGCCGCCGCCGGCCGGTCTAGGTGGCGACAAAGGTGAGATCAACGGTGTTTGTGGAGCGAGTGCTGCCTTCGCACCAGTTCACGGCCCGTTTCACGTCGCAGAGGTAGAGGCTGACCTTCACCGTGCCCTTGCCCCACGATTTCACCCGAATCTTGGTCTCGGTCTGGCCGTCCTGCAGACAACCACCGAACGAGAGACTCGAGAACGTCGACCCGGAGACCACCTGTGGCCTGGTGCGGGCCGCGCACAGGAGCGGGAACTTGTTGCCCTCGTACTGAATCGACACCGTGAAGTAGTGCGCCTGGTGGTCGGCCGGGTAGGTGATGGTGGCACCGCCCTCGGCATTCACGAACGTGGAGATGTGGAACCCGGTGCCGGCGAGCGTGATGGTGTCGCCTGGATCGAGAGCAGCAGTGGAGGTGGTGGGCTCGCCCGGTGCGTCGGTGGTGGGTACGTCGGTGGTGGGTGCGTCGGTGGTTGGTGCCTCGGTGCTGGGCGGAACCGTGGTGGTGGCCTTGGTGGTCTGCGGCACAGTGGTCGTTGCCTCGGTGCCGGGCGTTGTACTCGTCACCGTGCTGTCGCCGGGTGCTTGGGCAGCAACCGTGGTACCTGCCGCCGAGGAGTCCTTCTTCCCCGAACGCGTGGCCACCACGATGATGCCGACGATCGCTACGAGAGCTACTGCGGCAATGGCGAAGTCGATGCCGCGCTTGCGGCGACGGGGCACACCCTGACGCTGTGGGCCATCCATCGACCGCGTGCGGTCCGATCTGCGGCCCAGAGTTGCTTCACGCTCACCGTCGGCGGCGGCCGCAGCGGCAAGCACCTCAGGACCGGCCGCGGTGCGCGCTGCTGCGAGGAGTTCCTGCCGGAACAACTCTGCGCTGCTGGGGCGCTGCGATGGATCTTTCGCCATTGCGCCGACGATTGCGGCCTCCACCGGGCCAGGGACTCCGATGGATGCGAGTGACGGAGGGCCCTCGCCAAGCAGTCGGGACACAACCGGTACCACCGACTCGTCCGACGAACGGATAAACGGCGGGGCGCCGGCAAGTGCCTCGAACAGTGTCGATGCCAGTGAGTACACGTCGGAGCGTTCGTCGCCCACACGACCCTGCACCACCTCGGGTGCCGTGTGGGCGAGTCGTGCAAGTGAGGAACGGCCAGCGGCGCCGGTGGTGTCGGGAGCAGTCTGCAGCGCACGAACGCCGAAGTCGGTGAGTCTTGGGACGTCGTCGTTGTCGAGCAGGATGTTGGCAGGCGACACCTCACCATGCACCACGCTCATGCGGTGTGCAGCCTCGAGCGCTGATGCGATCTCGGCGCCGAGCGCGATGGTCTCCTGCCAGCGCAGCCGACCGTGTTGCGCAATGAGATCGGCAAGCGATCGACCGTGATATTCGGTAACGAGGTACGGGTGGCCGTCGCTGGTGCTGCCCGCGTCGTACAGCGTGGCAACGTTTGGGTGGCGGTCGATGGAGCGCACAGCGCGGCACACCGAGGTGAATCGGTCGAAGAGGTCGTCACTCGCCTCGTTCGACAGCACCTTGACGAGCACGGTGTGACCGGTCTCCACGTCAACCGCGCGGAAGGTCTCGGCGGCCTCGGTGGTGGAGAGATGCTCGAAGTCGGTTACTCCGGGAACGCGGTCGTACACAGTGACCACGGTACCCAGTACCGAGGCGCCGAAGGTGTCAGGTGACGACCACGAGGAAGGTGACGGTCCCCGACGGTCCGGACGGCCCGCGCTCGTCGATAAACGTGTCGACCACGGTGTACGTACCGGGGATCGAGGACGAGAGCGTGACGATCCGTGCGAGCCCGCAACTGGAGTAGTTCATCACGAGGCCCCGCTCGTTCGTGCCGGTCACGGTGCGTGCGCTGAGACACAGCTGTGTGGATCCACCCGAGGGTCGGAGCGTGACGGGGAGGATGTGGAACAGGCCGTCACCGGGAATGGTGAAGGTGGTCGTTGAGGCCGTGATGGCGATCGAACCCGCGCCGACGACGGTGGTGCTCGACGACGTGGGTTGAGTCACCGCATCGGGGTCAAGCGAGAGGTCGGGGCGTGCGACGGGCGTGCGGATGAGCGTGATGACGTCCTGGATGTCCTGCCGTCCGGCCTCGGATCGGTAGAACCCGCTCAGCGAGAAGGTCTGCCCGTCGAAACTGAGCGTGCCCGCCGTGAGATCGCTCCGCATGCTGGCGAGCAACGTGATGGCATCGTCGACCGCCAGGCCGTTGTCAGGCTCAGGTCCGTCCTGCACCTCGAGTTCGTTGTCGAGTCGGCCGACGGACAACAGGGCATTCTTCAGCCGAGAGGCTCCCGTCGGCGAGGCAACTCCGGTGAGCATCGCCGTGCCGGACTTGGAGTCGAACGACGCGCTGAATGCGTAACCGATCGTGGCGACCGGTTGGAGAGCGTCGGTTCCCGGTGTGGAGGAGTCGTTGGTAGTCGGGTCGGATTGCGACGGAGCGACGACAGTGGAACGCGGCTGCTGCGAACCATTGTCACCAGTGAGCCACACGATGCCACCGGCAACGGTGCCGCCGAGCAGGGCGAGCACTACGACCACGGAAGCGACGAGCCGCTCTCGCCGCCGCCGCCGTTCACGCCGGCCCGCGGCAGCGAGCAGGGGCGCTGCCTCAACCGCATCGAGCACGGGGAATTGATCGACGATGGGGTAACCGTTCGGCGGTGTGTCGAGTTCGTCGAACGGGACCTCGTCGGGCACCGGGGGCACGCTCGAGAACCCGGCGCGGTGGTCGGTGGTAAACGTGGTGACCGCAAGTGCCGAATGCGTGGTGCGCGCAGCGGCCGCCAACGAGTCGGCAAAGAGTGCTGCCGACTGTGGGCGCGTGGACGGGTCCTTGGCGAGCGCAAGGTGCAGCAGGTCGTCGAGCGCGGCCGGCACCCCAAACCTGGTGAGCGCGGCGGGCGTCTCGGCGAGGATCCGGTCGACGAGGGCGGCGGCGCCTCGATCGGGGAGACGACCGAAAGGTGGTGCGCCCGTGATCGCCTCGAACAGGATTGATGCGAGTGCGTACACGTCGGAGCGTTCGTCGATCGGCTTGCCAGACACCACCTCGGGTGCGCAGTGGGTCAGGCGCGGATCGGCGACCCCGGTGTTCGGCCCAGACGTCCCGGCATAGCGAGAAAGGCCGAGGTCAGCGAGCTGCGCAATGCCCCGGTTGTCGAACCGAATGTCACCGGGCTTGAGGTCACCGTGCAGCACACCACGACGGTGTGCCGTTGCAAGGGCATCGGCCACCTGCACCCCAACCGCCGCAGCGTCGCGCCACGGGAGTGGGCCGTGCGCAGCGAGCGTGGCTGCCAGGTTCGCCGGCAGGTATGGCGTGACGATCCAGGGGTGACCGGTGTCGTTGACACCTCGGGTGAGAATTTCCACGATCGATCGTTCGCCGTTGAGGACCTGCACCGAGTCCACCTCGCGCTCGAATCGGGCGATCTGGATGGGCTCGGTGAGACGGGCGTTGAACACCTTGACGGCAACGGTGAGGCCAGTCGCACGGTCTTCGCTTCGGAAGACCGCGGCCGTGCCACCTCGTCCGATGAACTTGAGTTCGCCGACACCGGGGACGAACTCGGACTGCTCCACGCTGCGACGGTAGTCAACGCCAACTCGCGTGCGGTGGCGCGTGCCCGTTGGGGTTTGACGAAAACCAAACGGCCGCCCGTTGTCGCAGTACCGCTGACCTCGTCGTTCGGGGCTACCCGTAGGTAACCTCGCCGCACTATGCAGCAGATTCGTGATGCCATTCTTGCCGGGGTGTCGGGCCAGGAGCTCGCCGCCATCCCGCTCCCCGAGGCGTACCGGGCAGCCGTTGTACGCCGCGAGGAAATCGCGATGTTCGAGGGTGTCGCCTCTGCCGACAAGGACCCGCGCAAATCGCTGCACGTTCAGGACGTCGCGATCCCCGAGCTTGCACCCGACGAGGCCTACATCGCGGTGATGGCGAGCTCCATCAATTTCAACACCGTGTGGTCGAGCATCTTCGAGCCGCTGCCTACGTTCGGTTTCCTCGACCGACTTGGCAAGGAGAGTGTCTGGGGAAAGCGTCACGCCTTGCCGTATCACGTTGTCGGCTCGGATGCCTCGGGTGTCGTGCTTCGGGTCGGCTCCGCGGTGCGGAACTGGAAGCCCGGCGACCGCGTCACCGTGCACTGCAATCACGTCGACGATCAGGACCCCTCGGCTCACAACGACTCGATGCTTGCGAGTAACGAGCGCATCTGGGGCTTCGAGACGAACTTCGGTGGACTTGCAGACCTCGCTGTCGTCAAGGCGAACCAGCTGATGCCCAAGCCCACCCACCTCACCTGGGAAGAGTCGGCGGTGAATGCCCTCTGCAACTCCACGAGCTATCGCATGCTCGTGTCGGACAATGCAGCGCGGATGAAGCAGGGCGACACGGTGCTCGTGTGGGGCGCCACCGGTGGCATTGGCGGATACGCCATTCAGTACGTGCTCAATGGCGGTGGAATCCCGGTGGGTGTGGTGTCCTCGCCCGAGAAGGCGCAGTTGCTCAACGACATGGGGTGTGAGGCCGTCATCGACCGCAAGGCCGAGGGTTACCGCTTCTGGAAGGACGAGCACACCCAGGACGAAACCGAGTGGCGCCGTTTCGGCAAGCGCGTCCGCGACCTCGTGGGCGACGACCCGGACATCGTGTTCGAGCACCCGGGCCGCCAGACCATGGGGGCATCGGTCTTCTCGGTGAAGCGCGGCGGGACCGTTGTCACGTGCGCAGCTACCTCGGGTTACATGGTGGAGTTCGACAACCGCCACTTCTGGATGAAGTTGAAGAAGCTCATGGCAAGTCACTTTGCCAACTACCAAGAGGCCTGGCAGGCAAACCGTCTCATCGACATGGGGCGCATCCAGCCGTTGTTGTCCGATGTGTACACCCTCGAGCAGACGGGTGAGGCAGCGCTCAAGATTCACCGCAACGAGCACGAGGGCAAACTCGGCATCCTGTGCCTCTCGCCGCAGGAGGGTCTCGGCATCGACGACCCGGAGAAGCGAGACCGCATCGGCGAGAAGAAGATCACGCTGTTCCGCGGCCGCGGCTGATCAATCCGTCCGCAGCCGTTTGTTCTCGGTCCCGAACGTGCACAAAACGTGACGTTTGGGGACCGAGAACGATGGGGGCAGAATAGGAACATGATCCTCACCGAAATCGACCACGTCGCCATCGCCGTCAAGGACCTCGAGGCTGCAATCGACTATTACCGCCGCGCCTTTGGTGCCGAGGTGGACCATCGTGAGGTTGTCGAGAGCGACGGTGTGGAAGAAGCACTGCTGAAAGTGGCCGAGAGCTACGTGCAGTTGCTTACGCCCACCCGTGACGACTCGCCGGTGGCCAAGGCCATCGAGAAGCGCGGTGAGGGATTGCACCACGTTGGTTACCGCGTGAAGGACTGTGGCGAAGCGCTCGCCTCGATGATTGCTGCTGGTGCAACGCCGATCGACAAGGCACCCCGTCCGGGTAGCCGTGGCACCACCGTGGCCTTCATCCACCCGAAGGGCAGCTACGGCACGCTCATCGAGCTCGTTCAGGAGTGATGCTGCGCGTGTCGGTCACGACACGCGACACACCATCCCCTTGAGGTATTGCGTCTCGGGGACACTGAGCAGCACCGGATGATCGCTTGCCTGGTGCAGACGCGCAATTACCTGTGCATCACGGGCTGCATCAACGGCAGCGTCCGCAACGATTTTCTGATGCAGTTCCGGACTGATGCTGCCGCTGCACGAGAAGGTCACGAGCAGGCCTCCGGGAGCAAGCAGTCGCATGCCCAGCCAGTTGAGGTCTTTGTACGCGCGTGAGCCGCGGTCCACCTGAGCCTTGTTGTGCACGAGCTTGGGCGGATCAAGGATGACGAGGTCGTACGAAGCACCCGCATCGCGAAGTCGACGCAACTCTGCGAACGCGTCGGCCTCCACGATGCCACCGGTGGGAAAGCCATTGGCTGCAAGGTTCTCTGCGGCAACACCGAGCGCTGGTCCGGACGAGTCGACGGTGGTGACTTTCGCGGCCCCACCCTGCCAGGCGGCGACGCTGAACGCACCGGTGTAGGCAAACACGTTGAGCACCTTGCGACCCGACGAGAGTGCTCGCACAGCGGCTCGGCTTTCGCGCTGATCGAGGTAGAAGCCGGTCTTGTGGCCGCTGCGCACGTCGATGCGGTACGTGGCACCGTCCTCATGGATGCTGATGCGCTCGGGTGGCTCGACGCCACGCAGCAGACCTGTGCGCACGGCGAGTCCTTCTCGATCACGAACGTCCAGATCGCTGCGTTCGTACACGCTCTCGATGCCGTCGAGCGCGAAACACGCGTCGGCGATCGCATCGCGCCAGTGGTCTGCGCCGGCGGACGTGAGTTCCAGCACTGCAACCGAGTCGTAGCGATCCACGATCACGCCGGGTAAGAGGTCGCTCTCGGCGAACACGATCCGTGCAGCGTTGGTGCGTCCCGCAAGGTCTGCTCGACTGGCCGCCGCATGAGTGATGCGCTGTGCGATGAACGCAGCGTCGACGGTGTCGGTCTCGGAGAACGACCAGACGCGCACCACGATCTGGGAGGCGGGGCTGTAGGCGCCCCAAGCCAGAAACGCCCCGTCGTGGGCGACTACCCGCACGGTGTCACCGGCCTGGGCCGTGCCCCGAACGGACTCCACGGCTCCTGCGAACACCCAAGGGTGGTGGCGACGCAGCGACCGGTCCTTTCCGGGCCGAAGCCTCACCACGGTCGGCGACATGCCTAGAGCATGGCAGGCGTCCTACTTCGGAAGCATGTTCGCGGCTTCAACCACCATCTGGTCTGCGTGGGCGGCCGTGATCTCGTCACGGTCGAGGTAGTCCGCGAGGGTGAGTGCCACCTGAGCCACCACGATCACGCGCTGGTCGATGCTCGGGCCGTCATCGGTCGTGGTGGAGATCTGCCGCCAGCGCTGCTGGATGCCGTTCTCGACGAGCTGGCGAATCTCCGCCAGTTCGGGTGGGGCCGCGCCAGCAAGCAGTGTGCGTACCAGGAGGCGATCGGCCGCCGGGATCGAACGGATGCGGGTGAACAGCGCTCTTGCGAGGTCGACTCGGGACTGCTCAGCGGTTGAGAAGAGATCATCGGTGTCGTGCATGAACACCACCAAGCGATCGCCGACGTAGGCACGCACGAGCGTGGCGAGGTCGGGGAAGTGGTTGTAGAGCAGTCGGCGGCTCACCCCGGCCTCGGCAGTGACGGCGACCATGGTGAGGCCGTAAAGACCGTCGCGTTCGACGACTGCGCCCGCGGCCTCCAAAAGCTGTCGACGCCGTTCGGCAGGACGCAAATACGAACGCTTACCCGACGACCCCGTTTGCTCCATGACCCACCTCCGTAATCAATAATGTACACACAGCCGGAAAATCTGGTCCGGTCGAACAGTCGAACGGCAGCACCGACTTCTGGCGGGTTCAGGGCGGTGCGTCGCCACGGCGGTTGACTAGGGGTTATGAAGGCTCACCTCGTCGACGGCACGTATGAGTTGTTCCGCCAGCACTACGGCCAGGCGGCGCGACACGGCTCGGCGGCACCGGGTGCCGCTACGGCCGGTGTGGTGGCTTCCACCATTGCCCTGCTTGCCGGGGGCGCAACTCATCTGGGCGTTGCGACCGATTCGGTTGTCGAGTCCTTCCGGAACTCGTTGTGGGCCGGCTACAAGACTGGAGAGGGCCTCGATGAGGAGATCCTCGTGCAGTTCCCCCTGCTCGACGAGGCAATGGCGGCGCTCGGCGTTGCGTTGTGGCCGATGGTCGAGTTCGAGGCCGACGACGCCCTCGGCTCGGCTGCAGCAGTTGCCGAGGCAGACGAACGGGTAGACCAAGTGCTGATCCTCACCCCCGACAAGGACCTCGGACAATGCGTCCGCGGCACCCGCGTGGTCCAATTCGACCGTCGCAAGAACGAGATCGTTGACGAGGCAGGGGTAATCGCCAAGTTCGGAGTGCCGCCCTCGGCGATCGCCGACTACCTCGCGCTCGTGGGTGACACGGCCGACGGGTTTCCGGGTCTGCCCGGTTGGGGAGCGAAATCGGCTGCGGTGTTACTTGCCCGATATGGCCGGCTTGAGGACATCCCCGCCAGCGAGGCCGATTGGGACCTACCGGGCGGGGTGCGGGGCGCAGCGAAACTTGCGGCAACCCTCCGTGACCGCTTCGACGAGGCACTGCTGTTCCGCAAAGTGGCCACCGTGGTCACCTCGGTGCCAGTGGGCAAGGTGGACGACTGGGAGTGGCACGGGCCTACGCCGGCGCTGGCCGACGTGGCACGTCGCCTCGGGGCCCCCGAACTGGCCGAACGGGCCGAAAACGCAGCGACCCGACGACTGCGGTGACGGCCAGGCGACCTGCGGCACCCATCGGCGACTGCTGAAGGCTGCTGGCTCCCGCCCCTGACCTGATTCACAATGCAGACGTTGCACAGGACCCAACCGTCACCGCACTCGCCGGGTCAACCGGTCGTACGGTGGCGTCAGCGTACCGTTCCGCTACCGTGTCGGCACCCTGCGTCGACCCACCTCGGTGGGATCACAACGGTGTAGGAGGGGTGCGAGAGCGGCCGAATCGGCACGCTTGGAAAGCGTGTGAGGAGCAATCCTCCGTGGGTTCGAATCCCACCCCCTCCGCTCGATGAGCCAGCAGCAGATCACCGACGACGCAGCGATGGCTGCCGCCCTGGTCGAAGCACGCGCTGCGGGCGCCCGTGGCGACGTACCCGTCGGCGCCGTGGTGGTCCACGACGGTCGCATCATTGCCAGTCGCGGCAACGAACGCGAGGCGTCTGGCGATCCGACGGCACATGCCGAGGTGCTGGCACTGCGCGACGCATCGGCAACGCTTGGTCGGTGGCGACTCGACGACTGCACACTGGTCGTCACGCTCGAGCCCTGTCTCATGTGCGCTGGTGCCCTGCTCAACGCTCGCGTGGGCCGCTTGGTGTACGGCGCCGCAGACCTCAAGGCCGGCGCAACCGCCAGCCTGTACAACGTCTGCGCCGATCCTCGGCTCAACCACAACCCGCCGGTAAACCACGGTGTTCGGGCCGCAGAGTCCGCCGAACTGCTCACCACCTTCTTCGCTGAGCGGCGCTGAGCGCCCCACCTCGACCCGTCGGCCCGCTGCCGTCGACGGGTAGGATGGACAACGGAAGGATGCCCGAGTGGCCGAAGGGACACGCCTCGAAAGCGTGCGAGGTTTCTGCCTCCGTGGGTTCAAATCCCACTCCTTCCGCCAGGTCGAACGGCCGGATCGGTGCACGCCGGTCCGGCCGGACCATTTTTGGGCTCAACCCACCTTCCTCAGAAAATCTCACGAAAAGTGTTCGCTTGACCGTTGTCAGCGAACGAGAAATCGGGGAAGATAGGGGTTGAACACCCCATGAGCAGCGACCGTCACCCGAACCCCGTCGAGCGCCCCCCGGCGACCCGATTCCGGCCCGCAAAGCGCGGCCCGAAGTGGCATGTCGTGTACAGCCTGCTCGCGCTGTTTGACGTGCTCGTGGTGGGTACCGGGCTCGTCTACGTCCACCGAATCGTGCAGAGCTACCACAACTCGGTAGCCAACACGCAGGTGTGGGACTCCCGACTCAGCCAGGCGAGCACGCTTGACGATGCGAGCACCCGGCTCATGACCGCAGTGGAGCGGAGCATCGCGAACCCCGGCGGAGACGACGCCGGCGCACAGGTGACGTTGGCGGCAACCACCTTCGCTTCGCGTGCCGAGACCCTCCGGCTCGACCTCATTGGCATCGAGGACGACGCTCGCGTCAAGATCCTTGGAGACCTAGATCGAGCAACGCGCGCCGTTGCCACGATGAAGTCCGACGCCCTGAAGGTCATCGCCCGTGCAGCGAACGAAGATCTCTCGGCGGTTCCCGCCGCCATGAGCGCTCTGTCGGCCTCCCAGACCAAAGCAACCGATGCCCTGCGGGCACTTCGTGTTGACATCCGTGGTGTTCAGGCCCGGGAGTTCTCCAAGCAGGAGGACGAGATCGCCGGACTACAGCGACTCGAGTACCTCATTGAGGGACTCTTCCTGCTCATGGTGCTCGCCGCCACGATCTACGGCAGTCGGCTTCGAGGTGAGTTTGAGCGGCGAACTGCGGAGAGCGACGCGCATCTGCGTGAACTCGAGGAGACGTACTCCGAACTCACCGAAGCGCGTGCCGTGCTCGAGGAGCGGGTCGCCGCACGAACCGAGGAGCTCGCCAAGGCCAACGATGCGCTGCGTGCCGAGGTGGAGGACCGTCGCCGCGCCGAGGCGGATCTGCGTCTCAGCGAGGAGCGTTACGCGCTTGCTGCCCATAGCGCGAACGACGGACTCTGGGACTGGGATCTCCGCAGCGGTCAGTTCTATTCGTCACCTCGTTGGCGAGCCCTGCTCGGCTACGACGACGACGACCTGCGCGGCAACATCAACGAGTGGATGGATCGGGTGCATCCCGACGACCGCGTCGCGCTGCAGATCAAGATCGGTACGCACCTTCAGGATCCGTCGCATCCGCTGGAACTTGAACACCGAGTGATGCACCGCGACGGCGAGTACCGCTGGATGCTCGTTCGCGCGACCGCCGTGAGCGACGACTCGGGTCAGCCGGCCCGCATGGTGGGGTCGCACGCAGACGTCACCTCCCGCAAGAACGCCGAGATGCAACTGCTGCATGTCGCGCTGCACGACACGCTCACGACTCTCCCGAACCGCGCGTACTTCATGGACCACCTCGACACGGTCCTCAAGCGGTCGAAGACGCCGTACGGAACGCGCTTCGCTGTGCTCTTCATCGACCTCGACCGATTCAAGGTGGTCAACGACAGTCTCGGCCACGCCACCGGCGACGATCTGCTCATCGAGGTCGCAAAGCGACTCAGCGCAGTGGTGCGTCCCGGAGACATGGTCGCCCGTCTGGGCGGCGACGAGTTCACCATCCTGCTCGAGAACCTTGCGTCGGACGATGGTGCCATCAACGTGGCCGACCGTCTGCTGCAGTCGCTCAATGAACCACTGCACCTCGGGAGCTACGAAGTGCGCGTTGGCGCAAGTATTGGCATTGCGTACGGTGTGGCGGCGTACAACGCGCCTGGCGAGATCCTCCGCGATGCAGACACAGCGATGTACCAAGCGAAGGCTGATGGTCGTGGTGTGTACCGCATCTTCGAGTCGTCGATGTACGACGCTGCCCTCGACAACCTCGTGCTGGAAAGTGAACTGAGCATCGCGGTAGAGCGTGAGCAGTTCCGCCTGCAATATCAGCCGGTCGTGGACCTCAACGACGGGCACATCGTCGGTTTCGAGGCACTGGTCCGTTGGCAGCATCCGGTTCGCGGTCTCATCAGTCCGGCAACATTCATGAACATCGCCGAAGCAACTGGGGACATCGTGTCGATCGGTCGCTGGGTACTCGAGCAGGTCTGCCGCCAGATGAGTCTGTGGCGCAACTCGCTGATCAACAGCGATCGCCTCAGCGTCGCAGTCAACGTGTCGGCGCGTGAGCTCTGGCAGGTGGACTTTGTGCAGTTCGTTGCCGGTCTCCTGAGGACCTACGGCGTACGGCCCGGACTCCTGCGCCTCGAGATTCCTGAAGGCGCCGTCACGCGTAATCGCGAGGAGACCGCCGCGGTGATGCGCAATCTCGCCGGTCTCGGAATCGGCATCAGCATCGACGACTACGGCACGGGCAACACGCGTCTGGCGTCGATCAACGAACTTCCCGTGGACACGCTGAAGATCGATCGTTCCTGTCTCGTCGGTCTCGGTCCCGACGGCCCTGCGCGGGAACTCGTCGCCGCTCTCATCGAGACTGCTCAGACGCTGCGCATCAACGTGGTCGGTGAGGGTGTCGAGACGTCGGTGCAGGAACAGGCACTCGTGTCACTCGGTTGCACCCTCGGCCAGGGCTACTACTACTTCGCGCCGCTCGATCCCGACGAGGTGACGGGCATCGTGGCCACGTCGCCTCAGCGCACGAACACCACGGGGTAGCGACCGAAGTAGGGGCGCGTGGTGGAGGCGTCCATCTCCGGCGGGCTGTTCGGGTCGGGGCGGCAACCGTTGTCGAACATCATCTGTACGGCTACGGGTACGAGACCGAAGAGATGGTTGTCGAGTACGTCGCCATCGAGGAAGCG
>CANIBN010000054.1 GCA_947465505.1 Acidimicrobiales bacterium | reverse complement strand
GGAGGAAGTCGCCTACCTGCAGCGTGTTACCGCGGAACAGGTGGAGACCGAACTTGCCTCGGCTCGGGGTCGTGGCCTCGAGATGGTTACCGAGGCGCGCGAGTACCGCGAACGAGTCCTTGCAGACCTGACGCAGCGTCGTGACCTCGCACGTGCGCAGGTCCGCGCACTCATCGACGGACGAGATCACCTGCTCCGCGCGTTCGAGGTAGCCAGACTCGCTGCAGTCGACATCATCGTGGAACTCGAGCAGGCCGCTCCGATGGAGGACACCAGTACCTCGGAACAGAGCATGTCGAACCAGTTCGCAGAGTCGGCTATCTACGATGCTGACCTCGACCTCACGCCCGTGGCAGGTATCGAAATTCCCGCCACCTCTGGCCCGGTACTGGTCACCAGTGTCGGAGACGACGACACGGGCGAACTAGCAGTTCCCGACGTCGAGCACGTGGCCCCGCGCGTCGACGACGCGTTCACGCGCCGGTCCGCGGTGCTTGCCCCACTCTGCGAGTCGCTGGCCAAGCAGTTCAAGCGTGTCGTGGTCGACGAGCAGAACGAGGTGCTCACTGCGATCCGGCGCACCGAGCGGGTGGCCTCCATCGACGAACTGCTCCCGGGCGAGGACGCCCATATCGAGCGCTACCACGCATGCGCGCTTGCGGAGATCGCTGATGCCTTCGCCGCCGGTGCTGCAGCCCTGGGTGCAGGCGGTGTCGGCGACGCGATGGCCATGAACGCTTCGGTGCTCGGGCGCATCACGGAGGAATTGGTGCTGCCCATGCGCGAACGGCTCGAGCGCGTCATCGAGAGTTCGCAAGGGAACCGGTTCGAGCTGAGCGCGTTCGTGCGCAGTGCGTACCGAGAATGGAAGCAACGGTTCGACGCGCTCGCCGAGGAACTCCTTCTGATGGCCCATTCGCAGGGCGCGTACTCCTCCCTGCAGCCAGGAAGCCTCGTGGTCTGGCAGGCGGACCCATCCGGATCGCCCTGCCCCGAGGTGTCGGCAAATACCGGTGTCGTTGTCCGGGTTCCCGATGCGTTCCCGAGTGGCCACGTGTTTCCGCCCGCTTCTGCGACGTGCCGCTGCATGATTCAACGCGTGCCGGAGTAACTTGCACGGGGTGCGGAACCCCTCGGATATACCGGCTCGTCGTCCCAGGCTCCCCAAGTTCCGTCTGACCTCTCGGTGGCGGCTTGCCATTGCGATCACCGCCCTGGTGTTCATCATCGGACTGTTCTCCGCACGTGGGCTTGCCAGTTTCTATGTCGACGCACTCTGGTTCCGGTCTGTCGGTCGCTCAGACGTGTTCTGGGGCACGTTCTGGGTGAAGGTGGTGCTTGCCGCTGTCGGCTTCGTGGCGTTCGGGTTGCTCGCGTTCGCCAATCTCACGATCGCCGATCGCGTTGCACCCACCGTGCGCCTTGCCGGTCCCGAGGAAGAGATCCTCGATCGTGTTCGTCAATTCATCGGGGCGCGACGCCGCACGCTGAGGTTGGCAGTGTGTGCGCTGTTCGCACTCCTCATCGGGGTGCCGGCCGCCGGCCACTGGAAAGAGTGGATGCTCTTCCAGAACAGCGTTTCGTTCAACACCCCAGACCCGCAGTTCCAACAAGACGTGTCCTGGTACGTGTTCCGCCTGCCGTTCCTCACGTTCCTGTTCTCGTGGTTCTTCGCTGCAGTGGTACTCGTGACAGTCCTCACGGTGCTTGCCCATTACCTCAACGGAGGTATCCGTACCTCGGGTCCGGCACCGAGGGTGACGACGCAGGTCAAACTGCATCTGTCGATCCTGCTCGCCGTGCTCGCCGTGGTGAAGGCAGCGCAGTACTGGTTGCGTCGCTACTCACTCACGTCGTCCACCCGTGGGTTTGTGCAGGGTGCCGGATACACCGACGTGAAGGCCACACTGCCCGCTCTCAACCTGCTCATCCTCATTTCGGTTGCTGCTGCTGCGCTACTCATCTGGAACGTTCGTCAGCGTGGCTGGCGTCTCCCGGTCATTGCAGTGGGTCTGTGGGCAGTCGTTGCTCTGGTGGCTGGAGCCATCTATCCGGCGATCATCCAGAAGTTCCGTGTGGAGCCGTCGCAATCCAAGCGTGAGCGCCCCTACATCCAGCGCAACATCGACCTCACGCAGAAGGCGTTCGCACTCGATACCGCCATCACCAAGGCAGTACCCGTGAGTTTCAGCGAAGTCACCACGGATGCGGTGAAACAGAGCGTTGCCTCGCTCTCGAACGTGCGCCTTCTCGACCCGAAGCAGGACGCCATCAAGCAGGCGTTTACCCAGCAGCAGCGTCCCCAGGGCTTCTACGAATTCGCGGACCTCGACGTCGATCGCTACGTGGTGGACGGCAAGTTGCAGCAGATGATCGTGGCGGCGCGCGTGGTCGCCGAGAAGCTCCCCAACAGTTCGTGGGAGAACACGCACCTCGCCTACACACACGGCCATGGCCTCGTGGCAGCACCTGCAAGTCGGGTTGCTACGGACGGGCGCCCGGCCTACCTCGCCGAGAAGGACAACACGGCGCTCGGCGTCACGCGGCCCGAGATCTATGTCGGCGACGGTATGCCCGGCAACTACGTCGTGCTGAAGAGCAATCGTGCAGCCGGCGAGATCGGTCCGGCAGGCCCTGGCGAGCGCTACTCGGGTAATGGCGGTGTCCTCGCCGGCTCGTGGTTCCGCCGGCTCGCGATGGCGCTCAAGTTCGGTGAGTACAACCTGTTTGGCTCTGGCCTCATCCAGTCCGACAGCCAGATCCTCTGGATGCGGGATGTGCGTGACCGCGTGAGCAAGATCGCGCCGTTCCTCTCGCTCGACTCCGACCCGTATCCGGTCTCGGCAAACGGCCGCATCCTGTGGGTCGTCGACGGCTACACCACCACCTCGCACTACCCGTACTCTGAGGCAGCTGACGTGTCTCAGCTCCCTGGCAGCAGCGGTCTGCGCAAGGAGTTCAACTACGTCCGCAACTCGGTCAAAGCGGTGGTCGATGCCTACGACGGCAGCGTCACCCTCTACCGCATGGATGCCTCGGACCCGATTGCTGCGGTGTGGGACAAGGTGTTCCCGAACCTCCTGAAGAGCAAGGACGAACTGCCGGCCGTCCTGCGTAATCACCTGCGCTATCCCGAGGACCTGCTGCGCGTGCAGACCGCCCATCTCGGCAAGTACCACCTCAACCAGGCAGATGATTTCTTCAACTCGGACCTTCGTTGGTGCGTTTCGCAGGACGTACCTGCAGAACAGTCCGCAGACTCGGGGACCATCTCCACCATCGTCCCCACGGTCGGCGCCGCGCCGAGTGCCTCGTCGTCGAGCACCAAGTGCAGCAGTGGGGATCGGTACGTGCCGTACTACTCGCTGTTCACGCCGCCCGGAGCCACCGAGCCAGAGTTCTCGCTGATCCGACCCTTCGCCCCGTTCTCGCCGGACGACAGCCTGCAGGTGTTGCGTGCGTTCGCTGTGGGGACGGTTGGCGACGACCTCATGCCTCGGCTCACGATGTACGACGTACAGGGAGACCTTCCCACCGGGCCGTATACCGCGCACTTGCAGATCCAGTCCGAACTCAGCCAAGCCTTCACCCTTGAGGACTCGAAGGGTTCGCGGGTGTTGTTCGGCGACATGCAACTCGTACCAGTCGGCAAGGGTCTCGTGTACGTGCGGCCGGTGTATGTGAAGGCCGAGGGCCAAACAGCGATCCCCGACCTTCGCTACGTCGTGGTCATCGGCAACGGCAGCCTCGGCCGGGGTGAGTCGCTCACCGAGGCGCTCAACTCGCTGTTCCCCGGCGCACAGGTACTGCTCGGAGATCGATCCGGCACCTCGGGCTCGTCGAGCGGAAGCAGTACACCCACCACCACGCCGTCGGGCTCGAGTGGTGCCACGGGGCCGTCGGGCGGCGAGACCAGCGTTGGTGCCTTGCTCGCCGCGGCGAGCGTGTTGTTCGACGAGGCCGACGCAGCCTTGAAGGCGGGCGACCTCGGCACCTATCAGCAGAAGGTGAAGGCCGCCCGTGCGAAGGTGGCCGACGCCGAGCGGTTGCTCAACGGTTCAACCACCACCACTGTTCCGCCGACAACGCTCGTCCCCAAGTCGGATTCGAGCGCCCCCACCACCACGGTTCCGGTACCCAAGCCCACGGCATAACGGTTCGCCCACTGCGACTAGGGTCACCGCCATGACCGTCGAAGTGACCTGCGCATTCGCTACTCAACTCGCTACGCCCGATCACATCGCAGTGGCCGAGAAACTCGGTTACACACGTGCCTGGTGCTACGACTCGCCGGCGCTGTATCCAGATGTGTGGGTGCAGTTGTGCCGTGCGGCCGAGAAGACGAGCACCATTGGCCTTGGACCCGGCGTGCTCATCCCGAGCCTGCGCCATCCGATGACCACCGCAGCAGCAATCGCCACGCTGGTTGATGCTGCGGGAGAGCACCGTGTGCAGATCGGCGTGGGCACCGGCTTCACCGGCCGGTTCACGCTCGGCAAGAAACCGCTCAAGTGGGCCTACGTGAAGGAGTACGTCGAGGTGGTGCAGGCACTGCTGCGCGGCGACGTGACCACGTGGGACGGCGCGAAGATCCAGATGATTCATCCCGAGATGTGTGCACCCAACCGGCCGATCACTGTCGGTTGGGTAATCGGTGCCGCAGGCCCGAAGGGGTATGCGGTGGCGAAGGAACTCGGCGCCGGCTTGTTCCTTGGTGGTGCTGTACCTGAACCGGGTCGCGGTCGGCAGATCCTCCTCCACTTCGGCACCGTGCTCGACGAGGGAGAGTCGCCGAACAGTGACCGTGTCATCGACGCAGCCGGACACGGCGCGGCGGTGTACTTCCACTTCTTCCACGAGAACGGACTCGGTGTGGAGAATCTGCCCGGTGGCGCGCAGTGGCTTGCTGCGTATCAGGACGTTCCTGCAGACGTGAAGCACCTCGCCATCCACGACCTGCACCTCATCGGTGTGAGCAAGCGCGATCGTCCGCTCATCACCGGAGACCTCATCACGGCGATGGGCGGCTGCTACAGCCCCGCCCGACTGCGCGAGATGCTCGCCCAGTGGGAGGAGAAAGGCGTCACCGAGATCGGCTACCAACCGGCCGGGCCTGACATCCCGCGTGAGCTCGAGGCATTCATGAACGCGGCACAGGGCTGAGGCAGTCATGCATATCGGTGCACTCATCTTCCCGACAGACCTCTCGATCCGCCCCGACCGTCTCGCCGTCGCAATGGAGGAGCGGGGCTTCGAATCGCTCTGGGTTCCCGAGCACACGCACATCCCGGCGAGCAGGCGCACCCCGTGGCCGGGTGGCCCCGAACTGCCTGACATGTATCGCCGCACGCTTGACCCGTTTGTGGCGCTCACCGCTGCCGCAGCCGTTACCACCACCCTCAAGGTGGGCACCGGCGTGTGCCTCGTTGCGCAGCACCACGCCCTCACCCTGGCAAAGTCCGTTGCCTCGGTAGACCTCGTGTCCGACGGCCGGTTCCTGTTCGGAGTAGGCGTTGGCTGGAACGAGGACGAGATGGAGCACCACGGGGTGGATCCGAAGAAGCGCCGGGCAACTGTGCGCGAGACCGTGCTGGCCATGCGCGGGCTCTGGACCGAGGACGAGTACGGCTACGAGGGTGAGCACGTTCGGTTCTCGCCGTCGTGGAGCTGGCCCAAGCCCATCCAGTGGCCCAGCCCGCCCGTGATCATGGGCGGTGCGGGCGGCCCGGTCACGTTCCGGCACATCGTCGAGTACTGCGACGGCTGGATGCCTATCCACGGCCGGGGGGACGTTCTGGAGAAACTGCCGTTGTTGCGCTCGATGGCCGAGGACGCTGGTAGGAACCCACAATCCATCGAAATCGGGGTGTTCGGCTGCCCGGCCAAGCCCGAGATCATCGACTCCTACGCTGAACAGGGCGTTTCCCGGGTCGCTCTCGGCCTGCCTTCGGGTCCCGAGGCCGAGGTACTCTCCACTCTCGACCGCTACACAGATCTGTTGAACCGGTAACCAAACCGTCATTGCAGGGCGGCTCCGGCGTTGTACTACTGACAGCGGGTCCAACCCCGGAGGAGTTGTATGAACACTCATCGCACCAATCGCAGCCGCGCCGTACGTGTCGTAGCCCTGGCCACGGTCACGGCTACCGTCGGTCTCGGCTTCTTTGCCGCCCCGGCCCTTGCCAAGAAGCCGCGCCCGGTACCCAGCAGCCACACGGTCGTGGCGACGGGCCTCAACAACCCGCGTGGCCTCGCCACCGAGGGCGACAACCTTGTCTACGTGTCCGAGGCCGGTACCGGCGGGTCCGAATGCATCACCATCGACACCGACACCACCTGCTTCGGTTTCACGGGTTCCATCACCCGGTTCGAGAAACTCGGCAAGAAGAAGCAGAAGTCCGTGAAGATCGTGGACGGACTGCTGTCCATTCAGGAGGGCAGCGAGGTCGTCGGCATCGACGGCATCGACGTTCAGGGCAAGCACCGGGTGTTCGGCGTGATGAGCGAGTCCGCGCAGGGCATCGCTGCAGACTTCGCCGCCGCAGACGGCACCCCGTCGCCGTCTCCCACGCTCAGCACGGCCATCAGCACCTACGCAGGACGTTTGGTTGAGTTCCGCAAGAAGCACGGTGTGTTCACGCCCACTGCGCTCGCCAACGTCGGCGGTACGAACTGGGAGTGGACCGACGCACACAAGAGCGACGTGTGGGCCCCCACCAACGACTTCCCCGATGCCAACCCCTACGCCGTCGTGAGCGAGGGCAACAAGCATTGGGTGGTTGACGCAGGCGCCAACACCGTCACGCTCGTGCAGAAGAAGAAGGGTGTCTACACCCAGAAGCTCGTCTCCTACATCCCGAACCCGGTGCCCGGCCGCGATGCTGCTCCCGCATGCATCGCCAAGCGTGGTCGCTACCTCTATGTCGGCGAACTGAACTTCGCAGCCTTCTACGACCCCACCACGCCGACCGCCTCGGCAACGATCTACCGCATCGACACCCGTGCAACCGACCCGATGACCTCCGCTGTCGCGTGGGCTACGGGCCTCAACCCGATCACCGGCTGCGGCTTTGCCAAGGACGGGCTCTACGTGGTGCAGTTGCGCACGATCTCCTCGAGCGGTGCAAACGGTGCCATCACCCGCATTGGCATCAACAAGAACGGCACTGCTGCAGCGTCAGGTACTTGGCAGACCTTCGGCACCGACCTTGTCGATCCGAGCGGTTTCGCCAAGTTGCACAACACGATCCTCGTGGCGAACAAGAGCACCTCGACGGGTGCCGGCGAGATCTGGCAGTTCAAGATCTGATCGTTCGCTCTTCGAGCACCCACGCAACGAGCCGTCGGCCGCAAGGTCGGCGGCTCGTGCCTTTTTCGACAGGGTGACCGTATGAACGACGTGCAGTAGCTAGCCGCGGCCCGAACGGCGAAGGCGTTCGGCAAGCTCTGCGAGTTCCGCGCGCAGAGCGAGGTCGTAGCGCACCTGCTCGCCGGCAAGGCGCACCTGGGCGGCCTTGATGTCGTCGAGTGCTGCAACGGGCGCCTGTGCGTCGTTGGCGGCCTGTTCGGCTCGTCGTGCGGCGGCGTCTACTTCGTTGCCAAGTTCTTCCACCTGGCGGGTGAGTTGTTCGCTGATCTCGGAGAGGCGTGCTTGGATGCGGCTGGTCTCGGTAGCCGTGAAGTTCTCCATCTGACGTACCTGCGCCTGCAGCATCTCGATGAGCGCTCGTTGCTCGGCGATGGTGCTCGCCTGGGCAGTGATGGTTGCTTCCTGAGCGGCAAGTGTGTCGTGCACCTCGCCGAACGAGTGTTTCGTGGCGTTCGAGAGTTCGTCGACCAGCTCGGTGCGGGCGATCTTGTCGACCGGGGGCAGGCTGCGCACGATCTCGGACGTGTCGTCGAGCGTGGAGTCGTGCCCGTCGATCATCACCTCAACAGTGTCGAGGCGGTCGAACTGCTCCTGCCGTCGGCCCTCGGCGGAGAGGAACTCGGCACGGAGTGCCTCGAGTTGGGCCTGGAGTTCGGCCATCTGCTTCTTGCGGGACATCGGCGTAGTGGGACCTGACTCGGTAAGGGAGTGCTCGGTGGCGTAGGCCCTACGGTACTTCACCGGACGAAACGGACACGACGAGAAGCGGTATCTTGCGCGCATGACAAGTGCTCTGCGACGTGCTCTGACCATCTCGGCCGTACTTGCGCTCGCCTGTACCACGGGCCTTGGCGCCGTCGGCCCGGCTGCTGCGGCTGGTCGTCCAGCGGCGCCGGCGAAGGGCCCCAAGAGCGAACACCACTACGTCTACTTGCAGAGTGACGACGCCGCTGCGAACCAGGTCATCGGATACGACTTCAACGGGTCGAGCCTTGCGCAGATCGGCGCCTGGGCGACGGGGGGCCAGGGAACCGGATTCTGGCTCGGTTCGCAGGGGTCGGTAGCCCGAGACGGCAAGTATCTGTACGCCGTCGACGGCGGGAGCAACGACGTTGCCGTGTTCGCCATCGGCAAGGACGGAGCACTGCGCCTGCTGGACCGTGAGCCGATCGCCGGGGTCAAGCCGGTCAGTGTCGCCGTGGAGGGCGACAAGGTCGTCGTGCTGAGCGTGAAGGCCTACTCCCCCTGCGGCGAACTGCTCAAGTGCGCCCCGGTGAGTGATCCGAAGGTCTGCGAACCGCTCCTTCGCTGTGCCCTGTTCGATCAGGACCGTCTGACGCTGTTGCGTCGGCATCACGACACGCTCGAGGTGCTCGACAACGTCCAGTTGTCGGGAACCGGCGGGGCACAGGTGTCCTTCGTCGGGCATCCGCACGCCAAGCGTGTCGTGGTCACGGAGAAGAAGTCGAGCACGATCGCCAGTGTTCTGCTGCGCAAGAACCGTTTCGGCAGTCCGACATCGGTTGCCTCCGCTGGCTCAACGCCCTACGGATTCGGAATCGCGCACCACGAAACGCTCGTGGTCACGAACGCCGAGAACGAGGTGGACGGAGCGGGAACGGTCTCGAGCTACTCGCTGCGAAGGAAGTCGGTGACCGTGGTGACCAATCGGCTCGCAAACGGCCAGCAGGCACCGTGTTGGTTGGCGATCGGCAAGGGTGGTCGCACGGCGTACGTGAGCAACCCGGACAGCAACACCATCAGCCTCCTGGGGATCGACAAGAACGGGTCGCTCTCGCTGAGGGCGGCGAGTGCGACCTCGCCCGTGATCGGGCCGATCGACCTCGAGGTGCACGACCAGTACCTGTTCGTGACTGCGTGGCAGCAACTGCACGTGCTCCGGATCGCTCCGGACGGTACGGCAACAGGTGTTGCACAGACAACGATCCCGGACTACTCGCAGGGAATCGTCGTTCGGTAACGAAGGCCGCTGCGGTCGGGCCGGTTCATCCCCCGCATCCCCGGCTACCGTCGTGGGCGTGATTCCCGTAGCACGCCCCGCCGTCCAGAGTCTCCCTGCGTACCGACCCGGAAAGGGTGCCGCTCAGGCCGAGAAAGAACACGGCATCACCAACGCCATCAAGCTCGCATCGAACGAGAACCCCGAGCCTCCGCTCACTGCGATCGTCGATGCGGTAACGGCAGCAGCGAAGGTTGCGCACCGTTACGCCGATCATCGTGCAACCGCGGTGCGCGAGCGGCTTGCCTCGTGGCTCGGAGTTGATGCTGCATCGGTAACCGTCGGTGCCGGGTCCGTCGGCCTGCTCCAGCAGTTGTTCCTCACGTTCATCGACGCCGGTGACGAAGTGGTGTACCCGTGGCGCTCGTTCGAGGTGTATCCGGTGTACACGAAGCTGATGGGCGGCAAGGAAACCACTACGCCGCTGAACGCGCAGCACGCCTTCGACCTCGATGCGCTCGCTGCGGCGATCACGCCGGCAACGCGCATGGTGCTGCTCGCCACGCCGAACAACCCCACGGGCACGGCGCTGCGGGTCAGCGAGATGCGCCAGCTGCTGCAGGGCGTGAGCCCGAGCACGGTGTTCGTCATCGACGAGGCCTATCGCGAGTTCCTCGATCCGTCGTTCGGCGACCCGGTGAAGGAACTCGTGCCCGAGTTCCCGAACGTGGTGGTTACCCGCACGTTCTCCAAGGCGCATGGTCTGGCCGGCATCCGGGTCGGCTACGCCATCGGTCATCCCGAGGTGGTGTCGTCGATCGACAAGACGCTGTTCCCGTTCGCGGTCAACGGTCTCGCCCAGGCGGCTGCCATCGCGGCCATCGACAACGAGGACCAGATCAACGCCCGGGTGCGGACGATTCTGGGCGAGCGGTCACGCGTGATTGCGTCGCTGAAGAGCGACGGCTGGACGCTGCCGGACGCTCAGGCAAACTTCGTGTACCTGCCGCTGGGCGCTGATGCGGACTCGATCTATCTCGAGATGGAGAAGCGGGGCGTGGTCACCCGGCCGTTCAGCAACGAGGGCATCCGCATCACCATCGGCAGCGTGGAGGAGAACGACCGGTTCCTGAGCACGCTGGCCGAGGTGGCCAAGCCCCGCTGAGGAGAGTCAGCCCACTGATTTCCCGCCGGAAACTGCCTCTTGGGATTAGCCCGTCTCGGCGGTACGCTTACAGCACTTCGCCGCGGGGTGGAGCAGCCAGGTAGCTCGTCGGGCTCATAACCCGAAGGTCAAGGGTTCAAATCCCTTCCCCGCCACCAAGTTGAAGGCCCGGACCGTTGGTCCGGGCCTTCTGCATTGTGTAGCCCGTGCAGTACCCGCGTGTGACATGGGTTCGTTTCGCGGATTCACGCGACTGCCGCGTTTCGGGCGTCTTACGCGAGTCGTCTGTCTCGGCACGTCGGTCAACAGTCGCGTGGTCGGAATCACACGAGTTTCGTCGTGGACCCGCCGTCGACATCGAGGACCACCCCGTTGACGAAGCTCGCGGCGTCGGAACACAGCCATGCGATCGCCTCGGCGGTCTCACTCGCGTCCCCGACACGATTCATCGCTGAGTGGCGGGCGACGACCAGCGCACTCAACTCCGGCGCCTGCTCGATGTAGGAGTCGATGATGTCGGAATGGGTGTACCCGGGGGCAACCACGTTGACGCGAATCCCTTGGGTCGCGTAGTCGACTGCTGCGCTCTTCGAGAGTCCGTTCACGCCGTGCTTGCTCGCTGCGTACGGTGCTGCGCCAAGGTCGTGCGGCTTGGTGCCGTAGATGGACGAGATGTTGACGATCGAACCTGCGCCCCCGCGGAGCATCGCCGCAATCTCGAACTTCATGCACAACCAGACCGCCCGCAGGTTGGTGTTCATGACCTCGTCCCACTGATCTTCCTCGACGTCGGCGAGCGGAACCAGGACCGGGCCGGAGACGCCAGCGTTGTTCACCGCACAATCAAGCCTCCCGTACGCGTCCAAGGTGCGGTTGATCAGAGCCTCCACATCGGCACGCTGGGTGACGTCCGTGCGCACGAAGAGTGCCTTCCCGCCGGCTGCTTTGATGGTGTTCTCCACCTCAAGACCCTTGTCCACCCGGCGAGCGGCGAGTACGACCTGGGCTCCCTCGCTTGCGAACTTCATAGCTGTCGCAGCGCCGATCCCGGTATTGGCTCCCGTCACCACCACGACCTTGTTGTCGAACGTTCCCATCATCTCTCCCGTACGAAACCTGCGGAGGTACCGCGTCGGGGAGCCTACTCAGTGTCGATCGGCAGCCTCATGACGTGGTCGGAGCCGAGGCCGGTGACGTGGCGCCGACACCGTCGCCGGTGAGTCCGTCGCCCGTATCGTCTGGGCCATGCGGGCAGAGCAGCCAAGTAAGCCGTGTGCTGCCTGTGGACGGACGATCACGTGGCGCAAGAAGTGGGAGCGCAACTGGGACGAGGTGCGCTACTGCTCGGACGCGTGTCGTCGCCACAAAGTCGATGACACTGACCGCGCGCTCGAGCAGGCGATTCTTTCGCTGTTGGATGCTCGAAGCGCTGGCTCCACGATCTGTCCGAGTGAGGCAGCTCGTGCAGTGGGCGGTGACGAATGGCGCGCGTTGATGGAGCCGGCCCGTTCGGCGGCGCGTCGACTCGTTGCGGCCGGCGTGGTCGAGATCACCCAGGGCGGACGTGTGGTCGATCCCTCGACGGCGCGCGGGCCGATCCGGATTCGACGAGCGCGCTGAGCGAGTCGAGGCTCGGCCGCTCCGCCGGTGCTCAGCGCCGCAGGTCTCGCCATCGCCACGGTGCACCGCTCACGAGGAGCTCGGGGTCGCCGGTCCACAGCGTGGCGTCCGCCGAAATCGCGAGTGCCGCGGCAAACGCATCGGCGTACGCCATCGGAAAATCCGCCTTGAGGCGAGCGGCCTCGATGATCAGCCGCTCGTCGGGGAGCCGAACGTCGATGACGTCCCGCAGGTCGCGCACCGTCTCAGTAGCTGCCTCGTCGCTATACAGGCGCCGCAGGACGTAGTGCACCTCGCCGAGGTTGATCCAGGACATCAAGGGCGTGGCGCCGTCGAGGAGCTTTGTGACCCTCGCTGCCGCTGGAGCGCTGTCCTCGAGGTACCGGAGCACGGCCCACGAGTCGAGGACAACCGTCATGGTGTTGCTTCGCGCGCGCGATCCGCTGCGCGCTCTCGCTCCAGTTCGGCAGTGAGACGTGCACCCCGGAACCGACCGCGCAGCGGACGGCGATGTTCAGCGAGACGAACGGCAACGTGGCCGTCCTCGAGCCAGAAGTCGACCTCGTCGCCGGGCTCGATACCGAGTTCGTCGCGCAGTTCCTTGGGGATCACGACCTGCCCCTTGGGTCCGACGCGGTGAGTCATACCGCTAAGTATAACCTCGCCGGAGTTCCGCGAGCCGCCGCATTGTCGAGGCGGCAGTACCCTCGCAGGGTGCTTGCGTGTCCGAACTGCTCGTTGGCGCTCGACGTCACCGAGACCGGCGCAACGTGCCCGAATCGGCACTCGTTCGACCGTGGCCGGGGTGGCTATCTGAACCTGCTCCTTGGTGGTCGCCTGTCGTCGGACGCAGTGCCCGGAGACACGGGCGAGTCGCTCGCGGCGCGTCGTCGCTTCCTGACCGCGGGGAACTATGGCCCCATCGCAGCGGCACTCGCTGCGGCTACCGCTGGTGCTCCCGGCCCGGTGCTCGACGTGGGGTGCGGTGAGGGGTGGTACCTCACGCAGGTGCAAGGCGATCGCTATGGACTCGATGTGTCGAAGACGGCAGTGCAGATGGCCGCCAAGGCACACCAGGACATGATGTTCGTCGTCGGCAATGCGTACCGCCTGCCGGTGCTGAGCGAGTCGGTCGGTGTGGTGATGTCCGTGTTCGCCCCGCACCCCTTTGAGGAGTTTGCGCGTGTGCTGCGTCCCGACGGCTGGTGGGTCACCGTTACTCCCGGCCCGCAGCACCTGCAGGAGATGAAGCCGGACCTGAGCGACCGCGAGCGCGTGAGTGAGCGGATGAAGCGCCGCGCCGAGCCACCGTTGGAGGCGCGGTCGTCGCAGCGCGTGCAGTGCGCGCTGCAGCTCACCGAGCATTCGGCAGCGGATCTCTACGCGATGACCCCGCTGCGGTTCCAGAAAGATGCCGGAGCGCAGGGCCTGCGCGAGGTCACGGTGGATGTCTGGGTCTCTTCGTCGCGCCTGACGGCGTAGTAGAACGCTCTCGTCCCCCAACCTGCGGAGCCTGTGATGCCCAAACCCACCGTCGTTGTTGCCGGCCTCGGCGACACGGGAATCATGGTGGCGACCCGGTTGGCGCGTTCGT
>CANIBN010000053.1 GCA_947465505.1 Acidimicrobiales bacterium | reverse complement strand
GGCGCAGTATCGGAGAAGTCACGCATGTCGATCGTGATCCCGTGCAGTGCCCCTGAGCGACGCACCTCCACGCCACGGTCGTCCCGGACAACCTCGCAACCCATCTGCGCGAGGGCGTCCACAAAGCGTGCATCGCTCTGCAGCGACGGCGTCCTCAGCCCGTTGACTCGAACCGAACCACCTGCAATGGCCGCTGCGGCGAAGGGGTAACTTGCGCTGGAGGCATCTGGTTCGATGACGTAGTCCGTGGGCTGGTACCGACCGGGGCCAACCTCGATCACGTGGCGATCGTTGACCACGGTGGTTGCCACGCTGCCTACGCCAAAGGAGGCCATCACCGATGCCGTCATCTCGACGTACGGCAAGGAGACCAGGGCTGTGGTGAGTTCGAGACGAAGACCGTGACGGAGATAGGGCGCGATCATCATGAGCGCCGAGATGTACTGGCTCGACACGTCCCCACGAATTCGAACAACGGCCTGCTTCTCATGAGGCTCACCTGCGCGAATCTGCACCGGTAGATGACCGGGCCGATCCATCGCATGCACGATTGCGCCCATCGCGATCAGCGCATCGTGCAGAGGACCCATGGGACGAGCACGCAGCGGTGCCTCGCCATCGATGATGTAGGGCCCGGGGCCGAGGGCAGCAAGCGCTGTCAGAAAGCGAGAGGTCGTACCGGCGAGTCTCGTGGGAAGCACGATGGGACCCACCGGCAACCTGCCAGCCCCACCCTTGATGCGGGCGACTTGGTCGACCACCTGCACGTCGATCCCCAGTCTGCCCAGACAGTCGATCATGGCGACCGTGTCGTCGCCGTCGGACAGACCCTCGAGTCGACACATACCATCGGCAAGTGCGGCACACAGGAGGGCACGGTTGGCGATGCTCTTCGAGCCAGGAACCGTGACCGTAGCGTGAAGCGGACGCCCGACTGGAGTGACGGCGCGGGCGCTCACGACAGACTCTGCACCGACGGTCGAAACCCTCGAGCGATCAGTCCGCCGCGATAGCGCTCCACCGCTGTGGCGTCGACGAGGAGCACCGTGATACCCCGGTTGCCCTCCACAGAGTGGACCACCTCGAAGCTTGCGACATTCACACCGAGTTCGGCTGCGAGCGTGAAGATCTCGGCGGCAGCACCCGGTCGGTCGAGGATCGGGATGCGCAACTCCGCAAGCTCTGTCGGGTGCGTTCCCCTCACCGGCAGGTTTGCACGGGCCTCACGGGCACTGCGCAGACGCTCTTGGAGTGCGTCCCGGTCGCCCGAGGCAACGATGTTCCGCATGTCGGACAAACCCGCGATGAGTCCATCGAGGGTGGCGGTGATTGCCTCGCGGTTCTCCGCGCAGATGTCGAGCCAGATGGCCGGGTGACCTGATGCGATGCGGGTCATGTCACGGAAGCCACCTGCTGCCATGCGCAGCAGCACTGCGTGCTCCTCTGCGCGTTCGCTCGCAAGCCCCATGAGCGTCGACGCGGTGAGGTGCGGGACGTGGGACACGACCGCAACGACCTGGTCGTGCCGGTCCGCAGGCAGCGCAAGCACCTCGGCACCGAGTTCGGCTGCCATTGCGGCCGCGGAGGAGAACGAACTGTCGGCTGTGGTGGACGAGGGGGTAAGCACCCACACCGCACCGTCGAACATATTCGGGTCGGCGCCGTCGAGCCCTTCGAGTTCGCTTCCCGCCATGGGGTGTCCGCCCACAAATCGGGGGTTGTCACAAGCCGCAACAATGTGGGACTTCACGCTGCCGACGTCGGTAACCACTCCGGTGGTCTCACGCAACGCCCGCTGCACCAACTGCGGTACCGCGAGCACCGGAGCGGCCACGACGGTCACGTCTGCATCGGCACGCAGGCCCATCGCGTCGATGATTCCGCGTTCGAACGCCAACGAGACCCGACTCGAGTCCTGGTCGTCGCCGCAAACAAACCAGCCCCGCTCGCGCAGGCCAACGCCGATCGAACCGCCGATCAGTCCAAGGCCGAGAATATTGACGCAACGCTGGGCAGACACGGTAAGCGAGCCTACCGACGAACCATCGCAGGGGCCTGCGGTCGCCGCCTCAGCCGGGTCGTGACGAGCGTGCCTTGAGGTCCCCTCGCTTGGGGACGTCGGGCGAGATCACCTCGCTGGGTGTTGCGTTGATCAACTGGCGTACCTCGGCAGCATCGAGCGGACGCCACTCCCCCGGTGCCAGTCGTCGATCCGAGAGCGGGCCGATCCGTACCCGCACCAGACGAATGACGTGGTGTCCAACGGCATCACACATACGGCGTACCTGACGGTTTCGCCCCTCGTGAATCGTGATCCGCAGGAGCCCAGGCTCGGGTTGGCTGACACGCGCTGGCGCCGTGAGCCCGTCGTCGAGTTCCACGCCATCTCTCAGCGTTCGCAGCGCCCGGGGCGAGACCGGCGCAGGTTCGACGTTCGCAAGGTATTCCTTCTCGACGCCGAACTTCGGATGGGTGAGGCGATTGGTCAACTCACCGTCGTTCGTCAGGATGAGCAATCCTTCGGTCTCTGCATCGAGGCGCCCGACCGGGTACACCCGCGGCTCCTCAGGTACGAAGTCGACAACCGTCGGACGGCCGTGCGTGTCCTTTGCGGTGCTCACCACTCCTGTCGGCTTATTGAGGAGGTAGTAGACGAGACCGGCTCGAACAGGAACCGGACGGCCGTCGACCTCGACAAGGTCGATCTCCGGATCGATGCGCGCCCCCAAGATGGCGACGGTTCCGTTGACCGTTACCCGACCTGCCGTGATGAGTTCCTCACAGACCCGCCTGCTCCCATAGCCGGTTTGGGCAAGCACCTTCTGAAGCCGTTCGCCGTCACGCAGCGCTCCGTCATCGGGCTGAGCGGTGCCGGCCGCCCACTGTTCCCAGAGCGGCGGCTCAGGCTGTTGCGGGGGCTCAGGCGGTTGCGGGCGGTTGGGCATCGTTCGCAGACGTCTCGACCATGGGGGTGACGCGCAGGCCCTGCTCGAGCGCCTCAACAACCTCTGCGCCCGGGACGAACCCGGCGAGAGGCGGCAGATCGGCGAGCGAGTCGAGTCCGAGTTTCTCGAGGAACTTCACTGTGGTCCCCCACAGCGCGGCCTGACCCGGCCCCGGGTCGCGAGCGATGTGATCGACGTACCCGCGCGACTGCAGCGTGCGCAGCACGCCGTCAGGGTCAACCCCGCGGATCGAGGCAATCTGGGCCCGACTGATGGGCTGCTTGTAGGCCACGATCGCCAGGGTCTCGAGCGCCGCACCCGACAGCCGGGCTCGCTGGCCGTCGAGTACGAAACGCTCGACGTAAGCAACCATGTCGGGGTGGGTTTGGTAGCGCCATCCGCCGGCGACGCGGACGAGTTGGAACCCGTGTCCAGCCTCCTCGTAGGAGTTTGCGAGGCGCTGACACAACCGATTCACGGTGGTGGCGGGTTGATCGAGCAACTGGGCAAGCAACGCAGGCTCGACTGGCTCCGTTGCTGCCATGAGAATCGCCTCAAGCGCTCGAAGAAGATCCACCTCGACAGCCGCTGCTGCGGCAGCGCGCTGTTCGGGCGTTAATCCCTCGTCACCCGACGGACTGATTTCCAGGGGTGATTCGGTGCCGTCAAGCGAATCGGTGTCGTGGTTGTCCATGTGCCTCAGCCCTCGTAATCGTCGATCAGCATGCCATCGGAATCCACGCCAACCCCGATCCAGACCACCTCGATGTCACCGAACCGTTCGGCCTGCTCCAGGCCTACGTACCCCTGCTTGAACATCTCCAACAGCGCCAGGAACCTCACGACCACCTCAAGGCGTTCCACGAGACCGTCGGTGAGACGTCGGAACGTGATGCGACCCACGCGCGGCAGTTCGTCGAGAAGTTCCTCAAGTGCTTCAGCCACACTGACCCGAACCTGAGTGACGTGGAACAGCTCCACCTTCGGAACGATCTTGGGGGCAAGTCCCCGCTCGGCGGCCCGCAGCAGTTTCGCAGGAGTGATCCCGTCCATGAGGTCGGGGACGAGGCTCGCAAACGGCTCCTCGGGTCCGGCCACTCGGGGCCACGACGAGTCAGCGAGGGTCGAATAGCGGGCGAAGACTTGACCAACATCTTTGAAGGTCTTGCACTCGAGCAGGCGTGCAAGCAGGAGGTCACGTTCCTCCCAGAGTGCGAGTTCCTCGTCGAGGTCGACATCCTCACGGCCGGGCAGCAAGCGACGCGCCTTCAGCTCAACCAGGGTGGCCGCGATCAGGAGAAACTCAGTGGCGACGTCAAGATCGAGGTTCTCCATTCGCTCGATCTCGGTGAGGAAGGCATCAACGATCCGGGCAAGGGACACCTCGTGGATGTCGACCTGCTCAGAGAGGATGAGGTGCAGGAGGAGGTCAAAGGGGCCCTCGAAGACCGGTGTGGTGACCTCAAAACCCATCCCTGCGAGGCTACCCCCTCGCCGGGTCCCGGGCGGAGCCCCAGAGCGTCCGGATAATGGACCCGACCCCACCCCGCCCCGGTCAGTAGCCTCTCGGCCGATGACTCGTGTGCTTTCCTGCATCCAACCGACCGGCGACGTCCATCTGGGCAACTATCTGGGCGCTCTACGGAACTGGGTGATCGGCCAGCACGAGTGCGACGCCTTCCACGGGATCGTGGACCTCCATTCGCTCACCATCACCACCGAACCGGGTGTGGTGGGAGACAACACGCTCCGACTGGCCGCGATGCTGTTTGCTGTGGGACTCGACCCCGAGATCGCCACGGTGTTCGTGCAGAGCCACGTTCCCGAGCACCCGCAACTCGGCTGGATCATGGAATGCACGGTCTCCTACGGCGAGCTGTCCCGGATGACCCAGTTCAAGGACAAGTCGGCCAAGCGCGAGGCCGAGTTCATCTCCGCCGGGCTGTTCACCTATCCAGCACTGCAGGCCGCAGACATCCTCCTCTACGACACCGACGAGGTTCCGGTTGGCGAGGACCAGCGTCAGCACATCGAAATCACCCGAGATATTGCGGAACGCTTCAACGGACGGTTCGGCCAGACCTTTGTGATGCCCAAGCCGGTCATCCCACGCGCCGGCGCACGGGTGATGGATCTGCAGGACCCCACGTCGAAGATGTCGAAGTCCGCCAACAGCGAGGCGGGTCTCGTGTACCTGCTTGACGAACCCGCAGCGGTGTTGAAAAAGTTCAAGCGTGCTGTCACCGACTCCGACAGCGAGGTGCGTTACGACCGCGCAGAGAAGCCGGGAGTGTCGAACCTGCTCGAGATCCTGGCGGCAACAACGGGTGGTACTCCCGAGACGCTCGCAACGCAGTACACGCAGTACGGACCGCTCAAGTCCGACACTGGCGAGGCGGTGGTGGAGATGCTCAAGCCCATCCAGGCTCGCTATCACGAACTCATCGCCGACCGGGGGGAACTCGCACGCCTGTTGTCCACCGGTGCCCACAAGGCTCGAGCGGTGGCCTCGGTCACATACCAACGCGCCTGCGACGCCATCGGCCTCATCCGCAGTTAACGGAGTCCTCTCAGAGGTCGTCGGCCCGCTTCAGCGCTACCGCCGGCCGACTCGGTGCCTCCGGCCAGTGCCCCACGAGGGCGACGGTGTCTGGATCACTCCCCGCCGATAGGAGCATGCTTGCCCCAATCGGCTCGTGACGGTGATAGCGACCGATCGGTCCGTCACCCCGACGACCAAAGGGCAACAGCGTCGCAACTACGCGACCGACCGTGCCGAGGCCGCACACGCGTTTGCCGACATCGTGGAGCAACGCTGCGGCCACCCAGGCGCGCGGCACGTCTTGGCCAACCTCGTCGACGAAGCGACGTGCCACCTGCACGTGGTGACGTTGGTCGGAGACATCCATTGCGAGGAAGAGTCGTTGTTCTGCTGGAGTCAGGTGCGAGAGCGCCATGGACTTCGCTGCGGGGCCAAGCGGACGCGCAGTACTCGCCCACCAGAATCGACGGACAAGATGCCCCGGCAGCGTGATCACACGTGGGAGCAAACTCATCGACGACGCGCCCTCGGATGGCTGGAGCGATAGACCTCGACGAGGCGCTCCTGAGACACCTTGGTGTACACCTGCGTTGTCGAGATGGTGGCGTGACCCAACATCTCCTGGACGATGCGCAGGTCCGCCCCGTGGTCGAGGAGATGGGTGGCACACGAGTGACGCAGCACGTGCGGTGAGAGGTGATCTTCGATACCAACCATGGTGCCGTATCGCTGCAGGATCGCCCACACATGCTGTCGGCCGAGGCGTCCGCCTCTCGTGCCGAGGAACACCGACTCTGCGTCATCACGGCGTTTCCAACGGATCGGCACCAAGTGAGGTCGACCCATGGGCCCGAACCAGTCGACCAGCGCGGCCGCACAGGCGCCACCGAAGGGAACGATTCGTTCCTTCGAACCCTTGCCGAACACCCGAACGACACGCTCCTCAAGGTCAAGGTCGCCGATCGAGAGCCCGCAGAGCTCAGATACCCGCATCCCTGTTGCGTACAGGAGCTCGAGGATCGCTCGATCACGTCTCGATACCGGGTCCCCGCTGCCCGAAGCCTCAATGAGCGAAACCACTTCGGCTTCGCTGAGCGGCTTGGGAAGTCCCGCTGGTACGCGTACACCTTCGACATCGTCGGACGGGTCGTCGCCCCGCATCCGCTCGTCGAGCAGGAATCGGTGCAGCATCCGTATGGCAGCGACTTCACGAGCAACGGACGAAGCTGCGCGACCTGAACTACGGCGCTGGCCGACGTAGCGCTCCAGATCGGTGGTCGTCACCGTGCCAAGCGCCAGTTCCTGCTGGACCAGCCAGGACGTGTACGACGCGAGGTCTCGCCGATAGGAGACCAGAGTGTTGTGGCTGCGCCCCCGTTCGACTGCCATCCAGGTGAGGAACTCCTCCACCTCGATGGGGGTCGGTGTCATCGCAGCAAACGCTCCGCAAGCAGCAGACCGGCCACCGTCTTTGCGTCCCGGATCATGCCCGACAGCACCCACGAGACTGCCTCGGCGAGAGGGATGTTGAGTACCTCAAGGTGTCGCTCCTCGGGCCCCTGAAGGTCCTGGGCTGTCTCCTGCAAGTCGTGGGCGAGGAACACCGAGGTCACCGAGTCGGTCATCCCGGGAGAGGGATACAGGTCGATGAGGTGGACCAGCCGCCCGGCCTGCATCCCGATTTCCTCGATCAACTCACGTCGCGCCGTGTCTTCGGGCGGTTCACCGGGAACGTCACGCATCCCGGCGGGAATCTCGATGATCGCTTCCTCGTACGCAGCGCGGAACTGTCGCACGAGCAGCACCGCTGGCACCCCCTCGGAGTCCATCCAGATCGGAACCACGCCAACTGCTCCGGGTGAACGCACGATGTCCCGATGAAATCGTTCGCCATCGGGCGATTCGAACTCGGCAGTAGCGAGTCTCCAGATGTGGCCCTGATGGATGAGCGACTCGTCGAGCCTGCGAAATCCTGTCATCGAGCAGACGAGGAAGCCTCGACGGCAACAGCGTCCGTCTCAAACAACTGCGGTGCACGTGAGGACCGGAAGTCGAGTGCGGCGCGAACGAGTTCGCGGAACAACGGGTGCGCCCGGTCTGGGCGGCTCTTGAACTCGGGATGGGCCTGGGTGCCTACCCAGAACGGGTGGTTGTCCATCTCGATGAAGTCGACCAGACGACGATCCGGCGACACACCGCTGCAGCGCAGACCCGCAGACTCGAACTTTGGCTTCAGGGCCGCGTTCAATTCATACCGGTGCCGGTGGCGCTCGGAGATCGCAGGTTCGCCATACGCAGCGTGGACCTTCGATCCGGGCTCGAGGATGGCGAAGCATGCGCCGAGACGCTGGGTGCCGCCCTTGTCGCTGACGTCTCGCTGATCGTGCATCAGATCGATCACCGGATGCGGGGTGCGTGGATCCATTTCCGTGGAGTTGGCTCCGCCAAGGCCCATCACGTTGCGCGCGTAGTCCACGGTCATCGCCTGCAGACCGAGACACAGTCCCAGACAGGGCACGAGATTCTCTCGGGCGAATCCAGCGGCAGCGATCTTGCCCTCGAACCCCCGTTCCCCATAGCCACCAGGGATCACGATGCCGTCGAGTCCGGAGAGTCGACCCTCCGCAAGCAGACCCTCTACCTCTTCGGCCTGGATCCACTCGATGTCAACCTTGGCTCCATGGTGGAATCCGGCGTGCTTGATGCTCTCGGTCACTGAGAGGTAGGCATCAGGAAGCGCGACGTACTTTCCGATGAGCCCGATCGTGACGGGCTTCACGGCAGCGTCGACCTTTGCGACGAACTGTTGCCATGGCGTCAGGTCGACGGCGGGATCGAGTTGGAGCACTTTGCACACGACAGCGTCGAGGCCCTCGTCGTGCAGCACGAGCGGTAGTTCGTAGATATTGCGAACGTCGGCAGCGTTGACGACGGCTTCCTCGTCAACATCGCACAGGTTCGAGATCTTGCGCTTCACCACGTCGTCGATGGGTGCACTGGAACGGCACACGATGACGTCGGGCTGAATTCCCCGGCTGCGCAACTCGGTGACCGAGTGCTGCGTCGGTTTGGTTTTCTGTTCGCTCGATGGACCGATGAACGGCACCAGGGTGACGTGCAGGTAGCAAATGTTGTCCCGACCAGCAACCTTGCGGAACTGACGGATCGCCTCGAGGAACGGAAGGATCTCGATGTCGCCAACGGTGCCACCGACCTCGGTGATGACCACATCAACGTCTTCCTCCGCAATGCGCTTGATGCGGCGGATGATCTCGTCCGTGATGTGCGGAATGACCTGGACGGTCTTTCCGAGATAATCGCCACGACGCTCTGCAGCAAGCACGGCCTGATAGATCGAACCCGTTGTTGCGTTCGACAGCCGATTCAGGTTCTCGTCGATGAAACGTTCGTAGTGACCGAGGTCGAGGTCGGTCTCGCCACCGTCATCGGTAACGAACACCTCGCCGTGTTCATACGGGTTCATCGTCCCCGGATCAACGTTGATGTACGGATCCAGCTTCTGCATGGTCACTCGAAGGCCACGCATCTTGAGAAGACGGCCGAGGGAGGAGGCAGTGAGCCCCTTACCTAGTGAACTTGCTACCCCGCCGGTGACGAAGATGTGCTTCGGCACGGTTGGCCTCCCGTCTGTGCTCATGACGGGACCTCACCATACCCCTCCGCCGGGGACCCGTGGCGGATCGGCACAGTGCGTCCGTCACACGTCCCAGTGAACGAGGCTTCGGAACGACTTTCCGGAAAAGATTCGCATCACGAGTGCAAAAACGCCCACCGTGAGTGGTATCCCGACCAGCACTGCACCGAGGGCACCGACACGCGATGTGGGGAAGCGACTCGCGACGAAGAGCGTCGCCCCACCCGCTACGACCCCGGCCACGATCGCCACTACCGAGGGTCGCCAGATTTCGCTCAGGCGGAGCCATCCGCTCTGGTTCCTGTAGCGGCCCACCATCACGACGGCACCAACCACCTGTGCAATCCCGAATCCAATCGCTAGGGCGGTTCCGCGCTCCGATGTCGACGCGAGGTCAGCGCAGATCGCCATAGCCAAAATGCCGACGAGCGCCAGGATGCCGGTGGTAATGGCGGCCCCGCGCGCGTCGTCGATGGCGAAGAGAATCCGAATCACGAAGAACGTGAGTCCCGTTCCGAGCAGTCCGCACCCGAACGCCACGAGGGTATGAGCGAGCGGCGCATAGCCCTGATTCACTGCCTCTCCGAACGCCACGAGTCTTGCTGCCGGCCAGCCGAGGCCGACGAGCAATGCAGATGACACCGCGAGGCCCACGATGGCAAGGCTGAGCGAACCCTCGGACTCCCTCCGTCCGATCGCTGCTCCGTCCGAACCGGCGCTTCGGGCGCTCACGAGGCGTGGAGCCACTGCGGTTGCCAGCGGAGCCGCAACGAGGCCTACGGGCAACCACAGGAAGTTCTGCGCCCACAGGAAGACCCCGACCCCGTTCTCGGTTCCGTTGCCGATGATGACGGCGCCGATCGTGACGACCAGCATTCCCGCCACTTGGATGATGGCCCACGTCCCAGCCCGGTGTAGTCCAGACTGGCCCGCAACGGTGCGGTCGAAGCGAGGCCGACCGAGATCTCGTGATCGGATGGCAAGCCACACCGGAATCGCAGCGAAGGCAAAGACAGCAAACGTTGTTCCGCCGGCCAGGACCCCGAACTCCCCGGCCGAGAGGTGGAGGCTCGGCGGGCGCCCGTTTCGCATCCTCCAGAACACCACGTACGCCGCGATAGCCACCAGGTTGTTGACTGCCGGCGCTGTGGCCGCCGCCACGAAGCGGTGCCGGGCCGCGAGCACGGCCGAGGAGACGACCGCCATGCCGTAGCAGAGCACCTGAGGGATGAACACCAGCATGAACACCATGCCGAGACTGTTCTTGTCCGACCGGACAGACGCCGACGGTTCGGCCGCCGTCAGCGCACGGATGATGAGCGGACTGGCTGCCATCCCTGCAGCGACCACGACACCGAGAAACATGGTGAGGGCGCCCGACACCGCATCGGCAAGCCTTCTCAGGCCGAACTCGCCGTCTTCCTCGCGAGCGCGCACGAAGGCGGGAATCAGGACAGCCTGAAGCGCACCGCCGGCGAACAGGTCGAAGATGAAGTTCGGAATCCGATTCGTGGTCTCATAGAGACCTCCCAACGCGCCGGTTCCCAGCACCGCCGAGGCGACGACCACGCGGGCGAGACCGGTAATCCTCGAACCGAGAGTGCCTGCCGCAATCAGCCGCGCATCGCGACTCGCGGTCCCTTCCGTCAAGACCCGACCTTGCGGGAGTCGAGGAGTTCTTTGGCATGACGCTTGGCGGCCGAAGACGCTGCACCACCCGACAGCATCCGAGCGATCTCGTCAACTCGCTGCGCCCCGCTGACGACAGATGCAGACGCAACCGTCCGGCCGTCACGCACCTCCTTCGCCACGACCACCTGACGGTCCGCAAGCGCCGCCACTTGGGCCAGGTGAGTAACAGCAAGCACCTGGTGACGTGCCCCGAGATCGGCCAGGGCCTGTCCGACGGCGACCGCCGCCGAACCACCGATACCCGCATCAACCTCGTCGAACACGAGCGTGTCTGGCGCCCCCGTGAGCACGAGTCTCAACGCAAGCATCGTGCGGGCGAGTTCGCCGCCCGACGCCACCTTCGACAGTGCAAGAGCAGGCTCACCGGGATTCGCTCCGAGCAGGAAGGTCACGTCGTCGCCAGGGTCGTCGGCGCCAACAGCCACCTCGACGCGGGCGCGGGCCATCGCCAGTGCCTGCACCCGGGCAGCAATTGCGTCACCAAGCGGACCGGACGCTGCGCGACGGGATGCTCCGACTACGGCTGCGGCGCGGCGTTCGGTCTCGACGGCGTGTTTGCGTTCGTCCTCAAGACGCGCCGCACGAACTTCGTATCCCTCGAGTTCCTCGAGTCGCTCCGACACCTCGTCGCGATACGCGATGACGTCGGAGAGGGATTCTCCGTACTTTCGGCGGAGCTCGCGCAAGAGTTGTCGGCGTGTGCGTACCGCCGCAAGGCGCTCCGGATCGTCGTCGATCGTCTCGGCAAGGTGGCGGAGATCGCCCGCTATGTCCCGCAGCTCGGCGATCGCATTGCGCAAGCGCTCGGCGGACGGTGCGAACGGAGACCGTGATCCGAGAGCCGACACCGAGGTGCCCATTGCATCGAGGGCGCCGCCCTCGTCGTCGATCGTTGCGAGCGCGCGGTATGCGGCTTCCCGATGCGCCTGCGAGCTGGAGAGCAGGTCCTCCTCCTCCTCCAGTTGGCGTTCCTCATCGAGATCAGACACCGAGGCGGCCTCGATCTCGTCTCGCTGGAAGCGGAGAAGGTCGATCTCACGTGCACGGGCCCGCACGTCGCCACCGAGTGCTGCCAGGGAGGCGTCGATCTCGGTGAGCCTCGCACGCGCATCACGGAGCGACTGCAGATCGGTACCGGCGAAGCGGTCGAGCGCCGAACGTTGCGCTGCGACGGTGAGCAGGCTCTGGTGGGCATGTTGTCCGTGAAGATCGACAAGTCGTTGACCGTGCTCGAGGAGGTTCGCAACGGTTGCGAGTCTGCCGTTCACGTACGCCCGACTGCGCCCGTCACCAGGTATCACCCGAGCGAGGACGACCTCCTCGTCTCCGACAACGAAACGCCCTTCGACCCGCGCCTCGTCGGTACCGGGACGCACGAGCATCGAATCGGCACGGCCACCGAGCAAGAGATCGATCGCCTCTACGAGCATCGTCTTGCCGGCGCCGGTCTCGCCGGTGAGCACGGTGAATCCGGCTCCGAGTACAAGGTCAAGGTGCTCGATGACGCCGAGGTTCTCGATGTGAAGTTCAGTCAGCATGGTGTTGGTACCTCACGATGTTCCGTGGGTCAGCGGTCGGCAAGACCGAATTTCGCGCGCAGAACCTGGTGAAAGCGGCGTCGGCCGAAACACACGAACTGCGCGTCCTCTACGGCTGGCCTGCAACGCACGACATCGCCCGCTGCCAGCGACGCAACGCTCGAGCCATCGACGGTGAGCACGACCCCGCGGTGTCCCGCTACCTCAATCTCCACCGTCTCGTCCGGGGACAGGACGAGCGATCGATCGAACAACTGGTGGGGCGACACGGGGGTAAGCAACATTGCTCGGTGCTGCGGCGAGATCACGGGGCCTCGAGCAGAGAGCGAGTAGGCCGTAGATCCCGTAGGTGTGGCGATAATCATCCCGTCCGCGGCATAGGACATGAACGGAGCGTCGTCGATGTTGACAAGCAGGCGAACCGTGTGCCCGCTCTCCTCCTTCTCCAACACTGCCTCGTTGAGCGCACGCCACGAGCCGGAGGCCTCTTGCGAGCCTGAGCGCACCACCTCCACCTGGAGAAGCATGCGGTGCTCCACCGAACAGTCGCCGGAGAAGTAGCGCTGCAGCGCGGCCGTCATTGCGGGTGGCTCCACCTCGGTGAGGTACGCCAGCATCCCGAGGTTCACCGCCATGATCGGCACGGGTGCACCGTCAAGCAGGTCAACCATCCGAAGCACCGTTCCGTCGCCGCCGATGCACAGAGCAAGTTGGGCCTCGGCTACTGGACGGTCAGACGCAAGGTCGTCAAGCCCGAGCTCCACCGCATCGGTGCGAGGCATGAACGCCCGGTGACCGTGCGACTCGAGCCACGTTACGGCGGCACGCGCCAGCGCCGACGCCTCCCTGCGTTCCTGATGGGCGACGATCACCACGTCGGTCATGTCTGCACGCCCCGTACTGCGTAGACGAGAAACTCTCGATTGCCATCGGCCCCGGTGAGGGGCGAGTCGGTCCAGCCACGCACGACGGTACCGGCAGCCACGAGATAATTGTGCACGTCCTCGCGCACACGTTCGTGGATGGCCGGATCGGTGATTACTCCCCTCCCCTTCGAGACCTCGGCCCGGCCCGCCTCGAATTGCGGCTTCACGAGCAACACGAGGCCCGAACCAGGTGCGGCGACTCCCACGAGGGCGGGGATGACCTTATTGAGGGAGATAAACGACAGGTCGCCGACCACGAGATCGACGGTTCCGCCGATGTCCGAAGGGCCGATCGAACGAACGTTGCAGCGCTCCATCACGGTGACCCTGGCGTCGGCCCGAAGCCGGGGGTGAAGTTGACCGTGACCGACGTCGAGCGCAATCACGTGAGCTGCGCCACGTTGCAACAAGCAGTCGGTAAAGCCACCCGTGGAGGCACCGGCGTCGAGTACCCGG
>CANIBN010000052.1 GCA_947465505.1 Acidimicrobiales bacterium | reverse complement strand
CCTCGGTCTTCATGTCCATCGATCTCCAGCGCTAGCGGGCAGCAAGGCGACTAGTGATTGTACCGGCCAACGCGCGCAGAACGTCAGCCGAACAGTGAGGTGAGCATCGCGAGGGCCTCATCGAGCAGACCGCCGGCGGCGAGCGCCAAGGGGTCTGACGTGGCCGGACGCGGCTCTGGGGCGAGGGTGACGAGGTCGGGAAACGGGTCGTCATCGTCTGGCGACCAGGCTCCCCAAAGGGTCTCCCGGACCCCGAAGAAGGGGGCAAGCACCTCAGCGTCGGAAGGTTCGGAAGGGCTGCTCTGCTCGGATCGGACGGCCCGAAGCGACCTCGGCTGCCCGCCGGTCGCCGTCCCAGAAGGCGACGGCACCACGCTGAGGACCGGCCGCGCAGGCAGGTGCGCCCAGTCCTCGTCGCTCCCCCGCCACTGCTCGAGCGCGCCGGGGTCCCGGCCGACCTCGTCGGAAAAGCGGAGCAGGAGCGCGACGGCGTGCTTGCACACCGGTGCGGAGTCCATGCAGGAACACGACACAACGAGTTCCTCCCGGGTCGGAACGGGACCAGGAAGGTGCTGTGGACGCCAGCGGAGCGCCACCGAGTACGGCGATGCCTCGCTGCCCTGCACGCTGCCGGACACCACACCGTGCTCGATCACGAGGTCGCTGACGGCGCCTTCCTTGAAGTAGCGCCGACCACGACCGAAGCGATCGGGGTCTGCACACTCGGCGGCGAGCACCGACAGACGCACCGCAACAACGGCACCGGGACGAGGGTTCAGTGTCATTCAACCGCGCTCCGGTCGAGCATGACGAGGTCGCGCAGTTGGTCGGTGCTCAGTTCGGAGAGCCAGGCCTCGCCGGTGGTACCGACCACCGCGGAGGCCAAGGCGCGCTTTTCGTCGATGAGTTGGCCGATGCGTTCCTCGAGCGTTCCGGTGCACACCAGTTTGTGCACGAACACGGTTCGCTCCTGTCCAATGCGCCAGGCGCGGTCGGTTGCTTGGTCCTCCACCGCAGGGTTCCACCAACGGTCGTAATGGATGACACGCGACGCAGCAGTGAGGTTGAGTCCCGTGCCGCCTGCCTTGAGCGACACGAGCAGCAACGGGCCGCCGACTCCTTCCTGGAAGCGGTCCACCATGGTGTCGCGCTGGCGTCTTGCCACGCCGCCGTGCAGGAACGGCACCTCGATGCCCGGCTTGTCGGCGAGATGTCGCTGGAGGAGATCGCCCATCTCGCGGTACTGCGTGAACACCAGTGCGCGCTCACCGGCATCGAGCAGTTCCTCGACGAGTTCGTCGAACCGTGCAAGCTTTCCCGACCGACCGGACAGGCGCGAACCGTCACCCAGTGCGTGGGCTGGGTGGTTGCAGATCTGCTTGAGTCGGGTGAGCGATGCCAGCACGAGGCCGCGGCGACGCATACCGCTCGATTGCTCAGCGTTCTTCAGCAGTTCGTCGACCACCGACTGATACATCGACGCCTGCTCTTTCGTGAGCGATGCCCACGCAATCTGCTCCACCTTGTCGGGGAGGTCTGGGAGCAACTGTTTGTCTGCCTTGGTGCGCCTCAGCAGGAACGGTGCGGTGATTCGTCGAAGACGTTCGGCGGCCTCGGTGGAGTGGTCCTTCTCGATCGGCGTGGCGAACTCGCCCTGGAAACGTGTGAGTGACCCGAGGAGTCCGGGGTTCACGGCATCGAGGATCGACCAGAGTTCGCTGAGGCGGTTCTCGATGGGCGTACCCGTGAGCGCCAGACGTTGGGAGGCGCGGAGGGTACGCACCGCCTTTGCCGCCTTGGTGTGTGGATTCTTGACGGCCTGTGCCTCGTCGAGCACCACGGTGTTCCAGGCAACGGCACCGAGCACCTCGGTGGAGCGGGAGAGCAACCCGTAGGTGGTGATGACGATGTCGAACGACGCCAGCAGTTCCGCTGCATCATCGCCCTGAGCGCGGTCGCCGCCGTGGTGAATATGCACGGTGAGCGATGGCGCGAAGCGTGCGGCTTCTTTCTCCCAGTTGCGAACAACGCTGAGTGGACAAACAACGAGGTGCGGACCGGGTCGTTCGAGGAGATGCGCAAGCGTGGTGGCGGTCTTGCCGAGCCCCATGTCGTCGGCCAGCACACCGCCGAGACCGAGCCGACCGTGGAAGGCCAACCACGCAAGACCGCGACGCTGATAGTGGCGCAGCGTGCCGACAAAGCGGTCGCACTCGACTGCCTCTTCGAGGTGTTCGTCGGGGAGACCGGCAAGCAACTCCGCTGCCCAACCGTCGCTTTCGACGGCGAACTCGACGTCGTCGTCACCAGGCTCGGCTGCTAGCCGCAACAACGTTGCGGCATCGACCTCCTCGTGCTGACGCCGATGGCGATCGAGAGCGTCGAGCACACGGCGGACCTGCGGCCGGTCGAGGCGGACCCATCGCCCGCCGACCTGGATGAGCGCTGCACCGGCCGCAGCCGCGCGCACGAGTTCGTCGGGATCGACTTCCTGGTCTTCGATGGACGCACCCCACGACACGAGTGCCTTGGCGTTGAGACCGCCCCCGATACCTCCTTCGGGCGCTGGAGTGGCGCGCGCCGTGAGCCGCACCGACGACCGCAGCAGTTGTTCTGGTCCGAGGAGTTCCACACCGACGTCGTGAATGCGCTCGGCGAGGCCGAGTACCACACCCACCTCGTCGATCTCGAGCATCGCACCGTCCTCGGGGGACTCTGCGAGCGTCGCGAGTGGTGGGATGCTGGACGCGAGGGAGGCAGCGGCGTTGCGCAGAAGGTTCTGGGCCAGTGCGCGCGCCCGCTCACCCTCGGCGATGGTGGTTGAGGCAGGGAGTTCGTCGACCAGTTCCCGAGCAGTGCACCACCGCAGCGAGTCGTTCGCATCGACCAGTTCGAGCTCGAAGTTCCAGTCACCATCGACGTCGGCGGGTGGTGTCATGCGCAGTCGCGGGCGGATGACCCGCTCGCCCAGTAGCCGAGCACGCTCCAGCCGGAACCATCGGCCGAGGTCGTCGACTACACCGACAGGGTCGACCTGAGAGAGCGGGACATTCGGATCGTCCGCCAGATGACGGAACACCGTTCGCACGGTGCGCTGCACAGCATCCCGGGGTGCCTGCCCCGACGGCTTCCAGCGCAGTTGCCGAAGGCCGCCCCGCGCTGCGGCCGCGGCACAGGCCTCGACCAGTGCCACCACGTCGACGGGCCCAGTGGCTGCGACCACGGGTGGCATCGCGATGGTGAGCCGCTCGAGTGCTGCATCGGTGGCTTCGTCTCGCACCACGGTCCAGCGAGCGTCGGCCGCCGAGCCGGCGACAGCAGGCACGACGTGCCGAGTGGCGACGAGCCTGCTCGCCAGCGCGACCACACGGTGAAACCACGCAAGCGAAGCGCTCCACGACGGTGAGCACGGACGTCCGGCGAGGCTCTCGACCGCTGCCCGTACGGGCCAATGCATGCACGGCACCTTCACTGCCCCGCGACCGGGAACAGTGACCGTGACGAAGCCGACGCGCCCCGACGGTCGCCCGGCGTATACGTCTGAGTAGAGCGCGTTGAGCGGGGCGGTTTGTGCCGGGCCGTCTGCCCACGCCCAGAGGCAGATCTCGCCGTCGTGCCAGGTGGCGTGAACGTCCGCCCGGGACCAACGACTCATCCCAACAACCCTACTGACCGGGTGTCACACGACATCCGGGACCACGACATTCAGTACAGCAATTGGCGGCGGACATTGGCCACCGCGATCACTCCACGGTGATGTCGGTGAACTGGTCCCGCAGCACACGCTTGAGAATCTTGCCGCTGGGGTTGCGCGGGATCTCGTCGACGAAACGGACCACCTTGGGCATCTTGAACGCAGCAAGGCGACCTTTGCAGCCAGCGATGACTTCGTCCGGAGTGAGCGACGAGTCCTTGCGCACGACGACCGCGAGCGGCGACTCTCCCCACTTTGGCGAGGGAATGCCGAGCACTGCAACGTCGGACACCTTGGGGTTGGCGAGGATGATGTTCTCGATCTCTGCGGGATATACGTTCTCCCCGCCCGAGATCAGCATGTCCTTCACGCGGTCCATGATGGTCACGAAGCCGTCGGCGTCCATCGTCGCCACGTCACCGGTGTGCAGCCAACCGTTGCGAACGGTCTCCTGCGTTGCTTCGGGACGATTCCAGTACCCGAGCATGATGTGCGCGCCCGCAACGATCACCTCGCCGGGTTCACCTGGCCCACAGTCACGACCCTCGCCGTCAACCACCCGAACGTCGGTGTGGAAAAACGCCTTACCCGTGCTGCCGGCTCGCTCCACAGCATCGTCGGACGTCAACAGACAGGCTGGCCCACATGATTCGGTCAGGCCGTACACCTGATGAATCTCGATTCCGAGTGCGATGTACTCGTGGATGAGCGATACCGGCACAGGTGCAGCGCCGCTCATGATCCAGCGCAGTGTGGAGATCGAACGCCCACTCTGGCCGACCTGCAGCATGAAGTTGAGCATCGCGGGCACCGCCAACATGTTGGTCACCGATTCCTTCTCGATGAGTTCCCACGCTTGGTTCGGGTCGAATGCCCGCATGATGATTCCGGTTCCACCACGGTGCACGAGGCAGAGCGCCGGGTTCAGCGCACCCACGTGGAAGAACGGGAGCGCCAACACGTACCGGTCCTTGTACCGGAGATCCGCAGTGGAGTTCACGGTGAGGATTCCCCACGTGACCGTGCGGTGCGAATGCATCACGCCCTTCGGTAGACCTGTGGTGCCGGAGGTGTACATGATGAACAGCAGGTCGTCGTCGGCACCGGCGATCGGGGGCTCGGAGTCACCCGCTGCTGCCATCAGACCGTCGTAGTCGAGCGCGAACGGCTGACGCTCACCTGTCGTACCGCTGTTCTGCTCGATCCAACGGTGCACCATCGTCTTGCGTCCGTGCAGGTCGGCGACTGCGGCGGCGAACTCGGTTCCGTAGATGAGCGTGGAGGTACCCGAGTCGTTGAGGATGAACTCGAGTTCGTCGGGCACGAGGCGCCAGTTGAGCGGTACGCAGACCGCCCCGATCTTGCCGCAGGCGTAGAAGGTCTCGAGGAACTCGGCGCCATTCATCAACAGCACGCCTACCCGGTCGCCGAAACCGACCCCAAGGTCGAGCAGGGCGTTGGCGACGCGATTCGAGCGGTCGTTGAACTGCCGGTAGGTGAACCGGCGTCCCCGTGCCGGTTCCACGAGCGCCTCGAGGTTCGGATCCCGAAAGGCCCGCTTAGAAAGGAACAGTCCGACGTTGTTGCGCATGACCGAATTCTGGCGCGTTTGTGCTGCTAGCGGACCGGATCCGAGAAGTTGGGCACCCTGACGTCACGTTGAGCGAGTTCTCCGCTACCGTTCGCGTCTAATGGTGTGGAACCCCCCTGTTCGCGCGCGACTGCTCCGGCCGCTTCCGGCCGTGCTGCTCGTCGGTGGCATCGTGCTGTCCACCACGTCGTGCCTCGGCCTCTCGGAGTCCTCGAGCGCCAAGGCGAGGTCGGCCACGGCGACCGACCGCACTGTCGCTACGGCGCCCGCAACCACCGCAACGAAGCGGGCAACCACCACCGCGTCCACGACGACCACCTCCACGACCACTACGTCGACCACCACCACAACGACCACGACCACCACCACCCTGCCGCCCACCACCACCACGGCCGTCCCGGTGCTCGACCGAGCCCTGCGTGCCGTAGGCGGTCGCAGCGGGAAAGAGACCCTCCGCATCCAGCAACGACTGTTGGACCTCGGGTTCTGGGTGCTGAAGGCGTCGGGTCGCTACGACCACACCACGAAGCAAGCGGTGATGGCGTTCCAGAAGTACAGCCTGCTGCGACCCACCGGACGAGTGGACCTGCCAACCGCAAAGGCGCTCACTGAAGCGACTGCTAAGGCCCAGGCTCGCACCACGTCGGGCAACATCGTCGAGGTCGACAAGGACCGTCAGGTGCTGTTCTTCGTGAAGGACGGCGTGACGGAGTTCGTCCTCAACACGTCCACCGGCAACGGGCAGTACTTCCTCGAGCTCAACCAGAAGGTCGACGGCAAGTACGAAGCGGGCCGGTCGGTCACTCCCTCCGGCAAGTTCAAGATCAGCCGCCAGCGCGAAGACGGCTGGTGGGAGGGCGACCTCGGCAAGATCTACCGACCGAAGTATTTCAACGGCGGTCGTGCCATCCACGGCAGCCGCAGTATCCCGAGCCGTCCTGCCTCGCACGGATGTGTACGGGTGAGCATTCCCGCGATGGACATGTTGTGGACACTCGACTGGGTGGGCCGCGGCCTCAAGGTGTGGGTGTACGGCGACGATGTTGAGGCGAAGAACAAGCCCATCCCGATCCCGCCGAGCACCACCGCACCGCCCAGCACCACCGCACCGCCGACGAGTTCGACGACCACCACCACGACGACAACGACGGTTCCTTCACCGAACTGACGCAGGCTTTCGTGGTCGGTCGTGGCGTGGAGGTCAGTCGCCCCCGCCGAACATCATCACCCACTGCTCCTTGGTGCGGGGCTTGAAGGCGTAGTTGGTCTGCACCACAGCGCCCATCGCTGCGTTCGAGAGCGCGTGGTACTTGTGGCCCGGGAACACGATGGTGTCCTCGGGAAGCTTGGCCAAGCGCTGCAGCGAGTCGTACATCTGGCCACGGTCGCTCCCGGGCAGATCGGTGCGACCACACCCATCGAGGAACAGGGTGTCGCCGGAAACGAGACAACCGTCGACGAGGAAGCACTGCGAGCCGGGCGTGTGACCAGGGGTGTGCACGAACTCAATCTTGATGTCACCGACCATGAGGGTGTCGCCGCCCTCATGCGCAGCGAGGTCCGAGTCGGAGAGCTCGGTCACCTTCTTCACCCACGGGATCTCTGCCTCGTTGCAGTGCACCTTCACGCCAACCTCTGCGAGCAGTTCCCGAACTCCCTCGAGCTTGAACCCCATCATGGCGCCGCCGACGTGATCGGGGTGGTAGTGGGTGGCCAGCGCACCGGTGACGCGCATGCCATCCCCACCGACGATCTCCACGAGTTCCTTCGCGCTGTACGCAGGGTCGACGAGCACACACTCGCCCGTTGCGCGGTCACCGATGGCGTAGACGAAGTTGACCATCTGCTGGGCGATCGGGTCGTCCTTTGCGAAGTCCCGGCCCGAGAGCAGTTGGCGGAAGTAGAGGCGCTGTTCCACAGGGCGATCGTACGGGCTGGCACCGCGCCGCGCTGACCCTGGCTGGCCCCGGTTTGGCCGCGACCACCGCCAGCGAGTGACATGGACCCATGGCGCAGAACATCCTCCCGCCCGATCCGGACTACCCGCTCCTCCACACGCGCAATTACGAGGTGCGTTCGTTCCTGAAGGACGAGAACACGGTCATCATCCGTGGCGCCGTGATGGACCGCAAGCCCGGCGGACTGTACGTACCCGACGACGACGAGCCGTTGGTCATGCACCACATGATTGTGGACCTCACCGTGGTGTACCCGCAGATGGAGATCGTTGACGCTGCGGTGGTGTTCGAGGCGCACCCGCACACGACGTGCACGAACATCGTCGACCACTACCAGAAGCTCATTGGGCTGAATATCGCCCGCGGGTTCACCCACAAAATCCGCGAGTTGTTCGGCGGCCCCCGAGCCTGCACGCACACCACGGCGCTCATCCAGGCGATGGCACCGGTGGCAATGCAGACCATCTGGTCGATGCAGGCCGTGAAGGCCAAGCAGTCGGGCGCAACGATCAGCGAGATGGTGACACCGGAGGAGCGCAAGCGCAGCCTGGCGATGAACCTCAACACCTGTCACGTGTGGGCCGAGGACGGACCGAATATGTCGCTCATCAACGCTGGCGAGGAACTACCGCCTCCGTTGCAGATCATTCGCCGGTTCAAGGAACTCGGCAAGGACCCGACCGGCTGGTCGGAGTCGATGCGACCGAAGAACCGTTGATCAGCCGCGCTCTCGGCGCAACCGCTCGCTCGCTTCCTTGAGTCGCTGCTTCTCGGCGTTGGAGAGCGCGTCGATCCCCTGGGCGGAAATCTTGTCGAGCAAACGATCGACCTCTGCCTGATCCGCTGCGGCGGTGGGGCTCGGTGGTGCCCATGGACCGCTCACGACGCTGCCCGGCTGGGTGGCGGCGCGGGTACCTTTTGCACGCTTCTTCCCCGGGCGACGTGTTCGCGCAGTCGCCGGCGAGCGGCGACCGAGCGCTCCGCCCCCGAGGTTGGGAATCCACGCCTGATCGGCGGCGAGACCGAACGACCGGCCCAGCAGCAGGGCAATCGCAATGGAGACGAGGGTGACCCACATCTGCTCGAACTCCCGGTTGCCGAGCCGCTGGAGCACCTCTGCACCGACGAACACCGCACCGATGATCCATCCGGGAATCCCGAAGAAGAACGGGATGCGCGGGTGCTCGGCGATGAACAGGATGAACACGGCGAGTTCGACATAGCGGAGACCGACGATGCCGATGTCGAGTCCGGCAGCAAGCAGGCCCGAACCGATGGTGACCGCTGCCAGGAGGACGGCGAATCGGACGCGACCGATCTGGGCCTCGAGATCGCGGCCGAACCACCAGAAGATGGCGATACTGACGATGCCCCAGAGAATGTTGCCATCGGTGATGACTGGCCACGTGACGAGGCGCCACACCTGACCGCTCCACACCTTCTCCGGCCAGACGACAAAGCGGAGGAGCACGTCTCGGTTGACTGCATACACCACCATGGACGCGAGGCTGAGCAGTGCCACGAGCACCGTCGTGGTGACGTCGAGGTTCCCGATGCGGAACCACGGGTCGTCCTGATGACGACGTTGGGGGAACGAGAACCGGTAGCGGCCAGCCATTGCGCAGATCACCCTACTGGCCGTTCCACGGGACACCGGGCCACCCTTGCCACTCGTTACTTGCTGTCAGCAACTATTCTCGCTCCTGCGTGAACAGCAATCCCTTGAGCACCCTTCGGAGGCACCCGGACTTCCGGCGCCTCTGGTACTCAGCCGTGGTTTCTGACATCGGCACCTGGATGCAGGCCGTCACCGTCACGGTGCTCGTTGCGAGTTCCTCGAAGAGTGCCGCCTCGACAGCGCTTGTCTACTCGGCTCTGTTCCTGCCCCAAGCCGTGTGTGCGCCGCTCGGGGGACTTCTTGCCGATCGTTTCGACCGCCGACACGTCGCCATCTCCGTGCTCGTGGTGCAGACCGCGTTGGCCGCCGTGCTCGCGCTGCTCATCCATCGTGGGCTCACCGCGCCGATCCCGCTCGCCATCTTCGTTGCCATCCAGGGCTGTGCCAATGCGGTCGGTCAGCCGGCATACGCAGCGATGATCCCGCTGCTCGTGCCACGTGAGGATCTGTTCCCAGCCATCTCGCTCGGCTCCGTGAGCTGGAACGCCGGCCGCATCCTCGGGCCGATGATTGCGGCCATCACCACGAGTATCTGGGGCCCCGCCGCCACCATCATGGGCAACGCGGTGAGCTTCGTCGCGATGGCCCTCGTGATGTTCACCATCCACCGTCCGCTCAAGGGAGGTGGGGACGTCCAATTACGTGACTTCCGTCGCGAACTCGTTACCGCCGCCAAGATGATGTGGCGCTCTCCCGCGCTGCGCCTGATGCTCTTTGCGGTGGCGATCCTGCAGGCCACGTTCCCCACCATGTTCAGCCTCGTGCCGCTCTACTCGAAGGCAGTCGGCGGCGGCAAGAGCTTCCCTCAGGTGCTGTACACGGCCATCGGACTCGGTGCGCTGATCGCCGGCCTCGGGGTGTCCGCACTCTCACGGCACTTCGGCCGCTCGCGTAGCCTCGCCGGACTGCTGCTCGTTGGGGCGGCCAGCATGATCGCCGCCTCACAGCTGCATGACGAGTTCTCGGCAACGATCGTTGCGTTTATCTTCGGTGCGTCCTCGGTACCGGCATTCGTGTTGATCGGCGGTGTGGTCCAGCGAGAGGCACCGGAGGCCTTCCGCGGGCGCATCACTTCCATTCAGGGTGCGGTCATCGGTTTCGTGTTCGGCGTCATGGCGCCGTTCAGCGGATGGCTCGCCGACAAGTTCTGGGGACTGCGCACGCAATACCTCGTATCGGGCGCAGTCCTCGCCGCCACAGTCCTCCTTGCGCTCGTCAGCCGTCCCGCACTGCGCGGATATATCGATCACGGCGACCCGACGCCACTGCGCAAGGACCTCCGCGATGCGCGCACGGCCGTCTGACAAACGTCACTCCCCCACGAGCGAGCCCGACCACCGGGCCCCGGGCCCCGCTCCGGTACGGTGGCCAACGCCGTGAGTTCGAATCCCCTCGTCACCCTCCGTCGTCACAAGGACTTCCGCCGCCTCTGGACCTCGGCCATGGTTTCCGACCTCGGAACCTGGATGCAGGCGGTCACCGTCACCGTGCTCGTGGCCACGAACAGCAAGAGTTCGGGTGCCACGGCGCTCGTGTTCTCGAGCCTGTTCATCCCCCAGGGCCTGATGTCGCCCATCGGTGGACTGGTAGCCGACCGCTTTGACCGGCGCCGCGTGGCCATGTCCATGCAATGGGTGCAAGCGGTTCTCGCAGGTGGACTGGCGCTCACGGTTCATGCCGGCGTCACCTCTGCCTATGCGCTCTCCGCGATCGTGTTCCTGCAGGGCTGCGCCAGTTCGTTGGGGAACCCGGCGTTCCAGGCCATGATCCCGCTCCTCGTCCCGAGGGAGGAACTGCTCGGCGCCCTGTCGCTGTCGGGCATGACCTGGAACAGCGGCCGTGCGATCGGCCCGATGCTCGCTGCGATCACCACCAGTGTGTGGGGACCAGCGGCAAGCATCACCGGTAATGCGATCAGCTTCGTGGTGATGGCGTTCGTCATGATGACAATCAAGCGACCTCTCCATGGCGGCGGCACCGTACGCCTCACGCAGGCATTCTCAGAGATCCGTGGCGCCATCAAGCTTGCCGGTAGCACGCCCGGCACGCGCACCATGATCATCAGCACGGTATTCGTCCAGTTGTGCTGCGCCATGACCTTCAGCACCATCCCTACCTACGCCGCATCCGTTACCGACTGGAAGCGGTTCTGGATGGTGCTCTACGTGTCGATGGGCATCGGGGCACTCGCTGCAGGCTTCTGCGTTGCGGGGGTTACCGCACTCATCGGACGCTCACGGGTGCTCACCATCGTCCCGCTGATCTCCTGCCTCGCAATCCTGCTCGCTTCGCAGGCGCACCGTCCCTTCCTCGCCGTAATCGCCACGATGCTCTTCGGCATGTCGGCGCCAATCTCCTTCATCACCATGGGTGCCGTGGTGCAGCGCGATGCGCCGGAGCACTCGCGCGGACGAGTGCTGTCGATCTATTCGGCACTCGTGGGCCTGGCATTCGGCGGGTTCTCGATCATCAACGGCTACCTCGCCGACAAGGTGTTCGGACTGCGCACCACGCTCTGGCTGTCCTCACTGGTACTCGCGATGTACGTCATCACGGTCCAGTACCTGTGGCCGTCATGGAAGCGCATCGTCAACGGCACGGACTCGCCGCCGAGATGGCGCCCGGAGACAATCCAGCGCGCCGAGTAGCGCGTTCAGAGCGTCGGCTCAGAGTCCGAGTTGGTCCTTGATCTCCTGCACCAGGCGGTCGATGGGCAGAGCGCCGAGCACGCGGTATCGAGCAACGCCATCGGTGTCGATCAGGAGGATCCCGGGCGTCGCGACGAAGCCGAGCGCAGCCGCAGCCGAGGAGTTCTCGTCGTCGACGAGGACCGGGAACGGCCATTCCTCACGCACCAACCAACTCGATACGGGATCTGCCGCACCGGCGCGCCCCGGACCGGTGACCAGCGTGACCACGTTGAGCGCCTCGGGAGTCAGTTCCGCGTGGTGCCACTGGACGATTGCCTTCACCTCGCCCTCCACCTCTGGATCGGCCCGGTTGATCGCCACCACCAGCGTCGGCTTGCCGGGCTTGATGCTGATGCGCCGACTGCCGAAGGTGCGACCGTCGATGCGGGGCACCGACTTGCCGGGACCGTTATCGGGTGCTCCTGCCTCGGGTGTCGGGAGCGGGTCGCCGCTGATGGTCACCGGCTGAACCTGAAGGAGCGTGATCTTCTTCGGGGTGTCCGACCCACCCGTCGCCGCAAGGATCACCACGACGGCAATCACCGCAGCGACCACCACGCCAACGGCTACCCAGAGCACCCGGCGCTGGGGGCCCGCAGGCTGTTCGGCGTCGAGCGGACGCTGCTGCTGTTTGGGAGACGAGGGCGTGGTCATGAGAACTCCTGGGGGTTGATCCGAGTATGGCGCACCACTGGGCCGCGAGACTGGCCACGTGCCCCGGATGAACGCCGCAGATGTCGAAACCTTCCTTGCCCAGCCTCACGTGGGGGTACTGGCCACCCTGCGGCGTAACGGACTGCCGTACACGGTGCCCGTGTGGTTCCACTGGGACGGACACGCGGCCTGGATCACCGGCACCTACGAGCGCGTGTGGTGCAAGCAGTTGATGGCGGACCCACGAGCATCGCTCTGTGTCGAGGCGATGTCCCCAGCGGCAGGGCACGTCGGCATCGACGGATCGGTGACCGTTCACGAACTCCCGGAATTCGACATCTGGCCGATCTCGTCGCTGCTCGTGGACAAGTACGTGCGCACGCCATCGGGAGATACCGCGGCGAATGCGTTCTTTGCGAATATGCAGACCGAGCATCGCCTGCTGTTCCGGCTCGAACCAGATGTGTTCCGTGCCATCGACATGCGGGTCTACCGAGGCAAGCGCGCCGACCGCGACTTTCAGGAGCGCAACCGGAACGAGCCGTAGCCCTAGCGCCGAGCCCAGGGCTAGGGCTTGGTCAGCCGGCTCGGGATCCCATCACCACGGTGAAGTCGACGGTCTTGCCGTCTCGAAGGATCTGCACCGGCGTGCTGGTTCCCGGAGTGATCGTGCGCAGCACTTCGCCGAGTCGCTCGATGGTCGAGATGTCGACGTCGCCAACACGCTTGATGATGTCGCCGGCCTCGATACCTGCCTTGTTCGCACCACTGCCGTCGGTGACGGTCACGATGGCCACGCCGTTCGGCGTCTGGCTCACGCTCACCCCGAGGAACGCCGTGGGGGTTGCCTTCGGCGTCTTGCCGGCCTTCAGGTCGTCGAGCAAGGGCTTCACACTGTCGATCGCAATGGCAAAGCCGATGTTCTGTGCGTCGGGGATGCCGGCCGAGTTGATGCCGATGAGACGACCCTGCGCGTCGACGAGGGCTCCACCCGAGTTTCCGTGATTGATAGGAGCGTCGGTCTGGATGAGGCCGTGCAGCGTGACGGTGCTGGACTCCTCGAGCGAGCGGTCGAGCGCCGACACGATGCCGCGAGTGATGGTGGGGCTGTCGCCGAGGTCGAGGGCGTTGCCAATTGCGACCACGTCGTCACCAACGCGAGCCTCGGACGAATTGCCGAGCGTAATCGGGGTGAGGTTTGACGTGTCGGTGAGTTGCATGAGCGCAACATCGAAATCTGGTGCCGTGCCGAGCACCTTTGCCTCGCGCACGGTGCCGTCGTTCATCTTCAGTGTGTAGACAACGTTGTCCACTGTGCGGCCGAACTGATCTACTGCTGCGACCACGTGCGCATTGGTGAGCACGAGCCCGTCGCTCGAGATAATGACGCCGGAGCCTGCAGAGAGCGGCTGGACTGCGCCGGAACTGTCCTGCTGGCTCACCTCGACCGCCACGACCGACGGCGAGACCTTCTGGATGAGCGCGTGCAGTTCAAGTCCCTCACCGGGAACCGTGGACAGTGTCGAGCCTGCGGGCACGGTGGCTTGCGTCTGCGAGTCATTTGCCGG
>CANIBN010000051.1 GCA_947465505.1 Acidimicrobiales bacterium | reverse complement strand
GAGCAGCGCAAGGGAACGCTCACCTTCCAGCTGAACGCGACGGACTCGCTGAAGGTGAGCGGCACCTCGAAGTACAAGCCGAACAAGAAAGAGATGGAAGTGGGTGACCCGCAGGTCCGCTCGATCATCGACGGCACGGGCGCCTACGACGGCGCAAAGGGTTCGGTCACCACCGTCCTCAACGCGGACGATACCTACACCCACACGTTTACGATCAAGCCGTAAGGGCTCGTTGCGACGTCAAACGTCGAGCTGGGCGCTGAGCGACTCTCGACCGTTCAACACGTCTGGGTCGAAGCCGGCGGCGCGTTGGTAGTCGTCAACAATCGCAGTGAGTTCGTCGGTAGACACCACGTCTTCGAGTCGTGAGAACCGCTCGGCGCTGCGATCCGCAACGACGTCAAGGATTCGTTCCGGTCCCGCCTTGCGGTTGCTCAGCACCACTGCAGTCGTAGCGGGTATCCGCTCGCGCTCGTAGGCATCGAGCGCATCGAGCGATGCGCCGGTCCGGGCGTGGCGAACGAGTTCTCGCGCCAGCACACGCGCATCGAGGATCGCCTGGGCGGCTCCGTTGGACCCATTGGGCTGCATCGGATGCGCGGCATCGCCGAGCAAAGTGACACGGCCGGCGCGCCAGGTGGGGATCGGTTCGCGGTCAGCCATCGGATACTTGAGGACCGACTCGCACTCCCCGATCAGTCTGTGAAGGTCGAGGAAATCGAGTTCGATCCCGTCGGCTTCGGCGAGCGCTTCCCTCGGGTCCGTCTCCGCGCTCCAGTCCTGCTTGGGCATCGGTCGACCGTCGGCGGTGCGAACCGCCACTACCCAATTGATGAGCTGACGCCCGTCGGGAAGATTGCGCAGCGGGTACACGATGACGCGACGGCTCAACCGGCCGGCCATCACCATCCGTCGCCCGTCGAGGAACGGTTCGGTGATCGTGACGCCACGCCACATCGTCACCCCGTTCCACAGCGGGGCGCCCTCGCCGGGGACCACCAGATGGCGCAGCGCTGAATGCACGCCGTCGCAGCCCACCACGACGTCGGCATCAATCGAGTCGAGATCGTCAGGACCGAGGCGGCGGCCGAGGTGGATGCGGGCATCGCCGAGGCGCTCCCTCACTGCGCCGAAGAGCACACCGAGCAGGTGTCCACGGTGGATCGACCATTGCGGCCAGCGGTAGCCCGCCTCGATTCCTCGCGGCTCGATCCATAACTGCTGCCCGAAGCGGTTGTGATAGCTGAGCTGCGCGGTGCGAACGGCGACGGCATCGAGCTCGTCGGCGAGGCCTAGCTCGGTGAGCTCCCGCGCTGCGTGCGGCAGCACGTTGATCCCAACGCCCAACTCGCGCACCTCGGCGGCGGCCTCGTAGACGTCGACCTCGTCGAATCCGGCGGCGTGCAGCGACAGTGCGAGGGCGGACCCCCCGATACCTGCACCGACTACGGCAATGCGCACGGTAGTACTGCGCCTTAGACCAGCGCAGCCTCGGCAGTCATGCGGTCGATCGTGGCCTGCAGCGTCTTGCCACCGGGCATCGTGACGATGCGGTCCACGCCGGCGGCCGCATATGCCTCGACGAGTTCGGCCGTGAGCGGGCCCGACGGTGTCACGCTGGTCTCGAGCCGTCCGAGGTGCGCAGGGCGGTCCACCTGACCTGCTGCAGTTCGCAGCGCAGCGAGGTCTTTCGCCACCTGCTCGGGCGAGCGGAAGAAGCCGTACCACTGGTGCCCGCGGGCGACGGCCCTGCGGAACGCGGGTGCAGCGTGGCCACCGACAATGATGCGCGGCCCACCTTCCTGAATCGGACGGGGATTGGCGTCCACACCCGAGAACTGCACGCGCGGGCCGTTGAAGGCGATGGGTGCGGGTTGGGTCCACAGTGCGTGCATCGCGTCGAGGTACTCGTCGGTGCGCGGCCCGCGGTCGTCGAACGGCGCGCCGATCGCACGGAACTCGGGCTCGAGATAGCCCACGCCGATACCGAACCAGAAGCGGCCAGCCGACATCACGTCGAGCGATGCCACCTGCTTTGCGAGCACGACAGGGTTGCGCTGCGGGATGATGATGATGCCGGTGGCCAGCGCTATGGTCTTCGTGAGCGCTGCAACGAAGGGCAGGTGCACCAGTGGGTCCACCATCGGTGTCTCGGGCCGGGCGGGCGACGGCGGGACCTGCGGCGACGGGAGCACCACGTGTTCCCCGGCCCACCACGAGTCGTAACCCAGTTGCTCGGCCAGAGGTGCCAGTACGGACACCGATTCTGCGCCGTGCACCGCACCGCTGTTCAGGCCGAACACACCGATCTTCACGCGTATCCCCATTCATCCAGCGCGGCCAGGATGCGCTCGGCGGCCTCGTCGGGTGAGAGTTCCACGGGTACTCCGTGCGACTTCGTGGCAGCGCCACCACTGAGCAGCGATTGCACGCGCTCGAGCGTGCCACCCTTCGGCGGGGGGAGTACCCGTGCGCGGGGCCGGTAGGGGCGTCGTGCCGTGGGCAGGTGCGAACCGACCGGGCCGGCAACGACTTCGATCGTTGCGTTGCGGGCCGCGAGCGCTCCCGAGAGTGGTGCGCGCCGCAGCGTTGCCGTTGCGCCTTCCACTGACAGAACAGCAGGCGCATCCACACGGAGGCGCTCGCGACGGCCTCCGTCAAGGCGACGCAGGGCGATCACGTCGCTTCCGAGTACGACCTCGATGAGGCCAAGTGCCTGACGGGCCTCGATCTGTGCAGCGAGGAACGCCGGCACCGAACCCGTGCCGCGGTCGAGCGAGTAGTCGCCGCAGCACACGTACGACACGTCGACGCCGTCGATGGCCGACGCAATCGCGGCAGCGACGTCGGTGCTGAGCAGTTCATCGACCGCGTCAACACGGATGGCGCGCTGTGCGCCACAGGCGAGTGCATCTCGAAGGGCGGTGTCCGCCGCAGCAGGGCCGACAGTGATGGCGAGCACGTCCTCGCCGCGCTGCTCGCCGAGCCGAAGCGCCCACTCAAGTGCCGATGAGTCGGCAGGGGAGATCCCGCCGAAGCGGTCGTCGGCATCGTGCGGTGTGAGCCACTTCAGGCAGGCAACAACGGTCATCGCTGCACGCTCACGTCTGGTGGAAGACGATGCCGTGACCGCCCTCGGGGTAGTTCCAGGAGATGGCGCCCTTGGTGTTGCAGACGAGATAGCAGGTGCCGCACTCGAAGCACTGCTCGTAGTTGAACAGCACACCTCCATCGGATGTCGGCACGAAGAGGCGTGCGGGACAGGCCACCACACACTCCTGTGTGCTGCAGCCGCGACAAGCGTCACCGTCGACCACGATGTGGGCGCGCTCGTGAATGCGGAACTCCGACGTGGCCATGCGGTCGTCGAAGCTGATCGTTCCCCAGTCGGTGCGGAATGCAGTCATGTCAGCCGAATCCCTTCATGCCGGTCCGTCCATCCCTCAACAGATCGCGCCAGCGGATACCGGCGCGCTTGCGCTCCTCGAGCAGGATTCGTCGTAGCCCGGGCTTGGGCGTGGGGTTGTCCACACGGAACATGCGCTCGACGATGTTCGCGATGAACCCGGGGTATTGGTTCTGCACACGGTCCGACAGCACGAGGTGCGGGATCTCCTGCAGCTTCTGGTGATCCTTCAGCACGAAGCTTGTGTCGAGCATGGTGAGGTACGGCTTGAGGCCGTCGGGACCGGTGTTGCCCCGGGTAAGTGCCTGCGCCGCAGCGCGCCCGGCATACATGCCCGACGCCATGGCGAAGTTCACGCCTTCGAGCCAGATGCCGGCGGCGAGGCACAACGCCGCCGCGTCGCCTGCGACGAGGAGACCGGGGCCAACAAGCTTCGGGAACATCTTGTAGCCGGCCTCGGGAATCACGTGCGCCGAGTATTCCTTCAGCTCTGCGCCCTCGATGAGCGGTGCGATGGCCGGGTGCTTCTTGAACGAGGCGATGATCTCCTCGGGCCGCTTCTTCTGCGCAGCAAGCTTCGGGAGCTTGAGCACCACGCCCAGCGACACCGTGTCGAGGTTCGTGTAAACGAAGCCTCCACCGTTCACACCCTCGGTGCACCCGACGACCTCGATGTCGACGCCCTCTCGGCCGCGCACACCGAAGCGTTCGTCGATGGTCTCCTTGGGCAGTGCGAGTGTCTCTTTCACCCCGAGGGTGTAGTTCGACGCGTCGGCCTTGCCGTACAGCCCGACTTCCTTCGCGATGAAACTGTTGACGCCGTCGCAGGCGATGACCACCTTCGCGGTGAGGTCGCCGTCGGGACGATCCGTGCGCACGCCGGTCACGTTTCCGGCGCTGTCACGTAGCACACCCGTGACCACCGTAGAGCAGAGCAATTGTGCTCCCGCGTCGGTGGCCTTGTTGGCGAGCCAGTGATCGAAGTCGGGTCGGTAGGCAGTGGCACCGTTGTAGGGCGGTGCGGCCCAGTTCTGCGAGCGGAAGTCGATGGTGAGCGCCTGGGTGGGCGTCATGATCATGGTGGAGCGCCGCGTGACCCATCGCTGGATCGGGGCTTCCTCCCACCACTGCGGGATGAGTTCGTCGAGGATGCGCGGGTACACCACGCCGCCGTACATGTTCTTGCTGCCCGGGAACGGACCTCGCTCGATGAGCAGGACGCTCTTGCCGGCCCGTGCCAGCTCGATCGCTGCGCACGAACCCGCTGGCCCTGCGCCAACGACGATGGCATCGAAGTCGGTGCTGCGCTCAGCCACGGGAACCACCCTGGAGTGCGGTGCGCTCGGAAAGCTTGGTCTCGAGCGCGTCGAGCGCTGCGTTCGCGTCGCACACGATGGCCAGATCTGCCAGCTGCATCATCGGGCAGTGCGGGTCGGTGTTCACGCTGAGGATGTGGTTCGGCTGACCGAGGCCTGCGGTGTGTTGCACGGCTCCGCTGATGCCGAATGCGAGATACAGCTCGGGGTCGATGACACAGCCGGTGGTGCCGATCTGACGTGCATGGGGGAGCCAGCCGCGGTCGGTGATGACGCGTGTGGCCCCAACCGACGCACCAAGCGCCGTGGCGACGCGCGTGAGTTGTTCGAAGCGCGGCGACGAGTCGAGGCCGGCGCCGCCACCGAGGATGCGTGGTGCCTCAGTGAGATCCATGGTGGTCACGTCGGGTCCGAGCACCTCGACCACGGTGCAGTCGGTTCCCGAGGCAACCGCAACGGCAATGCCCTGCGCGGGTGCGGTCGCCTGCACGGCGTCTTCGTCGACGCCGCGGACACCGGGTACGAGTGTGGCCACGAACGGGCCGTCGACCGTGACTTCGTGAATCTCACGACCCCCACCGCGTGCCACGAACACCTGGTGAGGGGTGACAGCAATAGCGCCGGCCAGCAGTTGTCGGCGGAGCACGTGGGCGAGCCGGGGCGCAAGGTCGCGGCCGTCGGGGCTGCCGGGCAGCACCACGACCTCGTCATCAATGAGTGGGGCAATCTGCACAGCAAGGGAACCCGGTGCGAAGGGCCCCGTTTCCACGGCCCGAACGTCGGCGGCCCGGAGCAGCGATGCCGCTGTGGCGGCGCCGGTTCCGCAGACGAGGACCCGCCCGCACTCGGCGACGGCCTCGTCCCCACCGGACGGAACGACCCCATCCCGGGCAAAGACGACAGCGAGCATGGTGCGAGGCTAGAGGCCGGGAGTGGCAGCGGTCACGTTTGCGGGTCGGTGGCGATGATTTCGGCGATCTCGACCGGCTCCAGCACGGTGGCTTGGACCGTCTTGCCGTGGCCGCGCACCTTGCGGACCACCTCGATGACCACGTTCACCACGAGGGCAGTGCCGAAGGCCACGAGGAACGCGGCGGTGTGGTTGTCGGCGAACGGCTTGCCCACCACGTAGGCCAGTCCGGCGGCGTACCCGGCCCAGATGACCGCAGCGATGGCGGCCCATCCCATGAACCAGCGCTGGCGCTGGAGCGTGATGCCACTGGCGAGCGTGAGCGCCGTGCGGCCACCGGGGATGAACCGGGCCGTGATGAGCAGCGGACCGCCCCGGGTCTCCAGTTGGTCGTGCGCCCACTGCAATCGTTTGCGGAAGCCCTCTTTGCGTGCGGCCCGTCGTTCGAATGCACGGGCGAAGCGCCGTCCGATGAGGTAGGCCGTGTTGTCGCCGAGGAATGCGCCGAGCGCCCCGCAGGCGATGACGAGCCAGATGTTGTACCGAGCCCCACCCGTGGACACAGCGACTCCGCCGATGATGACGCACAGTTCGCTCGGCACGACCGGGAACACCGAGTCGAGGTAGGCGAGCCCGAAGACAATGCCGAGATACCAGTAGTGGCTCGACCAGATGTCGAGGTTGTCGAAGAGCCGGCTGATGATCCCCGCGTACATGCTGACTGTGACGCTAACCGGCGCAGGGTGGGGGGAGACCGTCAGCGCAGTCGGTTCGGTCGTTAGACCGCAGCCCCGGCCCGCTCGCCCTCGACGACAGCAGCGTGGGCCCGGCGTGGGGCCAGGCAGTCGCCCACCCGCTCCACGCTCCAGCCCGCACCCTTCAGATCGTTATACAGCCACTCGACGGGGTTCGCCGGCACCGCAAGCACCACCCAGTCGGGGGTGCGCTGCACGTTGCCGCCGGTGGGGTGGTGGAGCAGGTTCAGCGTGTTCGTGCTCTCGCCAACCTCGAGACCCATCGGCACGAGGTCGGTGGTCTGCACGATGCCCTTGGCGGTAGCACGCATCCACCAGTTCTCCATGTCGAGCGTGATGCCGAGGTCCTGGCCCACCACCATGCCCGGGGTGACGATCTCGACGTTGCAGCCGCGGTCTGCGAGCAGCTCGCCGACGGACGTTGCGTGGTGGAACCCGATCTCGTCGATGACCACCACGGTGCCCGAGGGTGATGCTGCTCCCGTGAGCACGTCGCGAACGTCGCACACGCGCTGCGCGTCGCCCGGAACCCACCACGGCCGCTGCGCCTCGGCGCCCATGGCGACCACGATGTGGTCCGGCTTCTTCTCCTCGACCAGACCGGGCCACACGCCCACGCCGTACTCGATGCTCACACCGAGTCGTTGGCACTCGATGATCTGGTTGCGGATCATGTCGCCGAACTCGGCACGGTTGGGCACCGACGCAGCGAGGCGCACCTGTCCGCCCGCAACCGACTCCTTCTCGTACACGGTGACGGTGTGCCCGTTGCGGGCAGCGGCGATTGCTGCCTGCAGACCAGCGGGGCCTGCACCCACCACCATGACGTTCTTGCGCTTTGCTGCCGGTCGAGAGAGCCCAACGCCCTGCGACTCACGTCCGGTGCGCGGGTTCTCGATACAGCCGAGCCAGCGGTTGAGACCCATGCGCCCCACGCACTCCTGATTGCACGACAGGCAGAGGCGGATGTCCTCGGTGGCACGCGAGCGGGACTTCGACGCAAAGTCGGGGTCGGCGATCTGGCCACGCACCACGCCCACGAGGTCGCAGTGCCCCTCCTCGAGCGCACGTTCTGCCTGCAGCGGGTCCTTGAAGCGACCGACACCGACGACGGGAAGGTCGACGGCCTTGCGGATTGCCGAGGGGATGAACATCGCATATCCCGGCGGGATGTGCATCGATGCCTCGATCATGAACAGGCTCGCCGTGGCGACTCCGATCGAGGTGTTGATGTAGTCGACCTGGCCCGTTGCCTCCACCAGCTTGGCTACCTCGACGGCCTCCTCGATGGTGGTGCCGCCGTCGATGAACTCGTCGCCGCAGATGCGCACGCCGAGAGCGAGCCGGTTGCCGACCACCTTGCGCACCGCTGCGACGATCTCGGCGAGGATGCGCACGCGGTTGACGAGGCTCCCTCCGTACTCGTCGGTGCGCTTGTTGGTGGCGGGGGAGAGGAAGCCGCGCACGATGGACGAGTGGGAGCACTGCAACTCGATGCCGTCGAAGCCACCCTCTGCACAGTGTTCGGCGACGAGTGCGTAGCCGGCCACGATGTCGGCAATCTCTGCGTGCGAGACAGCCTTGGGGACCTCGCGGAACAACGGGTCGGCCACCGGGGACGGAGCCCACACCGGAAGGCGCGAGTACATCGACGAGGCCTGACCACCGTTGTGATTGATCTGGGCGAAGATCGGCACGCCGTGGCGGTGCACTTCCTCCGTGATGCGTCGGTAGCCGGGGATGACATCGCGATGGAAACCGTGGATCAGTTTCTCGTACGGCCAGTCCGTCGGGTGTGTGGAGTGCTCCTCGGTGATGATGAGGCCGGCTCCGCCCGCTGCACGCGCCCCGTAGTACGCAGCGTGCTGCTCGGTGGGCTTGCCGTCCCTCGCATAGTTCGTGAGGTGCGCCGAGAACACGATCCGGTTGCGCGTGGTGACCGGGCCGAGCGTCAGGGGAGTCCACAGGTAGCGGTACATCACTGCCGAGACTAGAAGGCGGCGGGTGCCTGTGACACCCCCGGAGCGGTTCGGGGCGTGTCATCGTGGTGGCTGTGAGCGACGCATCGACACCAAATGAGGGTGCGGGGCCTGCCGAGCGGCCGTCTGGCGCCCCGGACCTCGGTCCTCCGCAGGAGTTGCCCTTCCCGCCCGGGTTCTTCACCCGGGTCGACCCGCTTCCCGACACGATGTTCTACGAGCATGACCGGTTCGTCACCCACATCGACGACCGCGCCATCGCCGCTGTCGGCGCCCTGTACACCGAACTCGGTCTCGGCGGCCGGGTACTCGACCTCATGTCGTCGTGGATCTCGCACTTTGAGACCAAGCCGGACGAACTGGTGGTCCTCGGGCTGAACGCCAACGAACTCACGGCAAACAAGCAGGCGAGCGAGGCCGTGGTCTACGACCTCAACGATGATCCCATCCTTCCCTTCGAGGATGCCTCGTTCGACGCCGTGACGTGTTGCGTGTCGGTGGACTACCTCGTCCACCCGATCGAGGTGTTCAGCGAGGTTCGCCGAGTGCTGCGCCCGGGCGGTCTGTTCGTGAACACCTTCTCGAACCGCTACTTCCCCACGAAAGTCATCCGGGGTTGGACGATGACCACGGAGGAACAGCACGGATTGCTGGTGGCGCTCTACTTCCGCCGCAGCGCACAGCCGGGTCTTGGGTGGGGCGAACCGGTCATCGAGTTGCGTACCCCACCGGGAACACCGGGCGACCCGTTGTACGCCGTGTACGCCCGAGCCGTCTAGCGCGGACGGGAACGGCGAGTCCGCATCTGGGATTCGATGCGGGCGATGCGCACCCGGGCCGAGGGGTGCGAGGCGAATGCCCGCGCCCGCCACGAATCGGGTGGTGCAGCATGACCCATGCTCACGAAGCGGCGCAGGGCGGCCGACAGCGCAGGTCCGTATCCCAGTTGCACCGCCCGCTTGTCTGCCTCGAACTCTGCGGTGCGGCCGACCAGGTTCGACAGGGCGTTCGACAACAGGATCGTTACCAGCATCAACCAGGCGCCGATTCGCAGCACGGTGGACACCACTGTCCCCACCACGGTGAGACCGTCCGAACGCTGGGCGAATGAGGCAGTCGCGGCCTGGGCAACGTGCTCGAGGAAGAACCCAAAGCGCGCCAGCAGGGTGACCGGCAGGCCGAGCCAGTGCCGCACCGTGAGCGCAACGGTGTGCAGGCCGAGGTGGTGGCACAGTTCGTGGGCCAGCACCCCGCTCAGTTCGAAGTCCGGCAGCACGTTGATCGCGTACGACGTGACCACCACGAGGTGACCTCCGCATGCGAACGCGTTGAGATCGTCGGCATCCAGCGCAGCGAGCAGGTAGCGGCGTGGGGAGGACCGCATTGCCTGGGTGACCTGGCCCCAGACGGGATCGATGATGGCTCGCTCGTCGGCGGTGAGACGCCGTGCTCCGACGAGGCGCACGAGGGCGACGCGTTGGATGGGCCGGAAGAACAACATCGAGCCGATTGCGAGGTAGACGAGGCAGAACACCCAGAACCGGGTGTGGAACGCCAGGCGGAACGGCAGCCAGAACAGCGCCATGGCGAGCAGCCAGCCGGGAACGAGCGTGAGCACTGGCACCACCGCCGCCCACGTGCTCATGTCCGCCCTGCGTCGGCCCCGCGGGCGCGCCGGGGTGACGCGTCGCGCACCGTAGGGGTGCCGTTGGGCGGGGCTCGGGGGCATTCGGGGGACAGGCTACGCGCATGGGTCCACCGGGCCCGGTGCCCGTGCGCAGCGCCGGCTGCTAGACACTCCTCCATGAGTCATCCGATCATCCCCGGCGCCGAGCCGTGGTCGCACACGGCGGGTGCCGGCGCTCCCGGCGCGCTGTGTATCCACGGTTTCACCGGAAACCCCGGCTCGATGCGTGGTGTCGCGGAAGCCTTCGCCGCTGCCGGTTTCCACGTCGAGCTGCCGCGTCTGCCCGGCCACGGCACCCACGTGGACGACATGGTGCCCACCACGTGGGCGGACTGGACTGCCGCCGCGGAGGCGGCCTATCAGTCACTCGCCGAGCGGTCGACGAGCGTTGTGGTCGCAGGCTTGAGTATGGGCGGTGCACTCACCCTGTGGGTTGGTTCGCAGCATCCCGAGGTTCGCGGGCTGGTGTGCATCAACCCTGCTACGCAGCCACAGCCTGCAGAGGTCATCGAGATGCTCGAGGACTTCATCGAGCAGGGCATGGCAGTCATCCCGGGCATCGGTTCCGACATCGCAGATCCTGACGTGAAGGAAACGGCCTACGAAGGCACCCCCATCAAACCCCTGTTGTCGCTCATGGGCGGTCTCGACGATCTCGCGCCCCGCTACTCCTCGATGACGATGCCGCTCCTGTTGCTCAATTCACCCGAGGACCACGTGGTGGACCCCGCTCAGGCGGACTTCCTGGCGAACAGCTTCGCGGGTCCGGTGGAGCGGGTGACGCTCACCCGCAGCTATCACGTCGCGACGCTCGACTACGACAAGGACCTCGTGTTCGAGCAGTCCGTGGCGTTCGGTCGCAAGGTCACCGGGTCCTGATCCTCCCGATGCTCGCAGTACTCCCCACCGTCACCGCTGCTATCGCGAGCCCCGGTTCAGGCTCGATCCACCTCGGCCCCCTGAACCTTCGTGCGTATGGCCTGATGATCGGGCTCGGTGTGCTCACCGCAGGCTGGATCGCGTCTTCGCGTGCCGTGCGGAAGGGATGGGGCACCAAGGACCAGATCTCGTCGATCGTCGTCTGGGCGGTCATCGCCGGCGTACTCGGTTCGCGGATCTATCACGTGATCACCGACTGGGGTCGCTACCAGCACCACCTCGCCGACATCCCCAAGATCTGGGAGGGCGGCCTCGGGATTCCCGGTGGCCTCATAGCGGGTATCCCGGTCGGTATCTGGGCAGCGAAGCGCCAGGGCATCAGCGCCCGCCGAATCGCCACGATCGCGGCGCCAAGCATCCCCGCAGCACAGGCCATCGGCCGGTGGGGTAACTACTGGAACCAGGAACTCTTTGGTCGTCCCACCACGTTGCCGTGGGGTCTGCGGGTGGACGCCGACCACACCCCGGCGGGTTACGACGTGGGAACGCTGTTCCACCCCACGTTCCTCTACGAATCACTCGGAAACCTGCTCATCTGCGTCGGCCTCATCCTCATCGACCGCTACCTGAAGCCCAAGCCCGGGCGTCTGCTCGCGATGTACCTCGTCGGCTATTCGGCACTGCGGTTCGGCGTCGAGAGCCTGCGGATTGACCAAGCGAACAAAATCGCTGGATTGCGCGTCAACACTTGGGTGTCCCTCATCGTGTTTGTGGGAGCGATGGCGTGGCTCGTGTGGGACGCCCGTCGGCCCGAAACGTTCGACGACCCCGCACCGGTAGGCCTCGTTGCCGATCCGGACGTGAAGTTGGACTCGGAGCCCGAGTCGGAATCGGACGCAGAACCCTCGGCGGATCGGGAATCGTCGGACTGACGGCCTGCCACGGGTCGTATCCTCGTCTCTTGTGTCCGTTCACATCACGAGGGCAGACGTTGCGAAGGTGGCCAAACTGGCCCGCCTCGACATGTCCGAGGCCGACCTCGACCGCTACACCGACCAACTCGCCAAGATGCTCGATCACTTCGAGGACATCGACGCGCTCGACCTGAGCGGTGTCGAGCCGCTCAGCCAGCCGTTCCCGCTGGTCAATGTCATGCGTGCTGACGTCGAGCAGCCCACCCTCGACCGTGATGAGGTGCTGGCGATGGCGCCCGCTGCCGAGCAGCACCGTTTCCGTGTGCCGCCCATTCTCGGACTGGACCTCTGATGCCCCGCACCGCCGTCAGCACCGCTGCCGCCGTGCGCTCGGGCCAAGTCCGCGCTGCGGACATCCTCGAGGAACACCTCGCACGCATCGGCAGTCGTGAGGCCGAGATCCATGCCTTCAACCTCGTTACCGACGACGCAGCGCGTACCCGTGCAGCCGACATCGATCGTCGAGTTGCCGCAGGTGAGGATCCCGGCCCCCTTGCCGGCGTCAGCATTGCGCTGAAGGACAACCTCTGCACGCGTGGTGTGCCCACCACCTGCTCCTCACGCATCCTCGAGGGTTGGCGGCCGCCCTACGACGCCACCGTGGTGGAGCGACTCGCTGCCGCCGGAGCGGTATTCGTGGGCAAGACGAACCTCGACGAGTTCGCGATGGGTTCGTCCACCGAGAACTCTGCGTTCGGCCCTACCCGAAATCCGCTCGACACGTCCCGCGTGCCCGGTGGTTCGTCGGGTGGTTCGGCGGCGGCAGTTGCCGCAGACTTCGCCACCATCGCGATCGGCTCGGACACGGGTGGATCTATCCGTCAGCCCGCCGCGCTCTGCGGCGTCGTAGGTGTCAAGCCCACCTACGGTGCTGTGTCCCGCTACGGCCTCATCGCATTTGCGAGCAGCCTCGACCAGATCGGCCCGTTCACGCACACTGTCGAGGACGCCGCTCTGCTCATGGAGGTCATCGGCGGTCACGACGTCCGGGACTCCACGAGCATCCCGCAGCCAGCCATGGCACTGCGACCCGAACTGGGCAAGGGTGTCGAGGGTCTGCGTGTTGGTCGCATCACTGACCTCCCTGCAGGAGCCGATCCGGGGGTCATGGAGCGACTCGAAGCGGCATTCGCGACGCTCGAGGCGCGCGGGGCACAGATCGTCGACGTCCAGGTGCCTGCCTTCACCTATGGCCTCACGGCGTACTACCTCGTGGCGCCTGCCGAGGCGTCGAGCAACCTCGCTCGTTACGACGGCGTCCGCTTCGGGATGCGTGTCGACGCCGCCGACACCAACGCGATGTACAGCGCAACTCGCTCGGCCGGTTTCGGTGACGAGGTGAAGCGCCGCATCATGATCGGCACGTACGCACTCTCTGCCGGCTACTTCGATGCCTACTACGGCAAGGCGTTGAAGATCCGACGGCTCATCGCCAACGACTTCGCTGCCGCCTATGCCAAGGCTGATGTGCTGCTCACCCCCACATCGCCCACGGTTGCGTTCGAGTTCGGCTCGAAGGGCGACAACCCGCTCGCGATGTATCTCTGCGACACCTACACGATCCCCACGAACCTCGTCGGCCACCCGGCGATGAGCGTGCCGTTCGGTACTGCAGAGTTCGGCCTGCCGGTCGGGGTGCAGATCCTCGCACCGGCACTCGGCGAGCCCGTGATGTTCCGTACGGCGGCCGCACTCGAGGAGGCAGCGAAGTGAGCGCCGAGATCGTCCCCGGTTGGGAACTCGTGGTGGGCCTCGAGGTCCACGTCGAGCTCGCCACGCGCACGAAGTTGTTCAGCGGTAGCCCGAACCATTTCGGTGATGACGCGAACCTGCACATCGATCCGGTCACGCTCGGGCTTCCCGGGGCGCTTCCGGTGCTCAACGAACATGCAGTTGAGCTCGCCATGCGAGTCGGTCTGGCGTTGAACTGCAGCATCGAGCCCT
>CANIBN010000050.1 GCA_947465505.1 Acidimicrobiales bacterium | reverse complement strand
CGATGGTCTGATCCTGCGCTACTGCGCCGACGAATCAATCGACGCAGACCTCTATGCAGAGATCCTCGCGGCGGTTGCGGTGTCGCTCATCGAACCAGTCCCGACGGCTGAATGTGAGCAGGCCGTGGCACGAGCATCAGCGTTGCCCGGTCAGGACGTGGCAAAGCGTGTCGACGCCGAATGGGTCTCCCCGGTTCACGCAGTGATCGAGCAGTATCGAGCCGAGCAGCCGAGCGTGGACCCGCTCGGGACGCTTCGACAGGCAGCGATTGCTGTTGCATACACCGCCGTGCGCAAACCTGAGGAGGCTCAGGCACTGCTCGCCGTACCGAGACCGGTTGAAACAGATCGCGGGCCAACCGGGAGTCGTTCGGTGGTCGCCCTATTGGAGCAACTCGTTAATGAAGCGGCATTGCTTGGCCGCTTCCGTGCCCCGGCGGTTCGGACGAACGTCGTACAGGTTGGACGGAATGCACTGTTCGCCCAGTCGTTCTGCGACACCTTGCTCGCCACTGCGCTGAAGTATCCCGTCCCGCCAAACACGGATGAACCAACACACGCAACCTGGTGTACGGACTACGTGTGGGGTCTTCTAGTTGCCCCACACCTGAACCCCGTGGTGTAGGTAGCCCGCGTCAGTAACCGACGTAGTTCGCCTTGCGCTTCTCCACGAACGCTAGAAATGCTTCCTGTGTGTCTGTTGATTTCGAGATGCGCATGTGTCGCTCGGTCTCGATGTTGATGAAGTCTCGGTAGGAGAGACCCTCGGCCTCCACGTAGTGCTGCTTCATCCCCCTCCGCGCAAGCGGTGCTGCTGCGGCGATACGCGTCGCGCGCTCACCGACCTCTGCCATCAGTTGTTCGGGCTCGAACACTGCGTTGACGAGATTGATCGCTGCGGCCTCGTCGGCATCCACCTTGCGCGGGAAGAAGGAAAGTTCCCGAGCCCGACCGGCACCCACGATGCGAGGAAGTGTCCACGGAACACCCATATCTCCCGCAACTGCGACGTCGAGGAATGCGGTGTTCAGTTTGGCGCCGCGTGCCGCATAGCGAAGGTCGCATGCCATCGCGTAGCCGAAGCCGGCGCCGGCACATGCGCCGTTGATAGCGGCAATGGTCACCTGTGGCATCTCGTGCAGCAGCACGGGCACGAGAAAGTTCTCGGCACGCAGTGGCTCGTCCTTCTGGCCAGAGGAGTAATGCTTGAGGTCTGCCCCCGGGCAGAACGCCTTCCCCTTGCCGGTGAGGACGATGACCGCCACAGATGGGTCGTTGGCCACGTCGGTGAGCAGTTCGTAGAACTCCCGAATCATGCCGTTGGTCATGCCGTTGAAGTGTTCGGGGCGATTGAACGACAGCGTCCCCACGCCATCGCTCACTTCCCACGCAATCGCGTCGAATGATTGGGGCATCACTGGGCTCCTTGCTGGCCGATTCTCGGGAAGTTCGGAGGACGACGTTCGACGAACGACGCAGCGCCCTCGGCGACGTCGGGTCCGTCCATGAGTCGCCAGGTGGTCTCGTCCGCGTCGAGGAACGCCTGTGCCATCTCCTGACCTGCGCCTTCGTAGACGAGACGCTTGGTCTCTGCCATCGATGTGGGTGACACCGTGGCCGCGAGCAGTTCGATGTACTCCACGGCTTCATCGATGAGCCGTTCGGGGGCCACCACACGCTGCACCAGACCGAGTCGCAGTGCCTCCTCAGCCTCTACCTTGCGTGACGACCAGAGCAGGTCGAGCGCAGCACCGGTACCGATTGCCTTCGGGACAAGCCACGTGGTGCCGTGCTCTGCGATGAGGCCGCGCTTGGAGAACACAGAGATGAAGGAGGCGGCCGTGGATGCGAAGCGGACGTCGCACTTCATGGCGAGTACGAAGCCTCCGCCGGCGGCGACTCCGTTGATTGCTCCGATAATCGGCTTGGGCTGCTGGATGAGGAAGGAGAACAGACCCGCTAGTTCCGCCTGCTGCGGAGCATCTCGTGCAGCAGAACCGGTGTCAGCGATGTTGGTGAGCGTCGACATGTCGAGCCCGGCGCTGAATCCGCGGCCGGCGCCGGTGACCACGACCCCAACCACGGCCGGGTCGGCAACAGCGGCGCGCACGGCGGCCTCGAACTGCTTCACCATGTGCATGGGGAAGGCATTGAGTGCCTCGGGCCGGTTCAGCGTGATGATTGCGGCGGCGCCACGACGCTCACTGAGGACGAGATCGGTCATGCCCCCATTGTTGCCCACGGAGTCGACCCGTGCCCGGGTCGATGCAGCGGGGCCTAGAGGCCGAGCGACTTGGCGATGATCGTCTTCATGACCTCGGTCGTACCGCCGTAGATCGAGGTGATGCGTGCGTCTGCATAGGCGCGACCGATGGGGTACTCGAGCATGTAGCCGTACCCGCCGAACAACTGCAGGCAGCGGTCGACGGCCGTCTTCTGCAGTTCGGTGCACCAGTACTTCGCCTGTGCAGCCTCTGCGGGTGTGAGGTCGCCCTCGTTCAGCTTGAGAATGCACTGGTCGACATAGGCCTGGGCCACGTCGACACTGGTGGCAACCTCGGCGAGCACGAACTTGGTGTTCTGGAAGTTTGAGATTGACTGCCCGAACGCCTTGCGTTCCTTCACGTAGTCCACGGTCCAACTGAGGGCGGCCCGTGCGGCGGCGACGCCGGTGATGGCGATGGAGAGACGCTCCTGGGCAAGGTTGGACGTGAGGTAGTGAAATGCCTTGCCCTCGTCGCCGAGACGGTTTGCCACGGGAACGCGCACGTCGTTGAAGTACAGCTCGGCCGTGTCCTGGCTGTGCATGCCCACCTTCTCGAGGTTGCGGCCACGCTCGAAGCCGGGCATGCCCCGCTCCACGACGAGCAGCGACATTCCTCCATGACGTGCGGTGGGGTCGGTCTTGCAGGCAACGATGACGAGGTCGGCGTTGATGCCGTTGGTGATGAAGGTCTTCGAACCATTCAGGATGTACTGGTCGCCGTCGCGTTCGGCCGTGGTGGCGATGCTGGCGAGGTCGGAGCCCGTGCCCGGCTCGGTCATGGCGATCGCGGTGATGAGGTTCCCCGAGGCGACGCCGGGCAGCCAGCGCTGCGACTGTTCCTCGTTGCAGTACTCGATGAAGTACGGCGTGGTGATGTCGTTGTGGAGCGTGATGCCCAGTCCGGCCCCGCTGATGCCAGCGGCGGCAAGTTCCTCACAGATCACGGCGTTGAAGCGGAAGTCGTTGGTGCCGCCTCCGCCGTACTGCTCGGGAACGGCCATGCCCACAAAGCCGTACTGACCGGCCGAGGCAAAGATGTCCCGGGGGGCGATGCCGGCCTTCTCCCAGTCCAAGTAGTGCGGAGTGAGTTCCTTGGCCACGAACGTGGCAAAGGACTCGCGGAAGGCTTCGTGATCTTCGTTGTAGAGGCTGCGCACGGCACAAAAGGCTACTGACAGAGCGAGCGCTCGGGCAAGCAAATCGGGACGGCCAGGCAACATCACAGCGTGACCGATGGCACCTTGGTGGTCAGTGCGGGTAGTGACGCGCTCCGGTGCCTCACCACCTCAAGGAGCAGCTGGACAACCTCGTCGGGTCGATGGGTGGAAACGGCGCCCCAGGCGTCGTCGAGCATGCGGCGAACGTAGCGACGAGACGTGTTCACAGCAACGCAGTGGAGAAGTTGAGCCAGCGACGGCAGAAACCTGTCGTCTGGGCCTCAACTTGTGTGGCAGATGTGGGACGGAGGTGCCGCAGATTGCGCCCTGAGGCAATGGCTGACAAGCGGCACCCGCGAGGGGGCCATAGGGCCCTTACCTAGCCCTCCAGCAGGTGGGACGCTCATCGCAGTCACTACAACACGGCACCAGGGGTTACGGGTGCGTTGAGAAACCGGGGGGTTTCATGAGTCAGACCAGCACGATGGACCGGCCTTCAGGAGTCGGTCCCATCACTGAACATTTCGACGTGCTCATCGTCGGCGCAGGCATCTCCGGCGTGGGTGCTGCGTATCACCTCGCCGAGCAATGCCCCGACAAGTCGTACGTCATTCTCGAGGCGCAGGAAACCTTCGGCGGTACGTGGTGGACCCACAAGTACCCGGGCATCCGTTCCGACTCCGACCTCTACACGTTCGGCTATCGCTTCAAGCCGTGGGTCGGGCCGCCGATCGCTACGGCCGCAGAGATCCGGAAGTACATGGGCGAGGTCATCGACGACAACGGCATTACTCCGCACATCCGGTACCACCACAAGATCTCCAATGCCTCATTCGACAGCGCAACGAATCGTTGGACGGTGGAGGCAACCGACAGTTCAACCGGCGAGCGCAAACGCTTCACCACGAACTTCCTCTGGATGTGTCAGGGCTACTACCGCCACGAACAGGGTTACACCCCGCAGTGGAACGGTATGGACAAGTATCAGGGTCGTCTCGTCCACCCGCAGACGTGGCCGACCGACCTCGATTACACCGACAAGACCGTCATCGTGATTGGCTCCGGTGCCACCGCTGCAACCGTCGTGCCGGCCATGGCACCAACGGCGAAGAAGGTGTACGTGTTACAGCGATCGCCAACGTATTTCTGGACGGCTCGAAACGGGAACGATCTTGCTGACCAATTGCGCGAGCTCGAGGTTCCCGAGGAGTGGATCCACGAGATCGTCCGCCGACGCATCCTGCACGACCAGGAGGCCGTCACGCAGATGTCGTTCAACCAGGCCGACGAACTGCGCGAGGTGCTGTTGGCCGACGTGAAGGCGCATCTGCCCGAGGGGTACGACATGACGCACTTCACGCCGCGCTACCGCCCGTGGCAGCAGCGTCTTGCGTTCGTTCCCGACGGTGATCTCTTCGAGGGCATCAAGGCCGGCAAGGCCGAGATGGTCACCGACGAGATCGATACGTTCACCGAGAAGGGAATCCGCACCAAGTCGGGCCGAGAACTCGAGGCAGACATCATTGTCACTGCCACGGGATTCAACCTCAGCGTGCTCGGCGACATCTCCTTCTGCGTGGACGGCAAGCCGGTCGACTTCGCGAACACCGTCACGTATCGAGGGATGATGTTTACCGGCGTGCCGAATCTGCTCTGGGTGTTCGGCTACTTCCGTGCGAGCTGGACACTGCGCGCAGACCTGCTTGGAGACTTCACCTGTCGTCTGCTCAAGCACATGGACGCGAAGGGCGCCCATCGCGTGACGCCGCAACTGCGGCCCGAGGATCGCAACGAGCCCCCGCAGGATTGGATGGACGAGAGCAACTTCAACCCGGCGTATCTCATGCGGAGCATGCACCTCATGCCGAAGAAGCTGAACAAGCCCGAGTGGTCGCACACCCAGGACTACTGGAACGAACGCTCAATGTTGCCGACGGCGAATCTCGACGACGGTTGCCTGCGCTTCGAGTAGCGGTCACCGCCGCCGGCGCCGGGCGTGCCGTCGCTTCAGGGCATCCATCGCTCGTGTTTCCGCGTCGGCCCCGTCGTTCGCGTCCGCTGACCCGGCAGTACCGAGCTCGTGAGCGATGGACTCGGAAATCTCGCGGATGCGCCCCGGTGTCTCGTAGTCGTCCGACGTGAGCTTCACCAACACCGAGCCGCTTCCGGTCTCCTCCTGGTCGCGACGGCCGGTCCAGAAGAACCGGTTGTCGTCCTCGGTCAACGTCTCGTCCCACTCGACGGCGAACGAGGTCTTGTCGGTGAAGTAGAAGTGCTTCACCTTCCAGTGGCATCGACCGGCCCAGGCGGAGCCACCGTTGCGCAGCAGGATGTCGGCCGCTCGGTACGTGTGGATGAAATGGTCGAGCGAGCCGCCGGGGTAGTTCTTCCTGAAGAACTCGCTCGTCCAACCACGGCCGAGCGGGATGATGTGGCAGTGGTGCAGGGTCTCGTCGATGGCCTCGCGGGTGAGGCACCAGCGGTAGCGGACGCCTTCGTACTCGTGCTTGAGCTCGAACTCAGGCGTCGGCAATGCGGGGGTAGGGGTGGGTTCGGTCATGGTTTGTTTGCTCCTTGTGGGGCCACATGCCACGGGTGTGGAAGCACCTTGGGTTGTCCATCCCAGGTTGCTGGGCCCCGTACTGGGGCCGCTCTTCATGTCGGAACTCAGAATACTTGGTGGGTGTCAGGCAGATTCGTCGAATTGCATTGCGAGTCTTGGACGAAGGCGAGCTCGGGTTGCCAGCGCCAGTCCGGTGTAGCCGAGCAGGCGCCCCAACGCGTACTCCAACTCGAACTTCGCGTCACGATGGCTCACCAAACGGCGGTGCTGCGACGCTCGCTGCTGGTCGCGCAGGATGAGTGCCTCGCGCATCGCACGGTAGTGGTACCAGTCCGTGGCACCCGGGAGCGCAGCGAGTTCGCCTGGATACTTGGCGAGGAACTGCTCGTAGCCGATGAGCGAGCCCGACGGGTTCGCTACGTGGTCGTTGCGACCCCGACGCACGTCGACGAGTACCGAGTCCATGATCGCGAGCGTTCCCTGCCCGGCGGGGAGGAGGCGGTAGACGAACTCACGCTCCTCGAGCGACGGAAAGCGTGGATCGAAGAGCGGCTCGATCGCTACCCGTTCCCGGTCAACGAGCAGCATCGGTGTACCGATCACCCCGGTGAGCCGGCCGGACAACACGTCGTCGCGGGAGTAGGAGCGCGAAACCACCGAGACCGACACGGTCGGACTCGTTGTCTGGCTGGTCATGAGTCGCCACTTGCTCCCCACGGCAACAACCCGCCCATTCCCGGGATGTGTCATGACGTGCATCTGCACGGCGAGTTTCTCGGGGTGCCACCAGTCGTCAGAATCCTGGAATGCAAGGTATCGACCGGTTGCCAGAGCGATGCCGGCGTTCCGGGCGCTACCCGCGCTGCGCTCACCGGTGTTCTGCACGATGCGCACCCGCTCGTCGGCCACCCGGGCAACCTCGGCCATCGATCCGTCGCTGGAGGCGTCGTCGACCACGATGACCTCGAGGGCCGAATAGGTCTGCTGGAGGACGCTCTGTAGTGCCTCGGCCACCACGTCTTCCCGGTTGCGTACCGGCAGCACCACCGACACCAAGGGTGACTCCACAGAGCCAGCGTACTGGCGTGGCCGGACGCGTCGCAGGGTGCCAGACTGCAGCCATGCGCGTGATCATCGCCGGTGGCGGTATTGGTGGCCTCACTGCAGCGATGGCGCTGCACGCGCGGGGAATCGACGTGCAGGTGTACGAGTCCGTGGTCGAGCTGCAGCCGCTCGGCGTCGGTATCAACCTGCTCCCGCACGCCATGGCGCACCTTCAGCGGCTCGATCTCCTCGATGTTGTGCTGCCTCTGGGCGTGCAAACTGCGGAGTTGTGCTTCTTCAACAAGCTCGGCCAGCTGATCTGGCGTGAGCCACGCGGTCTCGCAGCCGGCTACCCCATCCCCCAGCTCTCGGTGCACCGCGGCCACCTGCACATGGCGTTGCTCGCGGAGACCCGTCGACGACTCGGGGACAGTGCGGTGCTGAACGCCCATGCGGTGCAGTCGTTCCGTGAGGACGAGCGCGGCAGGGTGGTAGTCAAGATTCACGACCGTGTCGCCGACCGTGTGGTGAGTGATACGGCCAATGTGCTCGTCGGTGCGGACGGCATCCACTCGTCCATTCGGCAGACCTTCTACCCGAACCAGGGTCCGCCGAACTGGCAGGGGGACATTCTGTGGCGAGCCACGTCGCGCTGGAAGCCATTTCTCACCGGGCGATCGATGTTCATGGCGGGGCACCTGCCGCACAAGTTCGTTGCCTACCCACTCAGCGAGGTGGGTGAGGATGGCATGTGCACGGTCAACTGGATCGCCGAACTCGACCGAACTGCGTGGGGTCTCTCGAATCGGGAGGACTGGAACCGTCGCGGCAACTTCGACGACTTCATGCCCTACTTCGAGGACTGGGTGTTCGACTGGCTCGACATCCCTGCGATGTGCCGTCAGACCGACACTGCATTCGAGTTCCCGATGATCGACCGCGACCCGCTCGACCGCTGGACCTTTGGCCACGTGACGCTGCTCGGCGATGCTGCACACCCGATGTATCCCATCGGATCGAATGGTGCATCGCAGGCGATCATCGACGGACTCGTTCTTGCGGACTCGCTCGCCGACGAATCGAGTATTGATGCAGCGCTCGCGCGTTATGAGGGCGAACGTCGTCCGCGTACGTCGCAGATCGTGTTGTCGAACCGCAAGCACGGTCCCGAACGAGTGATGGACATGGCCCAGGAACGTGCACCACAGGGGTTCACGAACGTCGACGAGGTGTTCGCGCCTGGGGAGCTCGAAGAAGTGGCAGCGCAGTATCGCCAGCTGGCCGGATTCGACCTGGCCTCGATCCTCAAGGGTGGAAAGTAACCCCCACCCCCTACGTTCTCGGTCCCGAAAGTGCTCGAAACGAGCACTTTCGGGACCGAGAACAACGTGTGGGTGCGGTTCTCGGTCCCGAAAACGCCCAAAACGTGCAGTTTGGGGACCGAGAACAAGGGGTTAGTGGGAGGCGTAGGCGACGTACCAGTCGATGGCGGTCGGAACGGCGAGTGATTCGCTGCTCAACACCTTGTCGGCCGACTGACCCGCAAGGATCTTCTTCACGGGAACCTCGAGCTTCTTGCCCGACAGTGTGCGCGGCACGAGCGGCACCGCTTCGATGACATCGGGTGAGTGGCGCGGCGACAGAGCAGCGCGCAGTTCGGACCGGATCTTGGCGCGCAGTGCATCGTCCATCTCGACACCGTCACGCAGTTGCACGAACAGGTACAGCTGATCGGTATCGCCCTCATCGAGGTGCACCACCAGGCTGTCCACCACCTCGGGGAGAGACTCGACCACGGTGTAGAACTCGGCCGAGCCGAGCCGGACGCCGCCGCGGTTGAGCGTTGCGTCGGAACGACCGGAGATGATGCAACCGCCGCTTTCGGTAAACGTGATCCAGTCACCGTGGCACCACACACCCGGGTAACGATCGAAGTAGGCACGGTGGTAGCGAGAGCCGTCCGTGTCGCCAAGGAAGCCGAGCGGCATGGACGGCATCGGTGTGGTGATGACCAGTTCGCCCTGCACTCCGGTTGCGCAGCGGTTGCCGTGCTCGTCGAAGGCGGCAGCCTCGCGGCCGAGCATCTGGCCGGCGATCTCGCCGTTCACCACTGGCACCATGGGGTTCCAACCGACGAAGCAACTGCAAATGTCGGTTCCACCGGAGATCGAGTTGATGATCACGTCGGTACTCATGACCGAATTGAGCCATTCGAAGCCCTCGAGGGGAAGCGGCGCCCCGGTGGACCCGATCTGCCAGATCTTCCCTCGGTTCGGGGCGAGCGCGGTCTTGCGGCAGTTCATGTAGAACCCCGCTGAGGCACCGAACACAGTGGTCTGCGTGCGCTCCGCAACATCCCACAGAGTGTTGAGGCTCGGCGTAGCAGGGTCGCCGTCGAACAGCACGATGGAACTGCCCACTAGAAGGCCTGACACGAGAAAGTTCCACATCATCCAACCTGTCGTGGTGAACCAGAACAGGCGGTCTGCGGTGGTGATGTCGGCGTGCAGGGCATGGACAATGAGATGTTCGACAGTGATACCGACGTGGCTGTGCACGATGGGCTTGGGCAGTCCGGTGGTGCCAGAGGAATAGAGCACGTAGATAGGCGCGTCGTATCCCACCGAGGCAAAGCCCTCGTGACGTGAGTCGCCGAGCAGGGACGACCATTCGTCGGGGCCGGTGCCGAGGTACTGCACTGCAATGGTGGTGCGAACCGACGGAAGGTTCTCGAGGATTTCGGAGACCTCGATGCGCCGATCGATTTCCTTGTTGCCGTAGCGGTAACCGTCGACATGCAACAGCACGGTTGGCTCGAATTGCACGAAGCGATCGATGACGGCCTTGGGGCCAAACTCAGGAGCACAACTCGACCACACGGCACCGAGCGTCGCCGCGGCGAGGAAGGTCACGAGGGTCTCGACAATATTTGGCGAGTACGAACCGACACGGTCGTTGGCTGTTACCCCGAGTGCCTCGAGGCCAGCAGCACAGCGCGCAACCTGATCGGACAACTGCGCCCACGTCAACGTGCGGGGAGACCGGGTCTGGCTGTGCTCGATGACGGCGATGTCATCGGGTGCCGATGCGGCACGAGCGAGTGCGTGTTCGGCGTAGTTGAGCGTTCCGCCCGGGAACCAGGCCGTTGACGGCATCGAACGATCGGCGAGTGCCTTGGCGGGGTAGTCGTGCCAGCGAACTCCGACGAACTCACTCGCCTCGGTCCAGAAGCGATCCAGATCGGCGATCGACCAGGCGTGAAGATCGTCAAAGGACTCGAACCCGTGCTTGCGGGCGAGACGGGCGATCGTGGACTGGGTGGGGCGGGTGGACATGGGGGCATCAATCAATCACGGGGAACGGCGGTGCGCAACCGCCCGGAAAACAGAATCTGGGTCGATTTCTGGTTGAAAATCAACCAGAAATCGACCCAGAACCCAGAAGAGGGAGGGTTTAGCTGGAGCCGGTGAACAGCGAGCCGCGGTGGCTGTTGCCGTTACCTGCACCTGAAGCGCGCTCTGCCTCGCGGCTCTTGGCCTCGGCGCGGGCGACCACCTGGTGGTGGACCTCGTCGGGACCATCGGCGAGGCGCAGCGTGCGCTGGCCGTGCCACATCTCGGCGAGGGGGAACCACTGGGAGATACCGGCAGCGCCGTGCATCTGGATTGCCTCGTTGATGATGTCGCAGCACTTCTCGGGGACCATTGCCTTGACGGCGCTGACCCACACGCGTGCCTCTGCGTTGCCGAGGGTGTCCATGGCCTTGGCGGCACGGAGCACCATGAGGCGCATGGCCTCGACCTCGATGCGGGCACGGGAGATGACTTCCATGTTCTTGCCGAGGTTGATGAGCTTCTTGCCGAAGCCCTCGCGGTTGAGGCCACGGTCGACCATCATCTCGATGGCACGCTCGGCAGAACCGATGGAGCGCATGCAGTGGTGAATACGTCCCGGCCCGAGGCGCAGCTGAGAAATCTCGAAGCCACGGCCCTCGCCCCAGAGAATGTTCGACTTGGGCACGCGCACGTCGGTGAACTTGATGTGCATGTGACCGTGCGGTGCATCGTCCTGACCGAACACGTGCATCGGGCCGACAATCTCGACACCAGGGGCATCGATCGGCACGAGGATCTGTGACTGCTGTTTGTAGGTGTCAGCATTCGGGTTGGTCTTGACCATGGTGATCATGATCTTGCAGCGCGGATCGCCGGCACCCGAGATGTAGAACTTCTCGCCGTTGATCACCCATTCGTCGCCGTCGAGCACGGCAACGGTGCCGATCTGCTTGGCGTCGGAAGACATCACGCCGGGCTCAGTCATGGCGTAGGCCGAACGGATCTCTCCGTGGAGCAGCGGCTCAAGCCACTGGGCCTTCTGCTCGGGCGTGCCAACACGCTCGAGCACTTCCATGTTTCCGGTGTCGGGTGCCGAGCAGTTCAGGCACTCGGAGGCAAGGCGGTTCTTGCCGAGCTCGTTTGCGATGTACGCGTAGTCGAGGTTGCTCAGGCCCTCGCCGGTGTCGGCGTTCGGGAGGAAGAAGTTCCAGAGCCCCGATGCCTTTGCCTTGGCCTTGGCACCGTCGAGAAGCTCGAGCTGGCCCGGTGCCCAACTCCAACGCTCGGTGCGGTTCTCGCCGAGTCGGTAGAACTCCTCGGTGATCGGTTCGACTTCATCTCGGATGAATGCCTTGACCGCTTCATACAGTGGTTCGACCTTCTTGGACATCCTCAGGTCGAAGTCGTCCATGCTGGCCGACTTCAGTGCGCCCCCAACCATGTGGCTCCTTTCGGGTAGCTGTCTGGCCGATCGTAGTGAACGAGATGGGGCCAACGCCTAGCCGGGAGCGTCAGACAGGCTGTGACCTTCGTCGGTCCCAGTCCAGTTGGGCCTGTCCGAAGTGCTCAGGAGCCACGGGGCGACTCACGAGATAGCCCTGGACGGCGTCGCATCCCACCTCGTCAACGAGGGTGAGCTCGGATGCGGACTCCACACCCTCCACCACGACCTTCAGCTCGAGGGCCACGCCCAGGTCGACCGCAGCGCGGAGCATGGCCCGGGTGTGATCCACACCGCCTCGGTCGGTGTGGACGAACAGCCGGTTGATCTTCAGTTCGTTGAACGGATACACCCGCAGGCGTTCGAAGGTGGACGTGCCGGTGCCGAAATCGTCCATCGCCAGGCGGAAGCCGAGCAGTCGGAAGCGGGTGAGCACGTCGAGGGCATCGGCCAACTGCCCGGTCTCGGCGGATTCGGTGATCTCCAGCGTCCAGCGCTGGGGGTCTGCCCCACCAGACAGCACCGACTTGATGTGATCGGGCAACTCGAGGTCATCGAGGTCGAGCACGGAGAGATTGACCGACACCTCGCCGAGTTCGGCGAGCGCGGGGAAGTTCCGTCGGTCCTCGGCGGCACGTTGGAGCACGAGATCGAGCAGGCGACGGCTCCGGCCGGCGGCCTCGATGAACGGGATCCAAGCGCCGGGTGACACGGTCTCGAAGCCGGGCACGCTGAGCCGGACGAGGGCCTCTGCGCCGGTGATGATGCGCGACTCGAGGTCAACCTTTGGCTGGTAAAGCAGGTGAACCTGACCGGCATCAAGTGCCGCCAGTGCGACGTCGCTCAGGCGCCGGATGGCACCCGTATCGTCCTTCACAACTGCTTGTTTGGACTCCTCGAACAATGCTCCGAGTTCGTCGATGTCGACCGGCTTCGAGCAGGCACCCACCACTCGGAAGCCGCTGAGTTCGGCAACGCGCTGGGCCGATGAAAGCACCGTGCGGTCTGCCCCGGTGAGCAGGATGAGCGCAACGCCTGGTTGGCGCTTGCGCAGCAGACGCATCACCTGCAGACCGTCGGTATCGCCCAGCGTGAGGTCGAGCAGCACGAGGTCGTGGCCTACACCAGCGAGTTCGTCGATCTGGGCGGCTGTCGAGGCCACATCGGTCTGGAAGCCGTAGCCGTAGGCAATGTCACCAAGTAGTTCGGCCACGGCCTCGTCGTCGTCGATGACGAGGAGTCGGTGGCTGAGGGCAGGTTCGGTCATCCAAGCTCCCCGGATTCGGTGGAACCTGCAGCAAGTCGAGCGCCAAGGACCTTCACCAAGGCGGCGTTGAGATCCTCCTTGGAGAACGGTTTCGCGAGGGTGAGCGCGCCCACCGTCTCGAGGGCAAGAAGTCGATCGCTGAAGCCGGTCATGAACACCGTCACCAAGGTTGGCAGGTCTGAGGTGATCCGGGAGGCCAATTCGGCCCCATCAACCGTTTCGCCGAGGTTTGAGTCCGAGACGAGCAGGTGCGGCCTGAACTCTCGAGCGAGGGAGAGGGCCTCGCTGCTGGACGTGGCCAGACGGGTCTCGAAGCCGAATTCGGCGAGCCACGCCCCCACCAGGTCAGCAAGCGATTCCTCGTCGTCCACGACGAGCGCGCGTAGGCGCGTGGCCACCAGTGGGGCGCCGGTCGAGCCAACAGCGGCGGGGTCAATCGCCGGCTTCAGGAAAATGGACACGGTGGTGCCGACCCCCTCGCGGCTTTCGATGGTGGTCCAGCCGCCGCTCTGCTGGGCGAACGAGTAGACGGCTGCGAGGCCGAGTCCGGTGCCCTTCCCTACCTTGCCGGTGGTGAAGAAGGGCTCGTAGGCACGGGCGGCGACCTCGGCGCTCATGCCCTTGCCGGTGTCAGTCACCGCAATGACGACTACGTCGTGCACCTCGCCTGCGGTATCGGTGGCCATGGTGCGGTCGATGTGAAGCGTGAGGCTTCCACCGTCGGGCATCGCATCGCGCGCGTTGAAGATCAGGTTGAGCACAGCGCTAGAGAGGCGGCCCGGATCGACCACCACGTCAAGATGGTCCCCGACGACGTCGACGCTCAGGTTGATCGACGGCGAGT
>CANIBN010000049.1 GCA_947465505.1 Acidimicrobiales bacterium | reverse complement strand
TTCGGTGCAAAGAGTTACCAGTACAACACTCCGCAGGTGCTTGCGCAGATCGAGGGGGCCTACCGTTCGAACGGCTCCGGATTCTTCATGTGGAACTCAAAGGTCGAATATCACCTCGACGCCTTTGAGGCGGTCGGCACCTACAACCTCAACGACGAGGCCGGGTCGAACGTCATAGCCGTGCGATCCACCACGCCGAAGAAGAAGTAGTCGCCTACCCCGTCACGAATCCTGTCGACCGAGTTGGCGCCACGGATCAGGCCCGGATCCGCCCGCCGGTTGGGTCGTAGAACGGGCGGAGTGAAACGGTGGCGGGAACGGCGACACCTGCGATGTCGACCCCCCAGGATCCTGCCGCTATCCACTCGGCAGTGACGGGCACCGGCGAGTCGACCATTGCCAACCCCACAGCGGCGCCAAGGCTGTGGCCGTACGACGCGGAACGCATCGAACCCACGGGTACTCCGTCGCGTTGCAGCACCTCGGCGTGGTACAGCAGGGGGACCGGATCGTTGAGCAGTACCCCTACGAGTCTGCGGTTTGGCACACCCGCGGCTCGTGCCGCCAAAACCGCGTCACGTCCGAGGAAACCTTCCGGTTTGTCGAGGTCTGCGCAGAAGCCCAGCCCGACCTCAAGGGGGTTGTCGGTGTTGTCGAGGTCGTGTCCGTAGTCTCGGTATCCCTTCTCGATGCGGAGTGACGAGAGGGCCTTGAGCCCAGCGTGTGTGAGCGAGAACGGCAACCCGGCTTCTGCAAGGTATTCGTAGACGTGGACCGCTTGCTCGGAGGGGATGAAGAGTTCGTAACCCAATTCGCCGACGTAGGTGATCCGGATGCAGAGCACCTGCGCGAAGCCGATGTCGATGAAGCGCGCTGCCCGAAACGGGAAGGCGTCATTCGACAAATCGGTCGTGGTGACGGACTGCAGGAGGTCCCGTGCTCGTGGCCCTTGCACGTTGATCTGGGCCCATCCGGAGGTGACGTCGGTGATCGACGCGCGATGTTCGTCGAGGTGCCGACGGAACCACGTCTCGACGTGTCGGTGGGCGGTGTCCGTTGCCACGATCCAGTAACGATCGTCTTCAAGTTTTGTGATCGTGAGGTCTGCCTCGATCGTCCCCCGTTGGTTCAGCCACTGCGTGTACGTGACACGTCCCGCCTCGCTCGCCACATCGTTGGTGGACAGATGGTCGAGAAGACGACCGGCGTCGCGTCCCTGTACGAGGAACTTCGACATGAACGACATATCGAAGAGCGCCACGTTGTTGCGCGTAGCGACGTGCTCCCGTTCCCACCGATCCCAATAGTCGGGCCGGCCCCAGGTCGGCACGGTCGAAGCAGGCCGGACCGCTTCACCAGCAAACCAGTCCGCTCCTTCCCAGCCACTCACGTCCTTGAACGAAGCACCCTGCTGCTCGAGCAGGTGATGGATGGGGGAGCGCTTCGCGCCACGCGCTGTCTGCATCGAGCGGTAGGGGTAGTGCCGCTCGTATACCTTGCCCAGTGATTCGACCGTGCGAGTTGCCCGATACGCCGGTGTGGTCTGGTAGCGATGGAAGCGATCGATGTTGATCCCCGTGACGTCGACATCGGGTAAACCGTCGACGATCCACTGCGCGACCACTCGCCCGAGGCCGCCACCAGACAGGATGCCGACACTGTTCAGGCCGGCGGCGACGAAGTAATTCCGCAGTTCGGGTGCCTCTCCGACCACCGGCGACAGGTCGGGCGTGAAGCTTTCGGGACCGCAGAAGAAGGTGCGGATGCCGGCCTCCAGTGACACCGGTATGCGCTCCATCGCGGTGCGGAGGTAGGGAGCCATGCGATCCCAGTCGGGTGGTAAGGAGACGAAGGAAGCATCGCGTGGGATGCCGTCCACCTTCCACGGCGCGCACAGCGCTTCGAAGAGGCCGATCATCAGGCCGCCGGTCTCCTCGCGGTAGTAGCCGTACGATTCCGGGTCCTCCACGACGGGAAGGTCGGGGGTTAGCCCGTCTATCGGCTCGGTAATGAGGTAATAGTGCTCGGCTGCCTGCAGCGGAATGGTCACGCCGGACCGCTCGCCCAGTTGGCGTGCCCACATGCCGGCACAGTTGACGACGTACTCCGCCTCGATGTCGCCGCCTACGGTACGCACGCCCGTGACCGTGCCGCCCTCGTGCAATACATCGATTACTTCGACACCCTCGATGACCCGCACCCCGCGCTGGCGCGCGCCGCGTGCAAGTGCCATCGTGACGTCTACCGGGTTCACCCTGCCGTCGCCGGGAACGTAGAACCCTGCAAGTACGTCGTCACCTCGGACCAGTGGAAAGCGCTCGAGTACCTCACGTGGGCCGATCTCGTGAATCTCCACGCCGAGACGACGCTGGAACGCTGCGACCCGGCGGTACTCGGTGATTCGGTCGGGGTGGGTGGCAAGTTCGATGAAACCGACGGGACGGAATCCAGTCGCCTGACCGGTCTCTTGTTCGAGCCGTGCGTAGAGGTCGCGGGTATATAGACGCATCTCGGTACTCGTGTGGGAGGTCGACCCGAACGTGCACATCAGTCCTGCCGCGTGCCAGGTGGTGCCCGAAGTGATGCGATCTCGCTCGAGCACGACGACGTCGTCCCAGCCGAGTTCGCCGAGGTGGTACGCCACGGAACAGCCGATGATCCCGCCGCCGATAACGACCACCCGCGCCCGGTTAGGGAAGGCCGAGCCGAGGTTGCTCATCCCCCGAGTGTTCCAGAGCGGGCCGTACGTCGTCAGCCATCCATGCGATCTAGGGTGCGTTGCTGTGTCGTGCAGAGTTGACCCGTCGGGGAGAATCTGACGCGTGGGGCCGAAGCGAATTCTCGTGCACCTCATGGGCGGAGTGGGCAATCAGCTCTTTCAGTACGCCGCTGGGCTGGGGTTGAGCCAGACATCGGGTGCCTCGCTGGTCGTCGACCGTTCCAATGTGGAGGGACTCTGCCTGCCCGACCTGCTGCCGGAGGGAACGGTGGAGGTCGCTTCGCAGTCCGAACGGCGGCGATTCGGCGTGTCGCACGGGTCAGAGTCGGCGGCGTTGCGGGCCGCGATGTTGCTGAGACGAACCGCGCTTGAGCGCAGTCGACGCATGACTGTGGTTATCGAGAGCAAGTCCAGAGGCGCCGACGCGCCCGAGCATCTGGCCGACCGGTGCCTCCTCATCGGATGGTTCATCAATCCCACTTGGTTTGGCTCGAGTTGGGAAGCCGTCGCTGGGCAGGTACTGCGCCGTCTGGCGATGCACCCTGCGTACGCAGCCGCCACGGAGGCCAATGCAGCGGTCGTGTCGTTCCGTCGCGGCGACTTCGTCCGGTGGGGACTCGACCTCTCGCTCGGGTACTACGAACAGGCGCTGGACCATCTGCGGTCGGCGACCGGTCCCGTGTGGCTGGTGGGCGACGACCAGTTGTTCCTCGCCTTTGCCAGCCGTTGGTTTGCTGATCGGGGAGTGGATGCCGGCCCCGCTCCCGTCTTCGAGGGATCGGCAGGCATCGCTGATCTCTCACTGCTCGCCGGCGCACAGACAGTAGTGATGTCGAACTCCACCTTCTGTTGGTGGGGCACCGCCGCAGGAGATCAAGCGGGGCGCGCCGATCGGAATGTGGTGTACCCCGACCTGTCGATCGCACCGGAGCGCGCCCGCGAGGGCACATCGGGCAGATGGGGACCCTCGCATTGGAAGCGAATGCCGGCCAGTTTCGGCAAGGGTGCCGGCTAGCGACGCCGGCTGGTCAGCGGCCTGCACCGCTGCACCGTTTGGTGCCCTCGGCAGGATTCGAACCTGCGGCCTACTGCTCCGGAGGCAGTCGCTCTATCCCCTGAGCTACGAAGGCGGGACAGGGCAGGATACCGCGGTCGGATGAATGACAGCCGGGCGGGGGGCCTTGGGCCGTTACTCTTCATCGAATGGCTGACCCACTCCACACCGTTGCTGCACTCCTCGCACCGGTCTTCCGGTCGGTCGCGGGCGTCGAGGCCGACCCGGTGGTACGGGCCAGCGATCGTGCCGATGCGCAGGTCAACGGGGCACTCCCCGTTGCCAAACAGGTCGGCCGCAACCCCCGAGACGTAGCAAACGAGGTCCTTGCTGCGGCCGCGGGACCGCTTGCCAACGTCGCCACGATGGAGGTTGCGGGTCCGGGATTCATCAACCTCCGCTTCTCCGACGCGTTCCTCGCCAGTGAACTGGCGACTGCCGCCCGCGGCCCCCACCTCGGCGTTCGTCGCGCTGAAACGGCAGAACGAGTCGTGGTCGACTACTCGGCTCCGAACGTCGCCAAGGAGATGCACGTCGGTCACCTGCGCACCACCATCATCGGCGACGCTCTCGTGCGCATGCTTGAGTTCGTCGGCCACGAGGTAATCCGCGAGAACCACATCGGTGACTGGGGCACACCGTTCGGCATGCTGATCGAGCACCTGCTCGACCTCGGCGAGGCCGAGGCAGCGAGAGAACTCTCGGTGGGCGACCTCGACGGGTTCTACCGCCAGGCGCGCGCCAAGTTCGATGCGGACGACGACTTCAAGCAGCGCAGCCGTATGCGTGTCGTTGCGCTCCAGTCGGGCGATGTCGAGACACTGCGGCTGTGGCAGGAACTCGTTGATGCCAGCGCCGCCTATTTCAACATCGTCTACCGCAAGCTTGGTGTGTTGCTCACCAACGCAGACCTTGCGGGCGAATCCAGCTATCACCCGCTGCTCGACGAGGTTGTCCAGCGCCTCGATCGTGCCGGACTGCTCGAGCAGTCCGACGGGGCAGACGTCGTGTTCCCGCCCGGCTTCTCGAACCGCGAGGGCGAGCCGCTGCCGCTGATTGTCCGCAAGGGAAACGGCGGCTTCAACTACGCCACGAGTGATCTTGCCTGCGTGATCGACCGCGTCGAGCGCGTCGGTGCCACGTTGCTGCTCTATGTCGTCGGGGCACCGCAAGCGCAACACTTCGAGATGGTGTGGAAGGTGTGCGAGATGGCGGGCTGGTTGCAGCCGCCGGCGCGCTGTGTGCACGTGCAGTTCGGCTCGGTGCTCGGATCCGACCGCAAAATGTTCAAGACCCGCAGTGGCGACACCGTGAAGCTGGTCGAACTCATCGACGAGGCTGTGGAGCGCGGCATCGCACAGGTTCGTGAACGGAGCGCCGATCTCACCGAGGCCGAGCAGGAGTCGGTGGGTCGCATGATCGGTATCGGAGCGGTGAAGTACGCCGATCTCTCCACCGATCGCATCAAGGACTACGTGTTCGACTGGGACCGTATGTTGTCCTTCGACGGCAATACAGCGCCCTATCTGCAGTACGCGCATGCCCGCATTCGATCGATCTTCCGTCGTGCGGGTGTGGACGGCGGGGTGCACAGCGGCGAGATCGTTCTCGGTGAGGAGAAGGAACGCTCGCTCGCCCTCCGCATCCTGGGGTTCGACCAGGCGGTGAACGAGGCGCTCGAGCGGTTCAGCCCGCACCGCCTCTGCACCTACCTGTTCGATCTGGCACAGGATTTCACCGCGTTCTACGAGGCGTGCCCCGTCCTGCGTGCCGACGACGAGCGCATTCGTCAGAGCCGCCTCGCGCTGTGCGACGTCACGGCACGAGTACTGCACCGCGGGCTGGGCCTGCTCGGTATCGACGCGCCGGACCGGATGTAGCGGCCAATGAATCCCTTGCCGCACAACGTCCTGCCAGACACTGCACACGTGCTCTCTGACGGTTCGCTCGCCATCGGCGGCGTTCCGCTGCTCGACGTCGCTGCCCAGTACGGCACACCCGTATTCGTCTACGACGAGCAGCATCTCCGCAACCGCTGTCGCGAGGCGGTCGAGTCATTCGGCGCGAACCGCGTCGTGTATGCCACCAAGGCCTTTCTCTGCAAGGCGATGGCGCGGCTCGCTCACGAAGAGGGCCTGATGCTCGATGTCGCCACGGCGGGCGAACTCTATGTTGCTCTGTCTGCCGGTGTGCCTGCCGACCGTTGCGTCTTCCACGGCAACAACAAGAGTCTCGCCGAGCTTCGATACGCGATTGCCTCCGGAGTACACCACATCAACGTCGACAGTTTCGACGAACTCGACAGGCTGGAGACGCTTGCGAGCGAGGGCCCGGGCAAGCCGCGGATCGCACTGCGCATCACCCCGGGTGTGGAGGCGCACACACACGAGTTCATCGCTACCGGGCAGGACGACTCCAAGTTCGGTTTCAATCTGGGCAATGGTGACGCCCTCCGTGCGGTAACCAGAGCACAGCGCTCGTCTGCTGTCGAGCTCATCGGCTTGCACTGTCACATTGGCTCGAACGTGTTTGCGGCATCCTCCTTCGCTCGGGCAGCCGAGGTGATGGCCGGTTTCGCTGCGCCTTTCGATCTGCCAGAGCTCACGCTCGGCGGTGGTCTCGGTGTCGCATACGTGGGTGGCGAGGAGGCCCCCACCATTTCCGAATGGGCGCGCGTGCTGCTCGATGCATGCCGTTCGCTCGGTGTCCGTAGCGCCGTGAATGTGGAGCCGGGCCGATCGATCGTGGCGAACGCAGCGGTCACGCTGTACACCGTCGGCACCATCAAGCAGATTCCCGGCGTACGTACCTACGTCGCCGTCGACGGTGGGATGAGTGACAACGCGCGTCCGATCCTCTACGGAAGCGGTTACGAGGCCTTCCTGCCTCGAGCAGTGCTCGGCGATCGTTCCGACCGTGTCCGCCTCGTGGGCAAGCACTGTGAGAGTGGCGACATCCTCATCAACGATGCGGCCGTTCCCGCAGACCTGCGTGTTGGCGACGTCCTCGCCACACCGGTCACCGGCGCCTACGGCTACTCGATGTCGTCGAACTACAACATGGTCACCCGGCCCCCTGTGGTGTTTGTCCGCAACGGTGAGAGCAGGCTGGTGGTCCGCCGTCAGGAACTTGCTGATCTGGTGTCGCTCGACGTCGACTAGCGCGGTCTGGGAGAGAAACTCTTTCCGTTCGGCGATTCCCGTGCACTCAGTAGGGGCATGACCACCTACTCACTCACAGACCTTGCCCTGCGTCACGGATCTCTGCTGCGCGACACCGTGGTGCCCGCCCGCATGAGCCTCGCCGGTTGGTATCGGGCACACACCTCTGGCCGGCTCGTTCGACTCCACCCGGGCGTGTCTCGCCTCGCCTGCACCGCGCCAACCCCGATGATGCGGTTGGAGGCGGCGCTCGGTGCGGCGATGGCCGGATCAGCCATCGCAGGACTCACCGCAGCGTGGCTCTGGGGTGCCCCGTCGGCGGCCCACAGCGTCGTGGAGCTGATTGCCCCGCCGTATCGGCACCCCGGCCGTCTTGAGGGTGTGGAGTTCCACCGTCCCACCGACTCGTCCTATCCCCGAACCTGCACCGTTCAGGGACTCCGAGCGTGCGAACCGCTACGAGCAATCCTCGACGTCGCGGCGTGGCACCCTGATCGACTGGACGCGGTACTGGCCGAACTCGTTCAGTTGGGATGCTTCGGGATCGATGCGGTGCACGACATGCTCCGGCGAGAGCGTCGACAGGGCCGCCCGGGGGTCACCGCACTCGACGCAGCGCTTGCCCGATGGGACAAACAGCCGGGAAGTGCCGCCACCGGGTCCGCCGCCCTCATGGGTGGCCTCGTCACGGTCTGAGCGAAAGTCCCGCGACACGCGACAGGGGAGCAGTTAGCCTGCCTTCCTTGTGAGCAACGGCACGCGCGTCCGAATCGGGGTCCTGGGTTGTGGCAACGTCGGTGCGGCGTTTGTCGAACTGGTTGGCCGTCAGGCTGACGCTATTGAGGCGCGTACGGGCGTCCGTCTCGAGGTCACCAAGGTGGCCGTGCGCAATCTCTCGGGTGAGCGAGCGGTGGCCCTTCCCGAGGGCATCCTCACCCGCGACGCACATGCACTCGTCGCCGATCCTGACATCGACCTGGTGGTCGAGGTCATCGGTGGTATCGAGCCGGCACGAGAACTCATCGTTACGGCTCTTGAGGGCGGCAAGCCGGTAGTCACGGCGAACAAGGAACTGCTCGCCAACGTCGGTGCAGAACTTTTCGCAAAGGCAGACCAGCACGGCGTCGACCTGCTGTTCGAGGCAGCCGTTGCCGGTGGCATCCCCTTCATCCGTCCGCTCCGCGAGAGCCTGCGCGGCGAGCCGCTTGTGCGCGTACTCGGCATCGTCAACGGCACCACCAACTTCATTCTCACGCGGATGACCGAGGACGGCCAGGAATACGCCGTCGCCCTTGCCGAGGCCCAGCGGCTCGGTTATGCCGAGCGCGACCCAACGGCAGACGTCGACGGATTCGACGCCGGCGCAAAGGCCGCGATCATTGCCACCATCGCGTTCGGTGTGAAGGTGGTCGCAGGCGATGTGTATCACGAGGGCATCCGCAACATCTCTGCCGCCGACATCAAGATGGCGAGCCGCCTGGGCTACGTCATCAAGCTGCTGGCTATTGCAGAGATCGAGCCCTCCGACGGATCTGTGAGTGTGCGAGTGCACCCTGCCATGGTGCCGCTGCATCATCCGCTCGCCAGCGTGCGGGACTCATACAACGCGGTGTTCGTCGAGGGTGACTCGGTTGGTTCGCTGATGTTCTACGGACGCGGCGCTGGCGGCTACCCCACGGCGAGCTCTGTCCTCGGTGACGTCATCGATGCTGCGGTGAACCTGAAGCTCGGAACGCATGGCTCGCTCGGCACCCTCGGTCGGGCAACCATCCGGCCGATCGACGAGACGAGTGCCGAGTACCTCGTGAGTCTCGAGGTCATCGACCGCCCCGGCGTGCTTCACGCTGTCACTGGCGTCTTTGCCCGAAACAACGTGAGTATCCGTGCAGCCGAACAAGAGGGCATCGGCGACGATGCGCGTCTGGTGTTCATCACCCACGTTGCGAAGGAGGCTTCGGTTCGCTCCACCTTGCGTGAACTGAAAGAGCTCGACTCGGTCCGCCGTGTCGGAGGTCTCCTCCGGGTTATTGGTGCCTGAGTCGGGAGTTGTCCATGCGTTACGTGTCCACCCGCGGTCAGGCTCCCGAACTGGGCTTCGCCGATGTGCTCCTTGCCGGTCTTGCCCCCGACGGCGGACTCTACGTCCCCGTTGAGTGGCCCACGCTGCCAGCGGTGCTTCCTACTGGCTCGTACCAAGAGCTTGCTGCAGCCGTCATGGCACCCTTCATCGGCAACGACATTCCTGCAGATGTGTTCCGCCGTCTTGTCGACGAGGCCTACTCCACGTTCCGCCACGAAGCCGTGACGCCGTTGCGTCAACTGGGTGCCGATGATTGGTTGCTCGACCTTGCGCAGGGTCCCACGCTCGCGTTCAAAGATGTTGCACTGCAGCTGGTCGGTCGCCTCTTCGACTACGTCTTGGGTGTTCGTAACGAACGCGTGATGATCGTGGGCGCCACCTCAGGCGACACGGGCAGCGCTGCCATCGACGCTGTGAAGTCGTGCGCAAACGTCGACATCGTCATCCTGTATCCGTACGGTCGCACGAGCGACGTGCAGCGCAAGCAGATGACTACGGTCGATTCGCCGAACGTGCATGCCGTTGCCGTCGAGGGAACGTTCGACGATTGTCAGGACCTCGTGAAGGCGATGTTCAACGACGCGCCGTTCCGTGACCGCATGCGTCTCTCCGCCGTCAACTCGATCAACTGGGCACGGGTGATGGCCCAGACGGTTTACTACGTGTACGCCACGCAGCAACTCGGTTGGCGCCCAACGTCGTTCAGCGTGCCCACGGGCAATTTCGGCAACGTGCTCGCCGGCTGGATCGCACGTCAGATGGGCACGCCGATCCACTCGCTCGTCGTCGGCTCGAACCAGAACGACATCCTCACCCGCTTCTTCGAGACCCAGTCGATGGTGGCCGAGACCGTGGTTCCCACACTCAGTCCCAGCATGGACATTCAGGTCTCGTCGAACTTCGAGCGTCTTCTCTTCGAGATGAACGGCCGGGACGGTGGTCTTACTACCGAGCAGTTGCAGCGGTTCCGCTCGGTCGGTCGCCTTGACGTCGAAGCCGATCAGTTCGAGCGCTGGATCGCCCCGGTGTTCCGTGCGGGTCGTTTCGATGACACCGAGACGCTTCGCATCATCGGCGAGGTTGAGGCAGCAACCGGCGAGGTGATCGACCCGCACACGGCCGTCGGTATCGGCGCCGCCCGCCGCCACCGTGAGGCTGGCGTGCCGATGGTCACGACCTCGACCGCCCACGCCGCCAAGTTCCCCGATGCCGTCGAACGGGCCACCGGACGTCGCCCGGCCCTGCCCCCGCACCTCGCTGACCTGCTGGAACGCGAGGAGCACACCCAAACCCTGCCGAACGATCTGGCGGCCGTCCAGCGCTTCGTCGAGTCCGTCGCCCGCTGACCAGCACTCCACGTTGCACCCATGTCATTTGCTCGCTAGGGTGGAACCAGCCTGATTTGTCAGGTCCCTCCCAGTGAAAACGCCGCCCTGTGGGTGTGTGTCCCTGGGAATCCAATCTCACCGGCGGTGGGGCTCCGCTTCCCTTGTGCAGATCGCACAAATCGGACCTTTGTCCATCTACCGGTGACCGAACCACCCGACCGACCGTTGAGGCCGGTCGTGAGAGGGGTATCGAGTGAGCAGCCAGACCATGGGTCGGGACGTCCTGGAGAACAAGGACAAGGAACAACTGGTGACCATCGCACAGGCGCTGGGCATCAAATCGGTGTCGCGCCTGAAGAAGGCCGAACTGGTGGACCGGATCCTCGAGCAGACGGGTGCCAGCGATGGACCTGCTGCCGAGCACGCACCGGCCGCACCTGCAGCAAAGGCGTCGTCAGCGCCCGCTAGGGCCAAGGACAAGCCGGCCGCAGCCGCTTCCGCTGACGAGGTGATTCTCGGGCCTGATGGCGAGCCGCTCGCCGACTGGGAGATTGAGCTCATCAAGGCCGGCGACGCCCCGGCACCCGGTGCCGCCAACGACGCTGATGCCGACGGTGACGACGACGGTGACGGTGATGATGACGGTTCGCCGTCGCAGGGTGACGGCGAGGGCGGCTCGGGCCGCAAGCGTCGTCGGCGCCGCAATCGCAACCGCAATCGTGGTGGCGACGAGGGCGGTTCCGGCGAGGGCGGCGAGTCCGCCGGCGGCGAGGAACGTCCCGCTGGCAACAACGAGCGGCAGGGCGGTAACAGCGAGCGTCAGGGTGGCGGCCAAGGGCGTCATCAGGACGGCCCGCAGCCCCGTGACCATCGCGATCGCGATCGTGATCGCAACCGTGACCGCAACCGCCGCGGCGATCGTGACCGCTTCGGTCCACGCGATGCCGAGGCGGGCTTGGAGAACGATGCCCCGGTGTCCACCGAGCCGGTGCGAGTGCAGGGTTATCTCGACCTGCACGACCAGGGCTACGGCTTCCTGCGCGTGGGCGGCTACCTCGCCACCCGAGACGACGCGTACGTGTCGGTGCGCCAAACCCGCCAGTACGGGCTGCGAAAGGGCGACTACGTCGTCGGCATGTCCCGTCCCGCCGGCCGCAACGAGAAGAACCCGGGTCTCATGGAGATCTACTCGATCAACGGCAAGGACCCCGATCAGCTGAAGGGCCGTCCCCGTTTCGAGGATCTCACCCCGCTGTTCCCCGATACCAAGCTTCGCCTTGAGGACCCGAGCGATCCGACCAACATGACGGCTCGCATCATCGATCTCATCTCGCCGATCGGTATGGGCCAGCGCGGCATCATCGTGTCGCCGCCGAAGGCCGGCAAGACCACGGTGATGAAGACCATCGCCAACTCGATCGAGAAGAACAACCCGAACGTCAAGCTCATCGTGCTGCTCATCGACGAGCGGCCCGAGGAAGTGACGGACTTCCGTCGCACGATCAAGGGTGAGGTGGTTGCCTCCACGTTCGACCGTCCGAGCGACGAGCACACCCACGTCGCCGAACTCGTCATCGAGAAAGCCAAGCGGCTCGTCGAGATGGGCGAGGATGTCGTCATCATCCTCGACGGCATCACGCGTCTGTCGCGTGCGTACAACCTGGCGGCACCTGCCACCGGTCGCATCATGTCGGGCGGTATCGACGCCGGAGCCCTGTACCCGCCGAAGAAGTTCTTCGGTGCGGCCCGCAACGTCGAGGAGGGCGGTTCGCTCACCATCCTCGCCACGGCACTTGTCGAGACGAACAGCCGCATGGACGAGGCGATCTTCGAGGAGTTCAAGGGAACCGGCAACATGGAGCTGCGGCTCGACCGCAAGCTTGCCGAGCGTCGCATCTATCCCGCGATCGATGTCGACGCCTCCAGCACGCGCCACGAAGAACTGCTCTTCGACCGCAAGCAGCTGCAGATGGTGTGGAAGCTCCGTCGAGTGCTGTCCGGTCTCGCGGCCGACGGCAACGCTGCACCGGGTCTCGAGCTGCTCATCGACCGGCTCAAGACGTTCCGCACGAACGATCACTTCCTCGAGGAAATCTCCAAGCAGCCGTCCATGTGACGACGCAGCCCTGAGCTGCTCAGTCGAGGATGTGGTGCCAGATGTCGTCTGGCCCGCGCCTGCCCACTACCCAGTTTGGCTTCGGGGCATCGTCGGTCAGAACCGGCGTTGTCCCCGACCAGTCGAACGCGACCACCCTGCGGTGGATGCGCCATTCGCCCGCACGTTCCTCGAACCGGTCGACGTAACGCACGTGTGAGAGTCGGTCGACAACGGTTCCGTCGTCGTTGCGGACGCGGCTGCCGCCGATGCAGTACGTCTCGGCGCGGGCAACGTGTTCGGACAGGTTGGCCTCGATGAACACGTTGCCCTGGAAGTGGTTGCTCACGCGGGTGCTGTCTCGTTGCGCTGCAACGAACCCTGCGATGAAGCCGGCAACGTTGCCCTGATAGATCCCGATGTCAAGGATCGCGTCCGGCCAGAAGAGCGACTCCATGAGGGGCACGTCGCCGCGATCGGCGGCGTGCGCATAGGCCTGGATTACCCGGCGGATCGCTCGCTCGGCGAGCATCTCCTCAATCTCGTGTTCCTTGTCGAGTTCCACCGGCTACCCCCACTGCTGCTCGGCGCCGAACGTATCGCGCCCGTCCTGTCGGTTAGGAGTCGATGTTTCCCAGACCGTACGGTTGGCTCACGATGACCCAAGAAGTCTCCCAGCACGACGATCCGTTCGCCATCTCTGAGGCACGCATCCGCGCCGGACGCGCCATCCGCGACATCGGCCACGCGGTGGTTGGGCACCACGCTCCTGATGCGATGCTCGACGAGGTTGCGGAGACGCTCAACTTGCTGTCGGCAAAGCTCGACGGCCTCACGCTCCGTACGCGTGCACCGGAGAACTTCCAACAGCGCAACAACGAGACGCAGGTGCAGGACGGTGGCACGTTCACCACGTACCCCGACCGCCCCTACTCGGGCACCGCGAGCCCGTTGGGGCTCGACCTGCGCGTGGTGCGCGACGGCGACGAGGTGGTGGCGCACTTCGAACTGCGTGCGGCGCACGAGGGAGCGCCCACCCGCAGCCACGGCGGCATCGTGTCTGCCGTCATCGACGACGTGTTCGGCTTTGTGCTGCAGCTCAATCAGCTGATGGGTTTCACCGGTGAGCTGACCGTTCGCTACGAGGCGGGAACCCCAATCGGACGGCCACTCCAGATGCGCGCTCGGATGGAGCGCAAGGAAGGTCGCAAGATCTTCATGACGGGTGAACTGCTCGACGGCGAGACGCGCACTGCTTCAGCCCGGGCGATCTTCATCGAGCGCACGAACGTTTGATTTCTAGCCGAACTATGCCGAAGCGAAGCGGCGGCTATGTCGGCGCATCAGGATTGATGTGGCGAGGGAAGCGCCAGCGACGAGCCACACGCCGAACTATGCCGAAGCGAAGCGGCGGCTATGTCGGCGCATCAGAATCAGCCGAACAGGCCGTCGCCCATGCCGATGGCAACGTCCTCCTCGGTCATCCCCGAGAGCTCGGTGAAGATCTCGAAGTTGTGTTCGCCGAGATAGCCAGGTGACAGCAGGTAGGGCTCAAGGTCGGTTCCGCTCCAGAGTCCGGGGAAGCGGTCGTAGGGTCGCTCACCGAACACTTGGTGCTCACCCACGCGGAACAGGTTGCGGCT
>CANIBN010000048.1 GCA_947465505.1 Acidimicrobiales bacterium | reverse complement strand
CTGGGCGCGAAGGTCACCATCTCCGGGCGCCGGCGCGACAAGATCGAGGCAGAGGCGGCTGCCATCGGTCCCAACTGTCTCGGCGTTGCCGGTGACGTCACGGTGGATGCAGACCGACGCGCCATGATCGACGCTGCAGTGGCCCACGGCGGGGGCAGGCTCGACGCGCTGCTCAGCAACGCCGGCAACATGTATCGCGGCGCTATCGACGAGCTCGACGAGCAGCAGTTGCTCGACATCTTCAACACCAACGTGGTTGCAGGAATGATGCTCACCGGTCTGGCCAAGCAGCATCTCCAGAAGACGCAGGGCTGTGTGGTGTTCGTTGGCTCGGTGCACACACAGCGCGCGTTCCCCGGGGCCTCGCCGTACGCAGCAACGAAGGGTGCCCTGGAGACGCTCACCCGTGTGCTCGCCGCTGAGCTCGGCCCGGTGGGTATTCGGGTCGGTTGTATCCGCCCGGGCGCCGTGTTCACCGAGATCAACCAGCGCGCCGGACTCGGAGACGCCGATGCCGCCTACCAGCGGCTCGTCGGACTCGGCTCGGCGCATGCTCTCGGTCGCATCGGTACCGTGCAGGAGATCGCCGAGGCCTACGAATACCTCGTACGCGCCGAGTGGACCACCGGCAACGTGCTCACGGTGGACGGCGGGCTCGGGCTCGGCGTCACCAACGCCTAGCCGGACAACCAACAGAGTTTCCGTACAAGAACGACCCAGCAAGTACCGAGAGAAGCGGGGAGTACCCACGATGAGCGAGATCCTGATCAGCGGTGGAAGCCTGATTGACGGAACGGGCGCGGCGCCACGCGCTGCCGATGTGCTCCTGCGTGACGACTCCATCGTTGCCGTCGGCGCCCCCGGCACGGTTGCCGCCGCGGCAGCCCCTGATGCACTGCGCATCGATGCCACGGGCAAGACCGTGATGCCGGGTCTCATCGACACTCACCTGCACTGCACCTTCGACGACGTGCAGTCGAACGACGAACTGTTCTTCCACCGTGAGCCGGCGATGTCGGCACTCACCACTGCCCAGAACCTCCAGAAGATCTTGCGTGCGGGCGTGACATCGTTCATGGACCCCGACACCGCGTGGGGTATCGGGCCGTCGGTGCGAGATGCCATCGACTGCGGCGTCATCGAGGGCCCTCGCATGAAGACGGGCTATCAGGCACTGCTCACGGCCGTCGGTGGCACCGCAGGCCGGCTCATCCCCGATGAGGGCCGTGCCGGCTACGCACAGGTGGTCAACAACACGGACGAGATCGTGATGTGGACCCGTCGTCACATCAAGTACGGGGCCGACTGGATCAAGATCCACGCCACCGGAAGCCTGCCCACCCGCAAGGGCGAACTGCTCGTGTGGACCGAGGACGAGATGAAGGCTGCCTGCGACACAGCGCACGACCTCGGCATCCCGGTCACCGCTCACTGTCGCAGCGACGAATCAACAGCGGCCGCTGTGCGCGCCGGTGTGGACCTCATCCTTCATGCGTCCTACATCACCGAGGACACCGTCCAACTGTTGGTGGACAGCGGCACGCCCGTGTGCCCCACGTTCACGTTCCTCGCAAACCTTGCGGACTATGGCCCGAAGGTGGGCGCCGGCGTCGGGCAGGAGGACCTGTTCCGCGGCGAGATTCGTGCCACCGCCAAGATGATGCGTGCGGCCTACGACGCCGGCGTACCGATGCTCTGCGGCTCGGAGAGCGGCTTTGCGCTCACGCCGTACGGGCACTGGCACGGTCGCGAGATGGAGGTGTTCGTCAACGAGCTCGGCCTCACACCGCTCGAGGCGATTACCTGCGGCACGAAGAACGGTGCGTTCGCCGTACGGATGCACGATGTCGGCGTGATCGACGTCGGTTACCGGGCGGACGTGCTGGTGGTGGATGGCGACCCGTCGAAGGACATCCGCCTGCTCAACGACAAGTCCAAGTTTGCCCACATCATCTCCAAGGGCAAGCAGGTCGACACGAGCCGGCCTTGGCCCAGCCACACCAAGATCCCCGGATCGAAGGTGGCCAATTGGTCCGAGGAGCTTCTCACCTACGAACGAGCCATGACCCTCGGCTGATCCACCGACGCCTTTCGGATTTCGGGAAGCCTGCTCGACTGCTCGCCTGTCCGGCTCAGCGATCTCGCTCGAATATGTCGTCGACGGCCGACCTGTCGGGGTCTTACGCTCGTCGCCGTGACGTCAAGGCGGCGAGTGCAGATCGACAAGGAAAATCTCAGGGTTGAGCACGCCTCCGCTGAGGCGTCACGAACGATCGGCGAGCAGGTGGCCCGCAGGCAGCGCGCTCAACCTGTCGATAGAGGTCCAGCAGCTCTGAGGCGTGCACGCCACTCGCCGAGGTCCACGTAGTCGCGGAACTCGCGGATCAGACCCGACGGCGGGTCCACCTCGAGGACGCCGTTGCACCGCACTGCATACTCGACTCCGTCGATCCAGAAGCGGTCGACACGCTCGAGCCAAGCCCGATGCTCGGCGAACGATGCCGTCACCACGTCCCACTGCACGCGCTCGGAACGGTCGAGCACGGCGGCGAGGCGCGCACCGATCTCTGCATGGCCAACCCACGGTTCGTGCGGCACGTTCTGCCAGACCCCGTTCTCCGCAAAGCACGCCACCAGGCCGGGAACGTCACGTGCCTCGATGGCGGCAAGCATGCGCGTCCAGATGTGCTCGCTCGTGGTCACGTCCGCACGCTAGTGCTACCTTGCGTCGTTACTGGGCTGACGACGCTGCTGCCGTCTCGGGGGCAGCCGTTCAGTCCAAGCGGATCACGCTCAGACAGAAAGAGAATCATCGTGGGAATCGAACTTCGTGGGTTGGCAGGCAAGAAGGTCCTGGTGACCGGTGGCGCAAAGGGTCAGGGCTTCAACCATGCCAAGGCATTTGCCGAGGCAGGGTGCGACGTCGCCATCCTCGACATCACCACGCCCATCACCGACATCTACGACCTCGCGAACCCGGACATGATGAGCGCAGCGGTGAAGGCCATCGAGGACCGCGGCCAGCGCGGCATCGCCCTCCCCTGCGACATCCGTAACGAGGACGAGGTGAAGGCCGCCGTGGGCAAGGCGCTCGACGCATTCGACGGCGTCATCAACGTCGTGGTGAACAACGCCGGCGTTGCAGCGCTCGACTTCATCCACCAGATGCGCTCCACCACGCTGCACGCCGTCATCGACACCTGCGTGAAGGGAACGATGTTCGTCACCAAGTACGCGGTCGACAACATGATCGGCCGCCGCGAGGGCAAGATCATCAACATCTCCTCGGCAGTCACCGGCTCGGGACACGCCATGCTCTCGCACTACGTCGCTGCGAAGCACGCCGTGAACGGTCTCACCACCTCGTGGGCCACCGAGCTCTCCGAGTTCAACATCAACGTCAACGCCATCTGCCCGGCAACCATCCGTCCCGGTGAGGGTCAGGGCTCCGGCATGGTGCTCGGTCTCTCCAAGGAGATGGGCATGGCCCCCGAGGACGCATTCGAGACGTTCTCTGCAGGCGGCAACATGGCCGGCGAGAAGTGGCGCTGCGAGATGCAGAACATCACCGATGCAGTGCTGTTCCTCGCTTCGTCGAACGCAGACATGATCACCGGCACCATCCTGCCGGTGGACTGCGGGCAGATGTCCCGATAGGTCGGTTCGCTGCGGGAGTTCGCTAGCCGAGCACCCGCAGCAACACGTCCGGCAGTTCGCTCGCCCGGGACACCTGGGCGAATCTCCCGCCGCCTGCTCGTGCCAGCGCCGCCGCCTGCGGTGTATCACCCGGCGGCGCAATGACGTGCAGGGTCTCGAACTCGCGAGCGAGGCGCAGTGGATCCGCGCCGGCGGTCGACATGCCGTCGGAGAGCAGGATCCCCACCTTGCGGCGAGACCGTGATCGGCTGAGCTGCTGGTGCCCGGCGTTCAGCGCCCGCGCAAGGTCCGTGGTGCCGTAGCCGTGCAGGGACAGCAGGTCGTCAATCACCGAGTCCGTCGGCCGGTCGGAGTCCTGCGACTTCACCACCACGCAGTCACCGGCGAACGCGATGACGCTGTAGTCGCCCGGTGCCCGGCAGGCCACGATCGCTGCAGCGAGCGCAGCGGTCACGAGCCTCTCGCCACCCATCGAACCACTCCGGTCGATGAGCAGCGTGAGCGCGTGTTCCTCCCGCACCCAGTGGCGGCCGCGAAGCGAGTCGGCGTCCACGTTCTGGCCGAGGCTGCGGGCCTCGGCGATCGCCGGGAGGCTTGCGTCCAGATCGAGTTCGTCGCCCTGTTGCAACGTGCCCGACGACAGGTGACCGACTCCACGCTTCTTCTCGCCACCGCCCTGGCCGAGGTGGACGATCACGCGACCAGCGAGTCGCTTGGCGAGCCGGCGGAGCGCCTCATCAGACGTGTTTGCCGCGGTGGCGAGTCTGGCGAGACCCTTATCGAGGTCGTCACGCAGTGCTGCCGCGGCTGCTTCGTCGTCGAGCATCCCGCGCTCGGGGGACAGGTCTCGGAACGTGGGATCCACTCGCTCGACGAACGAGCGGTCGCTCGCACGCTGCTTGGATTTGTCGAGTTCGCGGCGCGCTGCCGGTCCCTCTTTCACCATCCCGGGCCCGGTACCCGGCGTGCCCTCTACCGGGCCACGTCTTTTCCCCCGGATGCCGCCGGAGGGGTCGTCGTTGTCGCTGCGCCGAAGTAGCGCCGCCACAGCTCGCTCACGACGTCATCGGCACTGCGTCCGGATCCCTCGAAGAGCCGGATGCGACCGGACAGCGCGGCTAGCGCTGCATCGCGCGTGACATCTGCGTCGTTGCGGGAGATCGCAGCCCCCTCGGCATCGACACGCTGCATCGCCAACTGACGGCACAGCACCTCGAGATCGATGGCCGCACGCACCGATGCGCCCTGGCGGATGTCGGGGTGCGAGCGCGTAGCACGCACCATCTCGACCACCTTTGTGAGGCGTGCGGTGTCGCTCTCGTCCATCGACGTCGCTGCGTCTACACCGGCCCCGCCGAGCTCCACGAACACCGACGCCACAGCACGCGCAGCGATGGCTACCTCTTCAGCAGCGGACTGATAGCCCATGGTCACCCGGCACGTGCGGTCGTACACAGCGCCAGAGATGCGAGCAGTACCGACCGCATCAAAGGGGTTCATGGCCGCCACAACGGTGAAACCGGGTACGGCTACCACGCGGCCGAGGCGGGATACGTTCGCCTCGCGCTCGCTCATCGCCGTGATGAGCACGTTGAGCGTCTCCTCGGGGACGCGGTTGATCTCCTCCACGTACAGCAGGCCGCCTGACCGCATTGCGGACAGCAGCGGTCCGTCGACGAAGGCGTCTGCCGTATAGCCACTGTTGAGCACCTGCGCCGGGTCGAACGCACCGAGCAGTCGGGCTGGCGTGAGCTCGGCATTGCCCTCGACGAGGAACAGCGGTCGCGCTAGCTCCTCTGCAACGGCGCGAAGAAGGGTGGACTTTCCCGTACCGGGCGGGCCCTCGAGCAGTACGTGACGACGGGTGGCGAGCGCTGCAAGCACCACGTCGGCCTCGCGAGTGCGCCCGATCACGGCACCGCCGAGGACACTGGATACCGACGACGAATCTGCGTGCTGGTTGCTCAACGGAGTGCTCACTTCGCGTGCGGGCCGGGTACGTCGTAGGGCCGGGGGAGCATCGACATCAGTGCCTTCGAGATACCACCGTCTACGTAGACGGTCTGGCCGTTCACGTACGAGGCCTTGTCGGAGGCGAAGAATGCAACCACTTCGGCGATGTCGTCCGGCGTACCGAGACGGCGCAACGGCACCGCGCCGGCGCGCACCTCACGAACGCGCGGGTCGTCGTACACATTGCCCGTTCCCTCGGTTGGTACGAGACCGGGCCCGACCGCGTTGCAGCGGATCCCCCGGGGACCCCACTCCAGTGCAGTCACCTCGGTGAGTGCCACGACTCCCGCCTTCGACGACGAGTAGGCACCTACCGACGGGTTTCCGCGGTAGGCGGCGATGCTCACGATGTTCACGATGCTGCCCGTGCCGGCAGCGAGCATCGACTTGCCGAACGCCTTGGTGCAGTGGAAGGTGCCGAGCACGTTCACGTCGAGCACCGCACGGAAATCCTCCGACGACACGTCCTCGAGCGCACCGAAGCGCCAGTGGCCTGCGTTGTTCACGAGGATCTCGACGGGGCCGTCCGCAGCGATCTGCTCGGCAACGCGGATGACCGCCGCTTCATCGGTGATGTTGCATACCGTGACGCCCGGCCCGGGGTTCTGGTCGAGCCGGTGCACCACGTGTCCGTCTGCCTCAAGTCGTCGGGCGATGGCGGCACCGATGCCGCGCCCAGCCCCCGTGACCACTGCGATTCCCATGGTTACCGATCGTAGGTGGCGCGCTCACGCCGCCGCCCATCCCACCCCCACCGTTCTCGGTCCCAAACATGCACGTTTTGATCACGTTCGGGACCGAGAACACGGGAGAAGGGCCTGTCTTAGGACCAGCGCTAGCTGTTGTATCGGTACTGCTGCACGTAGCCGATGTTGCTGGAGTTCGAGCCGGGTGCGCCAATCGTAATGACTGAGCCCGATGAGTTCCCTGAGACGGAGAGGCCAACGTTGTTGCCAGCGAGGGAACCTTGAACTGTCGAGCCGACCTGCGACCACGTCCCACCGGAATTGCGAAAGACACGAACCGCCCCCGCCACGGCGTTGTAGGCCGGGTCTCCGACCACAATCTGGTTCCCCGAAGCGTTGGAACTCACTGAGTACCCACCGACGTCGTTCAGGGTTGACCCCACCTGTTGCCAAGACCCCTTGGAGTAGCGGTAGACGAGCACGCTGGAGGCGAGCACCGCACCGACAGTGACCGTCGTCCCTGAGGCGCTGGACGACACCGAGTAGCCAAACCACTGACTTGCACTCGCTCCAGTGAGCGTGGCGCCCAGTTGTTGCCACGCACCCCGCGAGAACTTGTACACCGACACCGCACCAGCATTGCTCCCTGACCCAATTGCTCCGACTGTCACAACGGTTCCCGCCGCGTTCAATGCAACCGAGTAGCCGAACAGGTCGCCAGCGGAGGCTCCGGACAGCGTGGTGCCGAGCTGCACCCATACACCACGCTTCAACTTGTACAGCTTGACATTTCCGGCACCGCTGTTTGCCCCGTAAGAAGCGATAGCGACGATGTTTCCCGAAGCATTGAGGGCCACCGAATTGCCGAACTCGTCACTGGGAGCTCCACCAGTCAAGGTTGAACCGAGTTGCACCCATACACCACGCTTCAACTTGTACAGTTTGACGTTTCCGATAGCACTCGCCGTACGTGACCCAACTGCGAGAACGTTCCCGGCCGCATTCAGCGACACCGACCTCCCAAATTCATCGTCTGCGGCTGCGCCGACGAGCGTCTGACCGAGTTCATCCCACGTCCCGTCGATCAACCGACGAACCAATACCGAACCGGTACCATCCGTTCGAGGTGCACCGGCCGCCACGACATTGCCGGATCGGCTTGACGACAGTGCAGCACCAAATTCGTCACCAATTGCGGCACCGGAGATCGTCGGGCCGCGCTGGTGCCAGCCCTCCGCGGCAGAGGCCGGCTCGGCCAGCAGCGGAGTTGATGCGAACACTATTGCAACAGCAGCGGCAACCAGCCGCCTTGCTCGACCTTGCGTTTTCATGGTGATAGCCCCTGACACGTGTCGACTTCTGTGAAGCACCCGCCCCACGGTCACCGGGACTCTAACGGTTTGACACCCAGCACGTACCGGCTCTTCATTTCGTCCGACAAGGGAAGAGCTGTTGGCTATTCGGCCTTGTTGAACTGTTGCGTCGCAAAGGCGAGGGCCAACAGACCCATCACCGCCACCACCAGCACCTGCAGGCCAACCGGCACGTGCCAACCCCACCACGTGATCGGCGGGGTGATCTTGTTGCGCAGTTCGGCCGACATGTTGAGGTGATCGAACACGATGTGCCGCATGGGGTTCACGACATACGTGAGTGGATTGAGTCGCGTGACCACCCGCAGCCACGTGGGCAGGCCGCCGAGTGGGAACAGCGCCCCCGAGAGGAACAGCAGCGGCATCGTGATCATCTGCATGAGACCCATCACCGACTGGATCTGCTTCACCCGCACCGCCATCACCATGCCCACTGCGGTCATGGTGAACGACAGCAGGAGCATCTCGCCGAGCAGCACGAGGATGAGCACCGGGTTGTAGGGGATCCCCACCGCTCCGGCCATCGCCAGCACGATGCAGCCCTGGATGGTTGCGGTGGTGGCACCACCGAGTGCCTTGCCGGTCACCAGCGCACCGCGCCTCACCGGTGCCACCAACATTTCCCGCAGGAAACCGAACTCGCGATCCCACACGATGCTGATGCTCGAGAACATGGCGGTGAACATCGTGCTCATTGCAAGGACACCGGGGAAGATGATCTTGCGATAGCTCAGTCCCTCCACGCTTCCCTTGGTGAGCGTGGACAGGCCGGTACCGAGCACGAAGAGGTAGAGCACCGGCTGCACGAGCGAGGTGACGATACGCATGCGGTCCTGACCGAACCGGATGAGCTCTCGCTGCCACACCACCTTCACGCCACGAAGGTCGTGCGAACGACTGTCGTCGACAACAGAGACGGGAACAATGCTCATGAGGTGCTCACCTCCTCCTTCCGGCAGCCAGCAGTGGGCTGGAGCGCAGTTTGTCCGTAGCCGATTGCTCGGCATCACGGATCGTCCGGCCGGTGTAGGCCATGAAGACGTCGTCGAGCGAGGGACGTGACACGCTCACCGAACGAATACCCAGGTCGATGTTGTTGAACAGGTTCGGCACGAACTCCTCGCCGTCGGCCACCGAGAACTGCACATGGCCATCGTTCACCTCGGCATCGAGATCGAAGCGCTCCTTGAGCAGTGCGATCGCCGCTGCGTCGTTGCGTGTGCCGATCTGCACCCGGTCCTTGCCGACACTCGCCTTCAGGGCGGCAGGGGTGTCGAGCACGACGATGCGCCCCTGATCCATGATCGCGATGCGGTCGCAGTGCTCGGCCTCGTCCATGTAGTGGGTCGTGAGGAAGATCGTGATGTCTTCTCGCTGCTTCAGTTCCTCGATATATCCCCAGATCGACGACCGGGTCTGTGGGTCGAGTCCGACCGTTGGCTCGTCGAGGAACAGCACCCGCGGTGAGTGCAGGAGACCGCGAGCGATCTCGAGTCGTCGCTTCATGCCGCCCGAGAAGGTGTCGACCCGTGCGTCCTTGCGCTCCCAGAGACCGACCATCTCCATGACCTGCTGCATGCGCGTGTTCACGACGGATTTGGGCACGCCATAGAGCTCTGCGTGGAACTTGAGGTTCTGGGCGGCGGAGAGGTAGCCGTCGAGCGTTGGGTCCTGGAAGACGAGACCGATGTTCTGACGCACCGAACCCCGCTGGCTCACCACGTCGTAACCGGCCACCACGGCGTGACCACCAGTCGGCTCCAGCAGTGTGCAGAGCATCTTGATGGTGGTGGACTTTCCGGCGCCGTTCGGGCCGAGGAACCCGAAGGTCTCTCCCGGGCGGACGTCGAGGTCGATGCCGTCAACAGCCCGAAAGTCCCCGTACTGCTTCACCAATCCACGTGCCGATACCGCCGCCGTGGGGTCGGGGAGCAACGTCTTGTTCACTCCGTTGACCGTACTCCGACCCCGCCGTTCTCGGTCCCCAACATGCACGTTTCGAGCATTTTCGGGACCGAGAACACATCGGCTTATTCGTTCTCGGTCCCCAACATGCATGTTTTGAGCACGTTCGGGACCGAGAACAAGAGGGGGGCGTGCGAACATATCGGCATGGCAAGTCAGCACAGCCCGTGGGAGCAGTTGTCCCGTGGTATCGACCTTCCGTTCAACCCCGCGCTGCAGGTGCCGCGGCTCGTCGAGGTCGAGCTTCCGGTCATCGAACCGGAGCCGATTGCTGACGCCTGCGAGGCAGCGCGACAGGCCGTGCTGTCCTCACTGGCCTCCAGCGTCACCAAGGGCATGACCGTTGCCGTTGGCGGCGGGAGCCGTGGGCTCACCGACCGAGTAGGCCTGATGCGCGGCACGATCCTCGGCCTGCGCGAACTCGGCGCCGAGCCGTTCGTCGTCCCTGCCATGGGAAGCCACGGCGGCGCTACGGCCGACGGCCAGCGCTACATGCTGGAGTCGCTCGGCATGACCGAGGAGGCCATGGGTGCGGAGATTCGCGCCACCATGGACACCGTCGAGGTTGCCCGCACCGCCAGTGGCATGCCGCTGTATCTGGACAAGCACGCAGCGTCTGCAGACCGCATCCTCCCCGTCAATCGTGTGAAACCGCACACCTGCTTCCGGGGGCCGATCGAGAGCGGCTGCACCAAGATGGCCGTGGTGGGCTTCGGCAAACAACCCGGTGCTGCACAGATCCATTCCTGTGGCCCGATCGAGATGCGGGACCGCATCCTCGACGGCATTGCAGCCCTGCGCGCCACTGGCCGACTGCTCGGCGGTGTCGCCTCCATCGAGTCTGCCGCCGGAGACATTGTGCGTATCGAGGGACTCGATGCGAACGACGTCGGTGGGGCGAAGGAGCGCGAGATCACCGAGTTCGCCAAGTCACTCATCCCACCGCTCCCGTTCCGCGAGATCGACGTGCTCGTGGTGGACAAGGCCGGCAAGGACATCTCCGGCACCGGTATGGACCCGAACGTCACCGGTCGCTTCTGGGTGCACGGTCTTGCGGAGAACAGCAATCCCACCATCGCCACCATCGTGCTGCTCGACATCACACCGGTGAGCGGCGGCAACCTCCTCGGCATCGGCCTCGCCGACTTCATCCCCGCCTCGCTTGCGAACCAGATCGACTGGGAGAAGACCTACATCAACTGCTTCACGGCCGGACCGTCCGGTGTGCGCCGCAGTCGCCTGCCGATGGTGTTGCCCGATGGCGAGGCGTGCCTCAAGGCAGCGCTTTCGATGTGCGGCCGCGGTATCGACCAGCCCAAGCGTGTCGTGCGCATCGAGTCCACCCTGCACCTCACCCGCTGCTGGGTGAGCGAGGCGCTGCTGAACGAACTGCCCGAGGGCGCTCGCCGCGTTGGATAGCCGTCAGGCCGCTGCTCGCGATGCTGCCCGCGCAGCGCGTGATTCGGGCGCGCCGCTGGACCACGTCGTTGACGCGTTCGTCGAGGCGTGGCTCGTCGAACCGAGCCGTATCGACGTGCTGTACGAGTTGGCACGCCTCCTCTCCGAGAAGAGCCACTACCAGGGTGCCTACAAGGTGATCTGCCGGGCGGCGGCCGTGCCGGTGCACGACGCCGAGCGTCACGGGGTGCCGGTGGATGTGTATCGGTGGAGGATCACGGACCTTCGCTCGATGATGGCCTACCGCCTCGGGTTCCACGACGAGTCCGTCGACCTCTGCGACCAACTCCTCGCCTCACCACACCTCCCCCACGAACAACGCGACCGCATCCTGTCCAACCGCCGGTTCTCCCTCGAACACGTCCGCGAACAACGACACCCACACCGCCCCCAACTCGTCGAACAGATCACCCGACACCTCAACAACCCCCAACACGAACCCCGCATCACCCTCACCATCACCACCTGCAAACGCCGAGAACTCTTCGAACGAACCATCGACTCGTTCCTCCACTGCTGCCTCGACCGCCTCGACATCGACCGCTGGATCTGCATCGACGACGGCTCCACACCCGAAGACCTCCAGGCAATGCGCAACCGCTACCCCTTCATCGAATACATCACCAAACCACCCTCACAACGCGGACACGCCCACAGCATGAACCGCCTCCTCCAAGAAGTCACCACCCCCTACTGGCTCCACCTCGAAGACGACTGGGACTTCATCACCATCGGACACTTCCTCCAACAAGCCACCCACGTTCTCGACAGCAACCCCACACTCATCCAAACCGTCCTCAACCGGAACTGGATGGTGACAGCCGAGCCCAACGTCGTCGGTGGAGTCCTCAGGCGCACGGAGTCCGGCTTCCCGTATCGAGAGCACGTGTACCTTCCGCGTGGAAGTGCAGCGTTCCGCAAGCTCCTCGACGACCATCCCGGTGGGCGAACCGCTGCCTATTGGCCGGGCTTCTCGCTGAATCCCTCCGTGATCCGCACAGATGCCGTTCGCTCTGTTGGTGCCTTCAACCCAGGCGCCGCGAACTTCGAGAAGGACTTTTCAGAACGGGCCCGGCGCCTGGGGTGGAACACAGCGTTCCTCGACACGATCACCGACCTGACGAGCGGACCCACACATCGCGATCCGGTGGATAAGCGACCCGCTAATGCCTACGCGCTCAATGGCGTGACGCAGTTCGCCTCCTTCGATGACTCCCCTATGCGGGTGGGGCTCGCCGGCGAGTCAGCGGAGACCCTCACTGGTCGGCTCACCCGACAGTTTCCCCACAGCGGGTCGTGGCGCGGTGTCCGCGTGCTGTCGGTCGATGCCGAGGAGGCCACTGCGGAGACCCGACTGCACCTCGGAGACCCGGATGAGGCCCACCTGATTGCATCGGAGCGCTCGCTCATCGTGGATCCATCCGTGATGAGCACCCTGCTCCTCTGGAACCTCGACGCGACGTATGACGAGCTGGTTGTCGACCGCATCCGCAAGGAACGCTCGCTCTCAGTGGTGCAGGGGCGCTGCTCCGCTGCCGAGCAGGGAGCAGCGTTGGCGATTCGAGCGGCACTCGCTCTGTCTGGGGCGGATGTCGACCCGTACGTGACTCGAGACTCCGACGAACCCGGTGTGGTGCTTCCAGAACATGACCACCGTGATGGCTTGTTCCCGTACGAATACGCCGTGGTACTGGGCACCACCGGCCCTCTGACGTCGCTCGTACTCGATGCCCTTGTCTCAGAATGCCTCGTCTTCACGCCGTTTCCGGACCGCTTCACCGCGTTGATCGGGGACGGGGCAGTGATCTCGGTCCCTTCAGACGATCCGGAGAAGGCATCCGAGGTCATCCGCACGTCGATCGTGACAGATGAACGTTCCAGGCGACTGCCGGCGATCCGGGACGCCAAGTGGCGGATCCTGAATGAGCTCCAGTTCGCACCGTCGCTCGCCCAACTGCTCGAGGCCGGGCGGCAGGCTCAGGTCGGTGTGTCCAGCCAAATCGATTCGCAATAGTCTGCAACTGTGGTGGAATCAACCGAAGTAGCGCAGGTCAGGCCCACCGTTTGCCTCACGATGATCGTGCGTGATGCTGCGGACTTCGTCACCGAGACACTCACCTGCGCGCTGCCCTTCATCGACACCTGGTCGATCGTGGACACCGGCTCGGTCGACAGCACCGCAGAGGTAATACGGCGCTTCTTCGAGGAACACGGTGTGCCGGGCGAACTGCACCACCGTGTATGGCAAGGCTTCGGACCGAACAGGACTGAGGCACTGGAGCTCAGCCGGGGACGCGCCGACTATGCGTTCATGCTCGACGCAGACGATCTCATCGAGGGCACCCTGCCGATCGACCGCCTGACAGCCGACTGCCACACGGTCCGGTTCGGCCCGCACCACGTGTACTGGCGCGCAGCATTCTTCCGCCTCAACCGACGATGGGAGTACCGCGGCGTCGTGCACGAGTACGCCGTGTGCCTCGACGAGGGATCAGTAACGAGTCGACTCGAGGGCGACTATCACCTCGTGTTCCGCTCGCTCGGAACACGCGGCAAGGACCCGAAGAAGTTCGAGCGCGACATCGAACTGCTCCTCGCCGACTGGGACCGGGATCCCGATCCGCGTACCGCCTTCTACCTGGGCCAGAGCTACCGAGATGCCGGCCAGATCGAGCAGGCAGCGCAGTGGTACGCCCGGCGAGGCACCGTGCAGGGCTGGGCCGAGGAGACCTTCGTCGCCCTCGTGGAACTGGCCCGTTGCTACGAACGCCTCCAGCGGGACCCGGCCGACATCGTGCAGGCCTACACCAAGGCCTGGGAGTTCCGGCCGGAGCGCGTCGAGGCCCTGTATCACCTCGCCCGGTTCCACCAGGAGCACAAGCGTTATGCCGAGGCCTACAAGGTGATCTGCCGGGCAGCAGCGCAACGGTTCCCCGAGCACGACATCCTCTTCGTGCCGGCGGATGTGTATCGGTGGAGGATCACGGACCTTCGCTCGATGATGGCCTACCGCCTCGGGTTCCACGACGAGTCCGTCGACCTCTGCGACCAACTCCTCGCCTCACCACACCTCCCCCACGAACAACGCGACCGCATCCTG
>CANIBN010000047.1 GCA_947465505.1 Acidimicrobiales bacterium | reverse complement strand
CGGCAGCACAGCCAGTCGTCACACCAACCTGGGTGCACCACCGGAAGTACTACATCATGAAGGTGGCGGACCATCTCGCCGACACGTCACTCCCCCGTGATGTGCTCGCGTGTCTCCGCGCCGCCTGGCGACGGATCAACGCCCTGTACGGCGGTCTGGTCGAACCGTTGCCGGCCTAGGACTTCACGCCGAGACGCTCGAAGGCAACACCCTTGAGTCGCTTGTAGTCCACCTTGCCATTGGGTGCACGACCGATGGTGTCGACAAGTACGAGGTCGCGCGGCGCCTTGTACGCAGCGAGGTGGTCCTTCACGTATGCCGACAATTCGTCAAGCGTGGGGGTCTCGCCGGGCACCGCCTCAACCACTGCGCAGATCGTCTCGCCAAAGCGAGTGTTGGGGATACCGACGGCCACCGCATCGCGCACCTTGCCGTGGCGCTTGAGCGCCTCCTCGACCTCCTCGGGAAAGACCTTCTCACCGCCGGTGTTGATGCACACCGAGCCACGACCGAGGAGGTTGAGCGTGCCGTCCTCGTTCACCTCTGCCCAGTCGCCGGGCATGCTCCACCGCTGACCCTCGATGATCTTGAAGGTGGCGGCACTCTTCACCTCGTCCTTGTAGTAGCCCACCGGGATGAAGCCGCCGACGGCCACGAGTCCGCGTTCGCCCGAGCCCGGCACCACTCGCCGACCGTCCTCGGTGAACACGCCACAGGACGGCCCGAGCATGAAGCGCGCGGTCTGGCTCGTGCCGTCCTTTGTGGACACCGACGCACCCATGCCGACCGCCTCGGAGGAGCCGAACGAGTCAAACAGCGCTGCCTGTGGGATGTGACGCAGCAGACCTTCCTTGTTGTCCTGTGCCCACATCACGCCTGACGAGGTCATCATGCGCACGCTCGACAGGTCGTACTGCCCGGGACGCTCGTCGAGGTGCTCGAGCATCGGCCCGGCGAATGCCTGACCAACGATGATGATGGAGTTCACCTTGTTGCGCTGCACCTCGCCGAAGAGTTCGGCAACATCGAACGACCGCGAGGGCAGTGTGACCACGGTGCCGCCGAGGATGTGAGCGATCAGGCTCGAGAACTGACCGGTTCCGTGCATGAGCGGGCAGGCTGAGAGCAGCACGAACGGCGGCCAGTCGGCACCCATACGGTTGACGAGCTCGTCCATGTTCGCGACCGGCTGGTAGCCGAGCACCGGGTTGCCGCCCGAACCGAGGACGTTGAACAGGTCGTCCTGACGCCACATGACGCCCTTGGGCATCCCGGTGGTCCCACCCGTGTACAGGAGCAAGAGGTCATCTGCACTGCGGCCCCACGGACCCCGCACCGATTGAGCGATACCGGGCGACACCACGGACTCGTAGTCGACGGCCCAGGAGGGAACGTCGCCGTGTCCGTCGCGCACGCAGTACCAGCGCTTCACCTTTGGCAACTGGGTACGAACACGGTCGACGAGTTCGTTGAACGTTGCGTGGTACACCACGGCCTCGGCATCGGCGTTGTCGAACAGATAGACGATCTCGTCGTGGCCGTAGCGGTAGTTCGTGTTCACGGGGGCGAATCCACCCTTGAACGCCGCAATGTACGTCTCGAGGTACTCGGGGCCGTTGTAGAGGTAGGCGGCAACCTTGCTCTGGTGGGTGAGACCCACCGCAATCATGTCTGCTGCCAGCGCATTTGCCCGGGCATCGAACTGAGCCCACGTGTAGGCACGATCGCCTTGGACCTGCGCCAGACGATTCGGCACCTTGGCAGCGACGGCCTCGTAGACGTCCGCGAAGTTCCAGTTGCTCATGAAGTGTCCCCCTGTCTCGAGCTGTGTCCATTCTGACAGCCCGGGCCCCCGGCGGCCATCCCCCTCACCTCCAGTGGCCCGCCCGACCCCGGCAGGCGCAGTTATCCCGACGGCGGTCGGAGCACTGCGAATTGGGTGATCGTGCGCTGGAGAAAGCCGAGACGTTCGTAGACAGGGATCGCAGCGGAGTTGTCAGTACGCACGTTGAGAAAGGGAACCTCGCCCCGCCTACGGATACCGTCGGCCACCGCCGCAGTCACCACCGAGGCGTAGCCCCGACGTCGGGCGCTGAGGTCGGTGCACACGGCGCTGATCTCGCAGTGACCAGTCGGGCGGATTCGCTGACCAGCCATGGCAACCAGCGCATCGGCGTGGAAAATGCCCACATATCCACCAAGTTCGATGGTGCGCTGCAGGAACGGTCCGGGTTCGGTCCGCGCCACAAGCGCGATCATCTGCTCGATGTCGGTCTCACCGAGCGGACGCATGGTGACCACCACGCCCGTCGCCGGGTCGATAGGTGGAAGGACTGGCACCGAACGCGGCTCGCTGTCGAGCACCATCTGGATACCGGAGCCGCTGTACAGCCGTTCCCAATCGGTCGGCTCCTCAATGGGGCCGGGACGGAAGAGCACGACCGCCCTCTCCTCGCCCCCGAGTTCGGCGAGGTCGCTCCACGCCTCGTCGCTGCTGTCTGCCATGCCGCAGAACACCGAGATATCGCTGCGGTATCGCCGTGCGGAGCCTGCCCCGAGGGCAACGCCGGACTGGGCGTGTGTGAGCGCGTCCCACACCGGGTTGTCGAGTGGGTGGCTGGAGTGCGACACCTGTCGAGTATCGCACCCCTACCGCAACGCACTCGAGCGTCGTACTGTTGGCCCATGACAACCAACGCCTCGGGATCCCGACTCAACGGCAAGATTGCACTCGTCTCCGGAGGTGCGCGTGGCATGGGAGCCGCATTCGCCCGGGCCATGATCGCAGAGGGGGCCAAGGTCGTGATCGCCGACGTGCTCGACGAGCAAGGCAACGCCCTCGCTGCCGAACTCGGCAGCGCCGTGCGTTACGTACACCTCGACGTCACCAATAGGGACGACTGGAAGGCTGCGGTCGCTGCCACTGTCTCTGCGTTCGGTGGCCTCAACGTGCTCGTCAACAATGCGGGCATCGTGAACTTCGCCCCCATCGACGTGTACACGCCCGAACAGTGGGACACCGTCATTGCCGTGAACCTCACTGGTGTCTTCAACGGCATCTGGGCCGCCGTCGATGCGATGAAGCAGTCCGGTCCCGGATCCATCATCAACATCTCGTCGACCGCTGGGCTGCAGGGGTATTCCGCTCTGCCTGGATACAACGCTTCGAAGTTTGGCGTTCGCGGACTCTCGAAGTCGGTTGCGCTCGACCTCGCCCAGTACGGCATCCGCTGCAACTCGGTGCACCCGGGACTCGTCGCCACACCAATGACCGAGGGGCTTCCCGCAGCGCAGAAACACGTCGCCATGCACCGCGCCGGGCGAGCCGACGAGCTGGCCAACCTGGTCGTGTTCCTCGCGAGCGACGAGTCGAGTTTCTCCACTGGTGCCGAGTTCATCGCCGACGGCGGGGAGATGGCCGGGCTTCCACCCGGCGCATTCTCCCTCTGAGCCGTCGGTTAACTGCTCACGTTGAACGGCTTGCTGTTCACTCCGAAGAGACCGGCGCTGTGCGCAGTCAGGCTGTAGTTGCGGCCGACCTTGTTCAAGCGCAGATCGCTGAAGGTGGCAAGACCGGCCACTGCATTGATTGTCAACGTACCCGTCAACGACGCACCGGTTGAGTTCGAGCCGAGGTGGAGCACCACGGCAGCGGTGCTGTTGCCCACCCGATTCCCCCACTGGTCGATCACTGCGACCACGACCGACGGAGTCATCGCCCGGTTGACACGCACGTTGCTCGGCTGCTTCACGAACTGAAGGCCTGCGGGTGCAGCAGCGGTCACCGTCAGTCGTGTTGTTCCCTTCATCGCGCCAACCGTCGCCGTCACTGTCTGTGCTCCCGCATGCGTGGAGACACAGGTGCTGTCTGCGCAGACACCGTTGGTGATCTTGAACGCAGCCACGGAGGTCCAATCGCCGACCTCGTTGCCGTAGCGGTCGACGGCCGTCGCGGTGAACTCACGCTGCTCGCCGGCCTGGGTGGAACCGTTGGGAGGATCCACCCGCAGTGACCTCACCGCAGCAGCAATGACGGGGTGCGGGTTGCTGGCCGATGCCGGGGGGAAGACGAGATCACCGCTGTACGTCGCCGTGACAAGGTGATCTCCGGCGTGGGTGAGCGACACACTGCAGTAGCCGATCGATAGTGCAGCCGTGCACGACGTCGCCTCGAGGTCCGAGGTCACCGTCACGGTTCCCGTCGGCGTTCCTGAACTCGTGGTGAGCGTCCAACTCACCAGCACTGGGGTGCCCGCCACCGAGGGGTCCGGGGTGGTGGCATCGAGCGTCAGTTCACTCGACGTTTCGACCACTTGAGTGACGATGCCGGAGGTACTGGTGGCGTAGTCATCGTCTCCGGGGTACACAGCGGTCAACGAGTGACTGCCCACCGACAGAGTGCTCGTCGCGAATGAACAGGCACCGGCGCTCAGCACGCAGGTACCGATCTCCGTCGACCCATCGAGAATCGACACCGTCCCCGTTGCGCCAACCGGCGACACCGAGACGCCGAGCGTCACCTCGTCACCGGCCGGCGCTGGGCTGAGATCGGAGTCGAGGGCTGTGCTCGTCGACGTCTTCTCGGACGCTATGGCGAACGGCGACAGGCTGTCTGTGGTGCCACAGAGCGCGGGATAGCCCACAGGCTCGTCCGTGATGTCGACCCAAACGCCGGCGCTGTAGTGCCAGAGTCGCTGGGGCGTCACCGCATCGACACAGACGGTGAACGGTCCGGAGGCGCCGGTCACCTCGATGTCGATGAAGAGAACACTGCCCGACACCTGGAACGGGGTGGCAGCCGGGTCGAGCGACTCCGGGTTCGATGTCGTGGTGACGGTTGCAGTGACCTCTTGGCCAGCGCCGGCGGCGTCGAACTGGAGCACCGGCGAGCCGAGGCTCGGGACATCGACCGTCAGTTCGTTCGCACCCACAACGGTAGTCAACGACGCGGTTGCGCGGTACGTGGACTGTGTCGGCCAGAAGCCCGGCTCACCCGACTTTGCCGGATCGTCCACGTACGTCGCAATCCATGGTGCGACGGAGACGGAACCGATGACCTGTGCACCCGGCCCAGACGACTGCCCCCACCAGTTACTCGCAGCGGTTGGGGTACTTGCAACACTGAGGTTCAGCAGGTCGCTGTGCGTGTTTCCCGAAAGTCGGTTGTTCTCGATCGTGACCTCGACGTCGAGTCCGGTCGTCCCGCTCGTGGCAACGATTCCGTTGTAGTTTCCGGAGATCCGGTTGTTGGAGATGTCCACCACTCCGTTCCAGGTGGTTGGAGCCTTGATGCGGATCGCTCCCTTATCGGCCTGCCCGACGAGATCATTCGGCGCGTTGTAGTTCGCGTCCGTGATGGTGTTGCCGGTCACCTCGAGCGGCCCGACGTTGCCGGTGATCTGGAGACCCTGTTGCGGGACGTGATCGATCACGTTGCCCGAGACGGTGCCCTGATACCCGTTCGTCAGGATCCCTGCGTAGCTGACGTCATGAATGAGGTTCCCTGAGATGACGTTCTGACCGGAGGACTCCGAGTCGTAATAGTCGTAGATACCGCTCCCGTCAACGGCGAATGGCCCGTTGAGATCGTCGATCAGATTTCCACTGATCGTGTTTCCTCCGTAGGAGCGAAACACGTAGACACCGCTGCCCGACGTGCTTGCGACATCATGGATGTAGTTGTTGCTCAGGGTGAGGAACGTCCAGAAGGTTCCGCTGCTCCCGTCTCCGCTCCCGCGCACAGAGCTCACGCCCGATCCTGCCCAGTTCGTGATCTCCAAACCAGAGACCGTCACGTGGTCGGCGCGTACATCCACCCCGACGACGACACCGAGTCCCGTTCCGTCAAGCACGGCCTCCGGCTGCCGTATCCACGACGAGGCGGGTAGGGCAGACACGGCGGCATTCGGTCCGACCAGGGTGAGCGCCTTCGAGAGGAGAATCTTCTCGTTGTAGGTGCCGGCATCGACGCACACGGTCTGGCCAGTCGTGGCCGCATCGATCCCCGCCTGGACGGTCGTGTAGCTCTGCGAGGGCCCCACATGGACATCACATCCCGATGCCGAGGAGGCGGACACGCCAACGGTGGCAACAACTGCTGACCCTGCGAAAAGGGCCAGCGCTGCAGCAAGCGGATACCGACCCCTTCGCCACGACGCACCTTGTAAGAGTTTCATGGCCGATCCCTTCACAGACCCGACGATCGGGCCCGCTCAGAGCAGCCTCCGCCGAAACGCGTTGCTGAGGGTCCCGGCCGCGGCCCTCATCCCCAGTCGGAATACCCGAATCCCGCAGGACAGGCGTACTCCTGGGGCAAGCGCGACGATCTCACCAGCGTTCAGAAATACTTGTCCTGAGCAACCAAATTGCTAGGGTTCCCGCGGTTCAGGAACTTGAGGAGGCTGCCGGTGACACTCACGGCGGACACGAACACATCGCCCGGGTTGTACGAAAAGCGCTGGTTCGCCCTCTGGTCGCTCTGCCTCAGCCTGCTCATCGTGGTGGTGGGCAACACCAGCCTGAACGTGGTCATCCCCACACTTGCCCGCGAGCTCGACGCCACGAACTCCCAGTTGCAGTGGGTCGTGGCGATCTACTCGCTGGTGTTCGCCGGACTCTTGTTTACCTCCGCCGCAATCGGTGACCGGTTCGGCCGCAAGGGTGCACTCCAGATTGGTCTCGTCATCTTCCTTGCCGGCAGCGTGCTCGCCTCGCAGTCGCACTCGATGATCCAACTGATCCTCTGCCGGGGACTCATGGGTCTCGCCGCGGCATTCGTGATGCCCTCGACGCTCTCCATCCTCGTCAACATCTTCCCGCCCCAGGAGCGTCAGAAGGCGATTGCCATGTGGGCGAGCGTCAGCGGCGTCGGCGGCACGCTCGGCCCGATCTTCAGCGGATGGCTGCTCGGCCACTTCTGGTACGGGTCGGTGTTCCTTGTGAACGTGCCGATCATCCTGGTCGCACTGGTCAGCGGCGGCAGGCTCCTTCCGAAGTCAAAGGACCCGAGCCACGGAAAGCTCGATCCGCCCGGATTCGTGCTCTCGACCGTGGCCATCGTCGCCCTGGTGTTCGGTCTCATCCAGGCGCCGGAGAAGGGCTGGGGCGAACCCATCACCCTGATGTGGTTCGGGATCGCCGCAGTGCTCTTCACGGCATTCGTGGTCTGGGAGCGCCGGGTCAAGGAGCCAATGCTCGATGTTGCGCTCTTCCGGATCCCGATCTTCACAACCGGGACGGTCGGGATGGTCCTGCTGTTCTCTGCGATGTATGGAGCGTTCTTCCTGCAGACGCAGTATTTCCAGCTGATCCTCGGCCTCAGCCCGCTCAGCGCCTCGCTCCGTTTCCTGCCGATGTCACCGGTGATGCTCATCTTGGGCTTCCAGACACCGAAGATCACCGCACGCATCGGAGCAAACCGCTGTGTCGGCATGGGTATCGCGATCCTCGCCGCAGCAATGTTCACGATGCGCACGATGAACGCGAATTCGCCCTATGTCGTGCCGCTCGTCGCATTCATGCTCATGGCAACCGGCGTTGCGCTGTCCGTCGGCCCGCTCACTGCAGCCATCATGAGCGGTGTGCCACCACGCCGCGCAGGCATGGGTTCGGCCATGAACGACGCCACCCGAGAGCTCGGCGCGGCGCTCGGTGTCGCAGTGATGGGCAGCATCGCCGCGTCGCACTTTGCCTCGAAGGTCGGCTCGATGCTTTCCGGAGTGAGCGAAGCCGACCGCAAGATGGCGACCTCGTCGCTCGAGGGTTCGATCCACGTCGCCGACCGACTCTCTGGGACTCAGGCAACCGATCTGGTGGACGGCGCCCGGCACGCATTCGTCAACGCACTCCACCTTGCGGTGACCATTGGCGGGTTTGTGGCGATTGTTGCGTCCGCCCTCGTGCTTCGCTACCTGCCCAAGAGCGTCAGCCATGCCGGCGCCGAGCAGGGTCACCACGGGTAGTCCGCTCTGTCCCGGGCCGTCCCGTGAAACTTCTACTGGAAATCCGACCAAGTTTGTCGGTTTAATGGGGGAAGGTTTCGAACCGGTCCCACGTAGAGGAGCAACCATGGCCAAGATCGCTGACAACGTCACCGCACTCGTCGGGAACACCCCGCTCGTGCGCATCAACCGGGTCACCGACGGCGCCGGGGGCGAGGTGCTCGCGAAGCTCGAGTTCTACAACCCCGCCAAGAGCGTCAAAGACCGCATCGGCGTGGCGATGATCGACGCCGCCGAGAAGGCCGGAAAGCTTGGCCCCGACGTGACCATCGTCGAGCCCACGAGTGGCAACACCGGTATTGCGCTCGCCATGGTGGCCGCTGCACGCGGCTACAAGATCATCCTCACCATGCCCGAGACGATGAGCAAGGAGCGCCGCATGCTCCTGCGCGCCTATGGCGCAGAACTCATCCTGACGCCCGGGCCGGAGGGCATGGGTGGAGCGATCGCCAAGGCCGCCGAGATCGCAAACAGCGACCCCGCCAAGTACTTCATGCCGCAGCAGTTCGAGAATCCGGCCAACCCCGCTATCCACCGCGCCACGACCGCCGAGGAGATCTGGCGCGACACCGACGGAACCGTGGACATCGTGGTCGGTGGCGTGGGCACGGGCGGCACCATCGCCGGGCTCGGGAAGGCGCTGAAGGACAAGAACGCCGCAATCAAGATCGTTGCAGTCGAGCCTGCCGCATCACCGGTGCTCTCCGGTGGCCAAAAGGGTCCCCACCCCATCCAGGGCATCGGCGCCGGCTTCATCCCGAAGAACTACGACGCAAGCGTGGTCGACGAGGTGATCCAGGTGGTCAACGACGACGCGTTCGCCACAGCGCGCCGCATGGCCCGCGAGGAAGGCATCCTCGTCGGCATCTCCTCCGGCGCAGCAACCTGGGCCGCAGTGCAGTTGGCCAAGCGCCCGGAGAACAAGGGCAAGCGCATCGTCGTCATCATTCCCTCGTTCGGCGAGCGCTACCTGAGCACTGCGCTCTTCGCCGACCTGGCTGATTGATGGGTACCTGGCGCCGCGACCTTGCGGCGGCACGTGATCGAGACCCTGCAGCGCGTTCGTCGCTCGAGGTTGCACTGCTGTATCCCGGCGTTCACGCCGTGTGGATTCACCGCGTCGCGCACCGACTGTGGAAGCGTGACCAACGGTTTCTGGCGCGCATGCTCTCGCAGTTTGCGCGCAACCGGACGGGGATCGAGATCCACCCCGGGGCCACGCTCGGGCCCGGCCTGTTCATCGACCACGGCATGGGTGTGGTGATCGGCGAGACGGCCGAGGTCGGCGAGAACGTCACGCTGTACCACGGCGTCACGCTCGGTGGCACCACGCTCGACAAGGGCAAGCGGCACCCAACCATCGGCGACCGCGTGATTATCGGCGCTGGGGCCAAGGTGCTCGGCGCCATCGAGATCGGCGCAGACAGCCGCATTGGCGCCAACGCCGTCGTGGTGCGCGCCGTTCCGCCGAACTCGGTCGTGGTCGGGGTTCCCGGCCAGATCGTGTCGCGCAGCCGCGCGAACACCGAGATCCCCGAGCCAGACCTCGACGAAGTGGAACTGCCCGACCTCGTGGGTGCCAGCCTGAAGTCGTTGCTGAAGCGCGTCGACGAACTCGAGACCAAACTCACTGGCCACACGTCCGCTGACGCCATCCGGCCCTCCACCGACGGCGTGTGGTCGGGACTCGACTTCTCGATCTGAGTCCAGGGACTCCCAGCAGGCACCGCCGCTCTGCAGGGTAGGTTGCTCGTCGTGAGCGAACTTCCCCTGCACCACAAGTCCCTCGTCGAACTCCGCAATCTCCTTGCGCAGCGAGAACTGTCGTCGCGGGAACTACTCGACCACTACGTGGCGCGCATTGAAGCGCTCAACCCGGCGGTGAATGCCGTGGTGACGCTCGATGTCGAAGCGGCCCGTACCGCCGCAATCGCCGCCGATGCAGAGACCGCGAGCAACCGTCACACGCGACCGCTCAATGGCATCCCGATCACCGTGAAGGACGCTCTCGCCGTGAAGGGGGTGCGATCGACCGGTGGCGCCGTGGAACACGCCGAACACGTGCCGGATCAGGACGCCGACGTCGTGGCCCTCGTCCGCAGGGCTGGGGCGATCCCCTTCGCCAAGACGAACGTGCCTCGTTGGTCGGGCGACATCCAGACGTACAACAGCATGTTCGGCACCACCAACAACCCCTGGGATCACACGCGCACACCCGGCGGTTCCTCCGGTGGTGCGGCGACCTCTGTTGCGATGGGCTTCACCGGTTTCGAGATCGGCACCGACATCGGGGGATCGATCCGCTTTCCCGCAGCGTTCTGCGGCATCGCCGGTCACAAGCCGTCCTACGGCCTCGTTCCCTGCGGCGGCTACATCGACCGCATCGACTATGGGCTCGTCGAGCCGGATATCAACGTGCACGGTCCACTGGCACGGTCGGTGGACGACCTCGAGATGCTGTTGTTCCTCCTCGCCGCACCGCGACCCGAACGCTCGGCAGCGGTCGGACACCGGCTACCGCTCCCCCGCCACGAACGCATCGACGCGTTCCGTGTGGCCGTGTGGTCCGACGACGAGGCGTGTCCCGTATCGGCGGACGTGCGCGCAGCCGTCGAGCGCGCCGGCGACGTGCTGGTCTCGCTGGGTGCCAGTGTCAACCGCGGCGCCCGCCCCGGCCTGAACGCCGACGCGTCGTCGCAGCTCGGGCTCTGGCTCGTTGCAGCGGCCACCGCACCGTCGATGAGTGACGACGATTTCGCCCGCTATCACGCCATCGCCACGTCACCCGACACACCGCCAGAGGTGGCAGCGAGTCTCGGTTCGTTCACCGCAACGCACCGCGACTGGATGGTGGCCGACGTCGCCCGTCAGCACCTCCGCCAGCAGTGGAACGCGTTCTTCCAGCAGTACGACGCGCTCATCTGCCCGGTAGCGATGACCAACGCGTTCCCCCACACGCAGGAGGGCAGCCTGCCCGAGCGCACCGTGCTGGTGGACGGCGCCGAGCGTCCGTACATGGAACTGCTGTGGTGGACGGTGCTCATCGGCGGCGTGTACCTGCCGGCAACGGTGATCCCGGTCGGCACCTCGGCCGATGGCCTCCCGATCGGTGTGCAGATTGTCGGGCCGTACATGGAGGACCGCACGGCACTCGCCGTCGCACGTGCCATCCGCAACGAACTCGGGCCCATGCAGTTCCCTGGCTGACACGTCCGCGTGCAGCACTCGGCGATTACGGCAGCCGGTGCACCACGAGCGGCAGTACCGCACTGCACCCAGCCTCGGAGAGCAGCGCCGCCGCAACGGTGACGGTCCAACCGGTCCGCATGGTCGTGGCGCACAGCAACACCGGGCCACGTGGGAGCGGTTCCGCCGGCGCGTATGAAATCGCTGTCTCAAGGTGTCTCACCGCAGGTGCACTCGACACGTCGACCGGGACCGCCTCGCCCTGCCAGGAGAACGCATCGATCAGTGGCAGCTTGCCGATACGCGCAATCTCCTCGGCCAACTGACGGTTGGCCGAGGCCTCGGCGCCAAATGCCGGTGCCGGCACCACTGCGACAGGCCGCTGTGCCCACACCTTCGCCCAGCGTCGCAGCACCTCCACGGCGCCGGCCATGAGCTGCTCGGGGACCGTTGCGTAGCCCCCTCGCTGCAGTTCGCGCAGCGCCTCGGCCCACCCTGGGTCGTCGGCAAAGGCAACTGCACGTCCCTCCGCGAGTCCGGAAATGCGGCCGGTACGCGAAACACCCTTCGGCCACAGCTTGCGCGGCTCGACAACGATGTCGATACCGCGGGAGAACTTCCGCGCTGCTTCTACCCACTGCGGCGACGGGTCGTGTCCCGGTGACGGCAGTGTGCCGGTGCACACCGAGCACCTTCCGCACGGTGCTGGGTTCGGGTCGTCAAGGGCCCGCTGCAGGTACGCCATCAGGCAGCCACGGCCGTGGGCGTACTGGCGCATCAGGTCGGCCTCGTTCTTGCGCATCTGCGTGAGCGCTTCCCACTTGGCCGTTGCGTGCACGTAGGGCTCGCCCGTAACAGCCCAGGCAGTTCCCGCCTTGGTCACGATGCCGTCAACGGCGAGGATCTTCAAGAGCGTCTCGAGGCGGCCGCGTCGGACCCCCGTCGCACCGTCGAGCTCAACCACCGTGTGGGGCCCACTGCTCAACGCCCCCAGCACCTTGTCGACATCGACGGGATCGGGGATCGACGCTGTGGCGAAGTAGTTCCAGATGCGTTCGTCGGATTCCGACGAGAGCAGCACTGCAACCGCGTGGTCGAGCGCCCTGCCTGCTCGACCGACCTGTTGGTAGTAGGCAACCGGGGTGGAGGGCGATCCGACGTGAATGCAGAAGCCGAGATCCGGTTTGTCGTAGCCCATTCCGAGTGCGCTCGTGGCCACGACGGCCTTTACCTCGTTGCGCCGCAGCGCATCCTCCACCCGCTCGCGCTGTTCGGCGTCCAACTGGCCGCTGTAGGGCTCGACGACGTGCCCACAGGACTGCAGGAATTCCGCGAGACGCTCGGCCTCGGCCACGGTGAGCACGTAGACAATTCCTGAGCCGGGAAGCGTGTGGAGTGCGTCTGCCACCCACGCGTACCGCTCCAGCGGCGACAGGCTCGGTACCACCGACAGCTGCAGTGAGGTGCGTGCGAGCGTGCCACGAAAGGTACGCGCCCCGCTTCCCAGCTGGGACTCGACGTCGGCAGTCACTCGACTGTTGGCCGTTGCCGTGGTGGCGAGCACCGAGGCCGTTGGGGTGCTCAGCAACGCACGCGCAAGACGCTGATAGTCGGGGCGGAAGTCGAAGCCCCAATCGCTGATGCAGTGCGCCTCGTCGATTACCACGAGGCCGACACGGGCCATCAGGGCATCGAGCCGTGAGGCGAAGCGGGGATTGCCGAGTCGTTCCGGAGAGACCAGCAGCACGTCGAGTTCATCGCTGTCGAGTGCGGCGAACACTAGGTCCCACTCGTCGAGGTTGGTGCTGTTGATGGTGGCCGCCCGGAGACCTGCATGGGTGGCAGCACTCACCTGGTCACGCATCAGCGCCAGCAGCGGCGAGACGACAAGCGTTGGGCCGGCGCCGGTGGAGCGCAGGGCGGACGTTGCTGCCCAGTAGACGGCGCTCTTGCCCCACCCGGTGGCCTGCACCACGAGGACACGGGCGGCCGGGCGCAAGATCTCCCGAACGGCGTCGAGTTGGTCGCCGCGGGGCAAGGCTCCGTTGCCGGCAAGGCGCTCGAGAACGAGCGTGGTGTGCAGTGTGGCGAGGTCGTCCGACAAGGGGGTCAACCTACTGCCACCCCTCCCTGCTGAGCGATCAGAGGGCCCGATGCATGCCCAATGGGCCTATCGTGGCCCGATGCGAACAGCGTCGGCGTGGCGCACGACCCCGGTGTGGTGTCAGCACAAGAGAGCCAAAGGACTGCCATGAAACGTCACCTCATTCTTGCAGTTGCGCTCGGGGCCGCTGCGAGCACTCTGACCACTCCGATAGCCAACGTGATACCTGCCTCCGCAGCGGCCTCACCGCTTGTGGTCGGCTCCGTCTCCACGATCACTGGAGCGACGCCCGGTGAACTGCTCTCCGTCGGGATGAGTGCGGACGGAACCGAGGCACTTGCCGTCTGGCTGCATGACGTGGACGACAATCCGCTGACAGGCGGCTTTCAACTCCTGGCGGCAGCCGGGCCGGTTCATGGTGGCGTGGTGAACTGGGGAGCAGAACACCTCATCGCAACGGACACGTCGGAACAGCCGTCTGACATCACGGTGCGGCTCTCTGAGAACGGCACGCGAGCCACACTGGCCTGGAGCAGTTTGACGGTTTACCCTGACGACACCCCCTCTGTTGGGGGTACGAAGACCCTGTCGATGGTGCTTGACGGGACATCGATCACGTCGGGGTCCGTCACCTCGCTCGACGATCGGTGGGGTCGCTTTTCACTACTGATGTCGGCGGACGGCTCGAGGGCAACGCTCATCACCAAGCCGTGGGACCCGTACAACCCGACAACTCCGTATGCCTTCTCGGCAACGGTGAGCGGTACGACGCAGACGTGGGGCAGCAAGACGAACCTCAGCAGCAACCTCGGTGGGATGGAGGTCAAGAAGGCGTCACTCTCTGCAGACGGTACGAAGATCGCCTTGTCGGCATTGGCCGCCGACGGGGTCTACGTGACGTTCGGTACGGTCTCGGGTACGACGCAGACGTGGGGGGCGCTCGAGCACGTTTACAACGATCCGAGCGCCGTTCCGGCCGAGGATGTGGGCTTCTACGGCCTGAGTGATGCTCCGGTCATTCTGTCTGCTGACGGTTCTCGAGCGACGGTGGCATGGATCGTTCACGACGGTATGCCCGACAAACTTGCCACGAGTCGCGTGCTGTGGTCTCGTTCCGCCACGGTGAGCGGCACGACCGGATCGTGGGGGGCCGCAACCCCAATCGCGACCAGCGCCGAGAGTCCGCTCAAGGCAGCCCTCTCTGCCGACGGCTCGACGGTCACGCTT
>CANIBN010000046.1 GCA_947465505.1 Acidimicrobiales bacterium | reverse complement strand
GTCGGTGACCTCGGTATTGGGGGTGGAGTCCGTGGTTGCGGACTTGTCGGATCCGCCGCCGAGGGTGACCACGAGAATGACGACCAGCAGGATGACCGCCACCAGTGCAGCCCCGCCGATGACAACACGGCGCCTGAGCAGGACTTCTTTGGGCGGGCGGGGTCGACTGGCGCTGGGCGAGGTGGGATCCTTCGGGGGGCGTGGCATGCCGCCCGAGCCACCCGTGGGGTCCTTCGAGGCGCCCGACGCTGCGCCTCCGGCCAGACCGGCAGCGCCGCCGGCAGGACCAGCCGCGATTGGACCGCCTGACGTGGTGGCGACGACATCGGTGGCGGGCTCGTCGGCCGACCAGATGACCTCGTCGTGGGCCGACATGGCATCGTCGCCGACGGCGACCGGGTTGCCACAGGCACCACAGATGGGGTTGTTACCGGCGTCTTTTCCGCAAGTGGGGCAGAACATGAGCACCTCCCTTTGCGAAAACCTGCCACATCAGCAGGGCAAAAGGGGGTCAGCCGGACAAATAATTTGTCCCCCTGAGCAGGGCACACTCGCCAGACCACGCCGTCTGCAAGGCTTGGGGTGTGGCTCAGTTAGTTGTCGGTCTTGCCCTCATCGTCCTCGTGATCTTCGTCTGCGAACTCGCCCTGCGGCGCCACCGCCGCACCATGGCCCAGCGCCAATACCTGCGGGAGAACGGCCTGCCCACCCTCGGCATCATCGTCGACACGGCCAAGGTGAAGAACTCCAAGTCCGCGCCGAGCATGCACTACGCCAAGGTGGAGTACTTCGTAAAGGGCAAGCGCTACACCCTCGGGAACACCTGGCCGCTCGAGCAGCAGCTCACCCTGAAGAAGGGCACCGAGGTCGATGTCCTCTACGAGAAGGGCAACCCGTCGAACTCCTGCGTGTCGGACTCCGCCGCTCCGAATATCGGCCAGTACGGCCGCAGCGTGCGGCTCTTCGAGGTGTTCGCCATCGTGCTCCTCGCCCTGTTCACGCTGTTCGCCTCCCGGTAGCCGAACCGGTGCCGACGATCCCTGCAAACGCCCGGATCTCTCGGTAGAACAATCACCATGCCTGCCGATCCGCGCCGTGTTGTTGCCGATCTCCTCGAACTGCGCTCCCTGAGCTCGCAGACCGTGGACGGGATCCCCCAGACCGTGGGTGGCCGCCCGTCGGACGGACCGCCGCTCGGCAGCGCCCGCCTCGCCTGGACCGAGCCGTGGGCCAAAGCCCGCCAGTGGTTCCTCTCCACCTTCGAGGGCATCCCCGTGGAGACCACCACGGACCCGGCCGGGAACCTGTGGGTCACCCTGCGCGGCAAGCGCCCGGAGCGCATCGTGCTCGGCAGTCACCTCGATTCGGTGCCCAACGGCGGCTGGCTCGACGGCTGCCTCGGCGTGCTGGCCGGTGCCGAGGTGCTTCGTGCACTGCACCGCGATGGTGTGGACCTTCCGGTGTCGGTGAGTGTTGTGGACTGGGCTGACGAAGAAGGTGCTCGCTTCGGGCGCTCGCTGTTCGGCTCTGCAGCGGTGTCAGGCACCCTCGAGGTGGAAGACGTGCGCGGCCTCGTGGACAATGCCGGCCGCAAGCTGGGCGACGTGGTGGCCGAGTACGGCGTGTCGCTCGAGACCGTGCTCACCGCTGGTGATGCGCTGTCGTCCATCGTCGGTTCTGCCGAGCTGCACATCGAGCAGGGTCCGCTGCTCGAGGCTCGCGGTCGCCGCCTTGCCGCACTGCACGGCATCCTCGGCGTGCAGCGTCGACTGGTACGGCTGAAGGGTCAGGCTGCTCACGCCGGCGCAACGCCCATCCCGCTGCGCCGGGACCCAACGCTCGCTGCTGCACGCATGGCGATCGAGGTGCGCCAGCTCGGCCTCGACAACGATGCGTTCACGACTGTTGGTGTGTGGCGTGTGCACCCGAGCGTGCCCACCGCCGTGAACGGGCGCACCGAGTTCAGTGTCGACATGCGTCACCTGGACAAGGCGGTGCTGAACAAGCTGGTCGCCGGGCTCGAGGAACTCGTCCACCGCATCGCGGCCGAGGAGCGTGTGGAGGCAGAGATCGACGTGCTCTGGTCCATCGATCCCATCACGTTCCACCCCGACCTCGTGGAGTTCGCCTCCGACATCGTCGAGGCGCGCTCTGGCGTGCGTGAGGTGATGCCGTCGGGCCCGATGCACGACTCTGCGGAGATGGCCCGCTCGGGCGTGCCGACGGTGATGATGTTCGTGCCGTCCATCGGTGGCCTGTCGCACACGCACATCGAGGACACCGCCGAGGCAGACCTCGAACTGGGAATTGCGGCGTTCGACGACCTCGTGCGCCAGATGCTGCCCTGGGCCGAGGCCCGAGTCGGCTGACCCAACGGTCGTCGGCGGATACCCATACCGTGATTGAGGCACCGCAGTCCGAATCTGCATCTCTCCCCACGATGCACTTCGTGCATCAGGCTCGCGCGCTGAACGGCGCATACCTCAAGCTCTGGCACTACTTCGAATACGTACGCCGAAGCGGCAGGTACAGCCCCTCTGTGTATCTCGCACCGGACAGCATCCTGCAACCCACAACCACCTGGACGGACCCGACCGTTCGCTGGCTGAACGAGTGGGACCCGTACCGATCGGACAGACTCTTTCTCACGGCGTTCAACTGGCGTGTGGTCCCCGAGGACTGCGCCACTCCCGCCCTCCACCTCGTCCAGAGTATCCTGCATGCCGACCCGGACAATGAGCGCTACCAGTTCCTCCGGCGCCGTGCGTTCCGCATCACGGTGAACCCCGCGATCACGGACGCCATCAACGCCACGGGGATCGTCAATGGCCCGGTAGTCACGATCCCGATCGGGACCGACATCCAGCGTCCGAATGGCACCGATGCCGAGCTCTCGCCATGGACGGTGGAGAGTCGCCCAATCGATGTGTTCATCGCTGGTAAGAAGAATCCCGAGGTCGCACTCGTCGTTGCCGATGCTCTCCGTCGAACCGGGGTCTCGGTCACCTGCGTCACCGACAACATCCCCAGACCCGACTTCCTCTCCTACCTCGCGCGAAGCCGTGTCGTGCTCGCTCTGCCTTTCGTCAAAGAAGGATTCTTCCTCGTGCCCCTCGAGGCGATCGGAATTGGCTGCGTGGTGGTGTGCCCCGACGGTGGCGGTGTCGAGTATTACGAACGAGACGTTCACCTGTTCAAGCCCCAGTACAACGTCGAAGCGGTGCTCGACAGTGTGAACAGGGCGCTGGCGTCCTCTGCAGCAGAGATTGAGGCGCTTCGAAGCGCCGGCGCTGGCCTGCTGCAGCGACACGACCTCCAGCGCGAAGAGCGACAGTTCAGAGCAGTGCTCGAACTCTTTGAGTCGGGCTGGTGACCGGGATGCCGAACTCGAGGCTTGCTCAATCACGCAACGTCATTCTCACCGGGCCGCCTCGTTCCGGAACCACCCTTACCTGTCACCTCCTCAACAAGGTGCCGAACCTGGTCGCCCTGCACGAGCCGGTTCAATTGCACGAGATGGTCGGACTGGCTGACGACCAGATCGTTGCGTACCTCGACGGTTGGTTTGTGGAGACGCGGCATGGCATCGAACAGACGGGCTCGGCACCGAGCAAGGTGGAGAACGGGAAAGTCCCCGACAACCCCTTTGGTGGACTCGACGCCGAAGGCAAGCAGCGCATCCAACGAGTCAGTCGCGGCATGCTCAATATCGGAAGACCACTCACTGATAACTTCCTGCTCGCCATCAAGCATCCAGCCGCCTTTACGTCGCTTCTTCCCCTGCTCGTCAGACACTGGTCCTGCTTCGCGGTGATTCGAAATCCCCTGGGTATCGCTATGTCGTGGAACTCACTCGAACAACTCGATATGGGAAGGGGTCGGCTCCCGATGGCGGAGTCGTTCGACGCCGGGTTCAAAGCAGCACTTGACGGCATGCCCATCGTCCACGACCGTCAACTTCACATCCTGGACTGGTGTTTCGAGCGCTATCGGACCTGCCTCTCGCCCGAACGCATTATCCGCTACGAGAGCATCATCGAGTCTGGCGGCACTGCGCTGGGCGTAATCGATCCAGCGGCAGCCGCACTCTGCGAACCGCTCTCCAGCAAGAACGCGAATTCTCTCTACAACCCGGACATCGTCTCAGACCTTGCGGTGCGGATGATCGCCCGTGGTGGGGCGTGGGAGGCGTTTTATTCTGCGAAGGACATCGCCGTCACCGCTGCACAGATCGTGTCGGAAGCGTCATGAGTCTGTTCCTCGGCATCGGGGCACAGAAGGCTGGCACCACTTGGCTCTTCCACCAACTGCGGAGACACCCGGACGTCCACTTTCCTCGGGGCAAAGAGCTCCACTACTGGAACCGCGCCGAGCTCCCGGATGCCACTGAATGGCGTTCGCTGCTCGCCATTGATGGGGGAAACAAGCGAGCTGTTGGCGAGATCACACCTGCCTACTTCCACCTTCCACCCGCTCGAATCGCATTGATCCACCGAGCGTTTCCAGACCTGCGTATCTTCGTGTCCTTGCGCAACCCGATCACGCGGGCCTGGTCTGCGGCGCTCATGGACCTGGCGCGTTTGTCACGACGGGTAGCCGATACCGACGACGACTGGTTTGTCGAGAACGTTCTGTCTGCCGCATCGATGGCTCGCGGGAGTTACACCGCAAACCTTGAGCGTTGGTGGTCGTTGTTCTCGCGAAAACAGCTTCTCGTGTCCTTGTTCGAGGACATCGAGCACCAGCCCGCTGTACTCCTTACCGAACTGGCCGCTCACCTTGGTCTGGACGCTGCCTGCTACCGACAGGTCGACACCGAACTGCTGCAACAGGTAGTCATTCCGAGGTTCACAGCAGGTGGACGACCGCTGGAAACGGAGATTTGCTCGGTTCGGCCTGCGATCGGCGCGCTACTGGCGCACTGCTACCGAGACGAAATAGCGCGGCTCTCCTCGATACTGGAGCAGGACCTGACGGGATGGCTTGACGAGGAAACCTGGTCCGCACCAAGGGCGATCGGTACACGAGTCAAGGTTGATTTTGGAGCCGACTGATGCCTGACGAATGGGACGGACACGCGGCGCAGCCTCCCACCCGGACGATGCTGTTCCGCCGTCAGTTCAACAGATTGAACGGGGGGCACCGGAAGGTTTGGGACTACTTCGAGCACGTTCGTGTGTCCGGGCGATTCTCGCCGGCTGTGTACTTCACTCCAGACTCAGACCTTGGCGAGTCAAACCCGTGGATCACTTCCTCATCAAGCGCCGCCAAACCGTGGGAACCCCACAAGGCTCAAGCCCTGTTTCTCGGTGGACTCGATTGGCACGACGTGCCGGAGCACCTTGCTGTGCCCGTGCTCAACCTCGTGCAAAGCGTTCGGCATGCCGACCCTCGAGACGAACGCTTTCCATTTCTTCGCCGACGCGCATTCCGGGTGTGCGTCACCGAGGAAGTTGCGGATGTGGTCCGCGCCTCGGGGCACGCCAACGGGCCGGTAGTCGCTGTACCGATTGGCATTACGCACGAGCACGTCTCATCAACGGGCCTACCCCGGACGATTGACGTAGCAATTGCCGGCATCAAGAACATTCCGTTTGCCGAGCAGGTTGCTCAGCGCCTGACGACACTCGGTATCACGGTCGAATGTTTCACACGGTGGGTCCCCCGGGTTGAGCTCAGCGCGGCATTCGGCCGTTGCCGCGTTGCCGTCACGCTCCCCTCAGCAGTCGAGGGCTTCTATCTCCCTCCTCTCGAGGCAATCGCACGGGACTGTGCAGTGGTGTGCCCAGCCGTGCCGGGAACGAGTGCGTACCAACCCGGTCGACACGCGCTGCGCCCCACCTACACGCTCGACGCCGTTGTCGCCTCAGTTGTGGAGGCACTCGCGATGGACCCGCTCCGTCGGCAGTCACTCCTCGACGCGGGCAGGGAACTCGTTCAGCGACATTCGCTCGAAGCAGAACGCCGGGCAGTGCTAGAGGTGCTGGAGTCGTTCGACGGTGATTGGTAGCGAGATCAGACGAACGTTGCGGTGACGCTGCGCACAGCGCTCATTGACACCTAGGCGACCGACGTGTGGTGCATCTACATCGATGTAACCGGGGCGACGTAACCGGCACTCGCCGCTACCAACCACCCCCGTTCTCGGTCCCGAACGTGCGGAAAACGTGCAGTTTGGGGACCGAGAACGAACTCACCACATTGTTCTCGGTCTCGAAAGTGCACGCTTTGAGTGTTTTGGGGACCGAGAACGACGGAACCCCGACCGAGTCGGCCGGGGTTCCTGAGGTTCTTGGTGGGCGAGGCGGGACTTGAACCCGCACGTCCTTACGAACACTGGCACCTGAAGCCAGCGCGTCTGCCATTCCGCCACTCGCCCGAGTGGATGCACCACGGTAGCAAGCACCTGCCATGCCCCCAACCCGGCCCAGCAGCGAAGGCCCGGGTGATGCCGATGCGCCCCGCCACGCCGGCTACGCAGCAGGGCCTCTGAAAACACCCCGCGCTACCTGCGCCAACCCGGCCGAAGCGACCCGATCGGACCCTCGCCGCTGACTAACCTCCAAGTACTTGTGGGTTTGCAATCATTCGAACGAGGCCTAGAGCGCATGGTCGATGGAGTGTTCTCACGCGCCTTCAAGACAGGTGTACGCCCGGTTGAGCTCGGTCGGCGCATGCTGCGGGAGATGGACGAGCACCGTTCGGTCGACGTACACGGCCGCCGGATCGTCCCGAATCAGTTCGCCTTCTTCCTGAGCCCCACAGACGTGGCCAACTTCGCCGGCATCCACGACGCCCTCATCACCGAGCTCGTCGAGTCGGCCCACGACTACGCCGCCCAGGAGGGCTACTACTTCATGGGCCCGGTCACCGTGGACTTCGTGGAGCGCAGCGACATGCGCACCGGGCGGTTCCACATCGTGTCCCAGATGCAGCAGGACACCGGCGTGGCCTACGAACCCGACTATTCCACCGATTTCTCGACGGACTTCCCCGACGAATTTGGGGTCGACCCGTCGGCCCCGTCCGCACCATCTGCCTGGGCCGATTCCCCGGCAGCTGCACCCGTCGCTCCACTCGCGCCCTCGGTGCCCGACGCCGATTCCCCCTGGGCACCCGTAGGCCGGGGTTCCCGCGTTACCCCACCTGCACCCGTGGCACGCCCCGAGCCACATCTCGTGCTCGACAACGGCGAGCGGGTCACCCTCGGCGCCGAGCCTGCGGTCATCGGTCGCCTCGCCGGCTGCGCTGTGGTGGTGTCCGACCTCAACGTGTCCCGCAAGCACGCCCAGGTGCGCCGTCAGGGCGGCGTGTTCGTCGTATCCGACCTCGGCTCCACCAACGGCACGTTGGTGAACGGTGTCCGCATCGACGGCGAGTGCGTCCTGCAGCACGGTGACGTCATCAGTGTGGGCGCCACCCACATGCGCTTCGAGGCTTCCTGAAGCACGCCCGATGACCGACAACGTCCTGACCGTCCTGAAGTTTGCGTTCCTCGCACTCCTCTATCTCTTCTTCCTCCGGGTGCTCTGGGTGGTGGCGAGCGAGGTGCGTGCGAACCGTGCCGGTGTGCAGCCCGGCAACGCACCCGGCGGTGCAGGTACGGCTGGTGTCGCACCGGGTCTGCCCGGCGACGCACCGCAGTACGCGGCGGCGCCCGTGGCCACCTATCAACCGCCTCCCTTCAGCGGGGTCGGCAAGCCGAAGAAGGGCAAGCGCGGCATCGTCGCCCGCTTCGTCATCATCGAACCCCGTGAGCGGCGCGGCCAGGCATTCCCCATCTCGCAGGAATTCACCATCGGGCGGTCGTCGGGATGCTCCATCCAGATCCTCGACGACACGTTCATCTCCAGCCTGCACTGCCGCGTGTATCGCGATGAAGCGGGCAACACGCTGCTCGAGGACCTTGGCTCCACGAACGGCACCTACCTGAACGGTGACCGCATCCGCGTCCCGAAGCCGATCCATCGTGGCGACCGCGTGCAGATCGGCGGAACGATCGTGGAAGCACAATGACCACACCGCGCTTCCTCGTTGGCTCGGCCTCGGACACCGGACGTGTGCGCAGCATGAACGAGGACGCGTTCGTCGTCACCGAGCAGGTGTTTGCCGTTGCCGACGGCATGGGCGGCCACCTCGCTGGTGAGGTGGCGTCTGCAATGGCAGCCGACAACCTGCGCACGCTGGCGGGAGCCGTCAGCACCGACGACGCGGTAAACGCTGTCATCTCGGCAAACCTCGCCATCCTCAACCTCTCGCGCAACGACCCGGCGCACCGTGGCATGGGCACCACGCTCACGGGCATCGCCGTCGTGCAGGTGGAGGGCGAGACCCGACTCGCCGTGCTGAATGTCGGCGACTCGCGCACCTATCGACTGCGCGCCGGCCGACTCGACCAGGTGAGCATCGACCACTCGTACGTACAGGAACTCGTCAACGCCGGCCACATCACCGAGGCCGAGGCGCGTGTGCACCCGCAGCGCAACATCGTCACACGCGCCCTCGGTATCGAGCCCGGCATCGGTATCGACGTGTGGACACTCCCTGCTGTCCGTGGTGACCGCTTCCTCTCGTGTAGCGACGGTTTGGTGGACGAGGTCACCGACGACGTGCTCCTCGACGCACTGTGCGACTTTGCCGAGCCGCAGGCCGCAGCAGAAGAACTCGTTCGACTCGCCAATGCTGCTGGCGGCCGGGACAACACCACGGTGATCGTGCTGGACGTTGTGGAGGGTGTCGACCCATCAGACGTTTCCGACGACGACGACCGTGCAACACTGCTGCACTACATCACCGTGCGCGGGTCCGATCTCGACCCCACCTTCGACGACACCCGTGACAACACGCTCGACGTGATGGTGAACCTCGACGACCAGGACAACGACGCCGAGCCTGATGACGATGACACCCCTCCGTGGGAGACGAACCCCCCGAGGGACCTCACCGCAGCGGTCCTCAGCCACGGCCGCGACACCACGAACGGCTTCCCAACCGCGCACCCAGACGAGACCCCCAACACGCTCGCCCGTCGTATGGCGAATCAGGCACGGGCCAATACTCGGCTCGTCATCGCTGGTGCTGCGGTGGCACTCGTCGCCATCATCCTCGTGGTCATCGCCGCACTCACGGGTGGCTCGTCGAACGACGGGCCCAAGCCCGGCGACACCGTGGCCATCACCGATTTCGTCGACGTCACGGCTGACAGTACGCCCGACACCTCTCCGGACTCGGTGAATGAAACGATCGGGGACGCGTCCGACCTCCCGGACGGCACGACCCCCGCGAACTGATGAGCAACTCGCCGATCGCGTCCCGCAGGCGTAACCACGAACTCGTCCTCATTCTCATGGCTGCCGTACTCACCGGCGGTGCCTATCTGCTCGCCTCGTTGGGCAAGACCTCCGATATCCCAGCCAACCTCATCGGCTTCCTCATCATCGTGCTCGGACTGCTCGTGGCGGCTCACGTGGTCACCCGCTTCCTCGCAGCGGGTGCGGACGCCACACTGCTGCCGCTTGCCGCACTGCTGAACGGCATCGGTTACGTGTTCATCGTTCGCGTCGATACGCGCAACCGGCTCGCGGGTCTGCAGTCGGTGTGGACCTTCCTCGGTATCGGTCTCTATGTGGCCGTGCTGGTGCTCGTGCGCCGGGTTCCCGATCTCGCCCGCTACAAGTGGACGATGCTGTTCCTCGGTGCCAGCCTGTTGGTGCTGCCGATGGTGCCCGGTATCGGCACGTTCAACGGCACGAATGCGCGGCTGTGGATCAGTGTCGGCCCGTTCAGTGTGCAGCCCGGCGAGTTCGCGAAGATCTTCCTTGCGATCTTCTTCGCCGCATACCTCGCCGAGAACCGTGAGTTGATCGCTACCGGCAATTGGCGGGTGTGGAAGTTCAACCTTCCCCAACCGCGCGACCTGTTGCCCATCGTGATGGCGTGGGGCTTCTCGGTGGTGGTGCTCGTCGGCCAGAAGGACCTCGGCTCGTCGCTGCTGTTCTTCACGCTGTTCGTGGTCCTCCTGTGGGTGGCTACCGAACGGGCCTCGTTCCTGGCCGTCGGTGGTGTGTTGTTCGCGACTGGTGCAGTGATCGCCTGGCGCGTGTTCTCCAACGTCCAGAGCCGCGTCACGCTCTGGCTCGATCCGTGGTCGAAGTTCGGCGGCACGACGGTCGGAGGCGACAAGGGTCGCCAAGCGGTGCAAGCGTGGTTCGCGTTCGCGAACGGCGGCCTGTTCGGCACGGGCCTCGGCCAGGGCTCGCCCAACAAGATCCCGGCCGTGCAGAACGACTACATCTTCGCCGCCATCGGCGAGGAGCTCGGCCTTGTCGGCTCCACCGCCATCCTCATCGCGTTCCTCCTCGTCATCGGCGCGGGCCTCTCCATCGCTGTGAAGGCACAGCGCACCTTCGAGAAGTTGCTCGCAACCGGCCTCACCACCATTCTCGGCGTGCAGGCCTTCGTCATCATGGGCGGTGTCACCCGCCTGCTTCCGCTCACGGGTGTCACGCTGCCGTTTGTCAGCTACGGCGGCTCCTCACTCATCGCAAACTTTGCGTTGCTCGGGCTGCTGATGCGCATCTCCGACTCGGCAGCGCGACGCAACCGAGAGCTGCCCGACACACCGACTCTCAGCGAACGTATGGCGGCGCGCAATTTGCGGCGTCAGATTGCGAAGGCAGACCGCATCGCGGCAAAGACCGGAAACACCGGCCGCACCGGGGCGGTGTCATGAACAAGCGCATCCGCCACCTCATGTTCGGACTCATGGTGTGCTACGTCGCGCTCTTCGTGTCGCTGCAGATCCCACAAATGTTCAAGTCGAAGGCACTCAACGACAACGTCGCAAACACCCGTCAGGTGGAGCAGGTGTTCGACAAGCCACGCGGCAACATCATCACCGCCGACGGTGTGGTGATCGCGCGTTCTGTGCCGTCGAAGCCGGGCGACCGGTTCAAGTATCAGCGTGAGTATCCGCGCGGCGAGGTGTTCGCAGCGATCACCGGTTACTTCACGCTCGCCAACGGCGCTTCGCAGGTGGAACGCGTCTTCAACGACACGCTGTCGGGCAAGGGCATTCCCCTTCGCAATCTCGGCGATCTTGTTGGTCGCACCGATCCCACTGGTGACGTGTACCTCACGATCCGAGCGGACTATCAGGAACTTGCTGCCAAGCTGCTCGGCAAGCGCGAGGGCTCCATCGTGATGATGGACCCGCGCACCGGCGCGATCCTTGCGCTGTACTCGTGGCCCAGTTACGACCCGAACCTCATCGCCACGCACAACTCGAAAGACGCAACGAAGCAACTCGAGAAGTTGTTCGCCGACAAGCGCAAGCCGCTGCTCGCGAATGCCTACCAAGAGCGCTACATGCCGGGCTCCACGTTCAAGTTGGTCACCACGAGCACAGCACTGAAGACCGGTGTCGTTACCCCCGACACCGTGTTCGCCGACGAGAACAAGTATCTGCCGCCGCAGACCACCGACCCGATCGAGAACTACGGCGGCAAGTCCTGTGGCGGAGACCTGCGCGAAGTGTTTCGCCGCAGCTGCAACACTCCCTTCGCTCGCATCGCAGTGCTCTTGGGCGGTGATCGTTTCGTGCAGGGGGCAAACGACTTCGGCCTGAACGAGGCACCACCGTTCGACCTACCGAGCCCTGCGGCCAGTTTCGTCAGTGCGCCGGGCGAGACGTTCGACGACAAGCAACCGGTGCTCGCCCAACGTGGATTCGGCGCAGAGAGCGTTCAACTCACGCCCCTGCAACTCGCGATGGTTGCAGCCACCATTGCGAACGGGGGCAACGAGATGGCACCCCATGTGGTGGCCCGCACGGCCGACAGCAACGGCGGCACGGTGACCACCACGCGGCCCACCGTGTGGAAGGTGGCCATGACAAAGTCGGTGGCCGACACCATGGTGGACTTGATGATCGGCGTGGTGAAGGGCCCGAACGGCACGGCCCAGGGTCGCTTCAGCCTGCCGAACGGCATCCAGGTGGCTGCCAAGACGGGCACCGCTCAGTTGAACCCGAAGGGGCAGGAGCAGCGGTCGCATGCGTGGATCACTGCCTTCGCCCCGGCGAAGGCCCCACAAGTGGTGGTGGCCGTGATGCTGAAGGGTGTGAACGCCGTGATCTCGGCCGGCACGGGTGGACGGCTCGCTGGGCCCATCGCCAACCAACTGCTCAACTTCGCAATCCTTCACCCGTAGAGCCTTAGCGCCCAGCGCTTCACGCTGCCGCGACACGTTCAACCACTCTGAACTGGGTAGATTCGTTCCACCATGTCGTCCACCCAGCGGCCGGTTCTCAACGACCGTTACGAGCTCGAACAGCGCATAGGTCGCGGCGGCATGGCCGACGTGTTCCTGGCGCGCGACCTTCTCCTCGACCGCCCCGTAGCGATCAAGGTGTTGTTCCCCGAGTTCGCGGCAGACCCTGCGTTCGTCGAACGCTTCCGTCGTGAGGCCCAATCGGCGGCAAACCTCAATCACCCGAACATCGTCGGCGTATACGACTGGGGACGTTACGGGTCCACCTACTTCATTGCGATGGAGTTCGTGGCGGGTCGCACACTGGCCGAAGTGCTGCGCAGCAACGGGCCCATCACGCCTCAACAGGCGAACGACGTCGCGATCGAGGTTGCCTCGGCGCTGGCCTTCGCTCATCGCAACGGAGTGGTGCACCGCGACATCAAGCCGGCCAACATCCTCGTCGGCCACGACGGGCGCGTGAAGGTTGCCGACTTCGGCATTGCCCGAGCGATGAACTCCGCTACCGAACAGGACCTCACGCAGGCCGGTTCGGTGATGGGCACCGCCACGTACTTCTCGCCTGAGCAGGCTCAGGGCGCTCAGCCCGATCCGCGTAGCGACCTGTACTCGCTCGGCATCGTCATGTACGAACTTGCCTCGGGTCGGCCGCCCTTTACCGGCGACAACCCAGTTGCCATCGCCTACAAGCAGGTGCACAACGAGCCACAGGCGCTGCACGAACTCGTCGCCGACGTACCGGACGACTTCGAGGCCATCGTGCACACGTTGCTGCTGAAGAATCCCGACGACCGTTACCCCACCGCCGATGTGCTGCGTGAGGACCTCCGTCGCTTCAAGGACGGCGTGCCCGTGGCTGCACAGAACAGCCCTGCTGGCAACGGCGGCACACCCACCATCGTGGCACCCGTTGCGTCAGGTGCCGGTCCGAGTCCCGTTGCGCTCGGCGGGGGCGCAGCACCGCGTCCGATGCCCGTTGGTGCGCCGGTGCAATCCGCCCCGCCGCCCCGCGCTCCTTCGCCATTTCAGCCCATCCCGCCGGGCGCGAACGTTCCGCCGGCCGTTGCCACCATGGCGCAGGGATACACACCGCCTCAGCCCGGTGTGCCCCCACGCCAACGCCGCAGCGGTGGCGTCATCATCGTGGCCCTCTTCATCCTCGCCCTCTTTGTGGCGGGTGGAGTCGTGCTCTACAACGTGCTCTCGAACCGAGATCCCGGTGGTGCACCGGTCGGTCAGGCAACGGTGCCCGACGTTCGAGGCATGAGTCTCGATGACGCGCAGAAGCAACTCCTCGAATTGAAACTCATCCCTGACGTGCGCGCCGTGCCGAAGGAAGATGTCGCCGACGACGTGGTGTACGACCAAGACCCCACACCAGACCAGGTGGTGGACGAAGGCAGCAAGGTCACCATCACCTACAACCCTGCGCCGGGTACGGAACTCATCGAGATGCCCGACCTCACCAACCTTCTCTACGACGATGCGGTGAAACTGCTCAAGAAGAAGGGCTTCGACACCAGCAAGGTCCGCGCCCAGAAGCGTGAGACCACGGCAGTTCCCGAGAACACCGTGATGGACCAGGCACCGCTGAAGGGTCAGCAGGTTCCGAACAATTCCGAGATCATCCTCGTCACGGCGACGCACCCCGCCAAGGTGGTCGTGCCGAACGTTGCGGGTCAGGAACCTGCAACGGTTGCGAAGTTGCTGCAGGAGGCGGGCTTCAAGGTCACTCAGCTCACCGAGCAGAACGACACCGTTCCGGCCAATCGCGTGGTGCGCACCGAACCAATCGCCGGTACGTCTGCCAACTGGGGCTCAACGATCATCGTCGTCGTGTCCACCGGTCCGAATGCGGTATCGGTACCGAACCTCAATGGCCTCACCGAAAACCAGGCTCGTCAGGCGTTGCAGGATCTGAACCTGAAGACCAAGGTGGGCGATCCCGTGCCGCTGCCGTATGGAAATGCTCAGGATGGCAAGGTGATGTTGCAGACACCGATTGCCGGATCAAGTGCTCTTCCCGGCGCCACCATCACGATCCGACTCGGTCAGGCGTCCACCACACCGCCCAGCACCACCACCACGTCGACCACCACCACCACGACGACTGCTCCGCCCGACCCGAACTGAGCCCTCCCTCTCGTTCTCGGTCCCCAAAACGCTCAAAACGTGCATTCTCGAGACCGAGAACGTGGGGGGTTAGCGGACGGCGGTGCCCACTTGTCCGAGGAAGTTGCGCAGGAGATCGTGTCCCGCAGCGGTGAGGATCGATTCGGGGTGGAACTGCACACCCTCCACGGCGAACTCGCGATGGCGCACGCCCATGATGATGCCGTCACGAGTGCGCGCCGTTACCTCGAGGCAGTCCGGCAGCGTGGACGGTTCG
>CANIBN010000045.1 GCA_947465505.1 Acidimicrobiales bacterium | reverse complement strand
TCCACGCTCGCGCTCCCGCAGAGACCGCAACTCGACGTCGTCGTGGTGAGCCTCGCCGTTGGTGACGGCGCCAGACCACCGCTGGACACGGTGACGATGTTGAAGCCCGACTCCACCGCCGAGCCGTTGGCGCAGTAGCGCACGTCGGTGACCGGTGCGCCCGCCAGCAGTCCTTCGGTGTGGAGGAACCCGACCGCGAGTTCGAAGTCGTGGCCCGGAGTGCGCATGGTGGTGGCGACACGCACACCGTCCAGTTCGATCGCAAGGGGCTCCTCGACGATCAGGCTGTCGGGCTGTCGACGCTGGGTGCCCGCGTCGACCTTGGTGATGAGCACCTGTTCGACACGCTTGCGAGGCACAAGCGCAAGGCTAGCGGTGGACAAAAAGCAAAGCCTCCGCGCACCGAAGTACGCGGAGGCTCAGAACTCTGGATCAGGCCGCCGGAGCGAAGCGGCGGCTATGGGCGACGATCAACACCGCGGCAATGCCTAGGTGAGCAGCATCGCAGCGAGGGAAGCGCTAGCGACGAGCTGCACGAGGGCTATGCCGAAGCGAAGCGGCGGCTATGCCCGAGCGGTATTAAAAGTCTTCCATGCCTCCACCGGGCATTGCCGGTGCTCCGGCGGGCTCGGGCTTGTCGGCGATGACGGCCTCGGTGGTGAGGAACAGTGCCGCAATCGAGGCTGCGTTCTGCAGCGCCGAGCGGGTCACCTTTGCGGCGTCGATGACGCCGAGCTTCACGAGGTCGACGTACTCGCCAGTAGCAGCGTTGAGACCCTCGTTACCGCTGAGGTTGCGCACCTTCTCGACAACCACGCCACCCTCGAGACCTGCGTTCTCGGCGATCTGCTTGAGCGGGGCCTCGAGCGACTTGGCGACCATGCGAGCGCCCGTGGCCTCGTCGCCGGTGAGCTTCTCAGAGGCAGCGATAACAGCGGCCTGCGAGCGGAGCAGCGCCACACCGCCGCCGGGCACGACACCTTCTTCGATGGCGGCCTTGGTGGTGGACACAGCGTCCTCGATACGGTGCTTCTTCTCCTTCAGCTCCACCTCGGTGGCGGCGCCGACCTTGAGCACGGCAACGCCGCCTGACAACTTGGCGAGGCGCTCCTGGAGCTTCTCGCGGTCGTAGTCGGAGTCGGTGTTCTCGATCTCGGTCTTGATCTGGGAGATCCGACCCTTGATGTCGTTCTCGTCGCCAGCACCCTCGATGATGGTGGTCTCGTCCTTGGTGATGACGACCTTCTTCGCACGGCCGAGCAGGTCGAGCGTGACGTTGTCGAGCTTGAGGCCGACTTCCTCGCTGATGACCTGACCGCCCGTAAGGATGGCCATGTCCTGCAGCATCGCCTTGCGACGCTCGCCGAAGCCCGGAGCCTTGACGGCGACGGACTTGAAGGTGCCACGGATCTTGTTGACGACGAGCGTGGCAAGTGCCTCGCCCTCGACGTCCTCGGCAAGGATGACGAGCGGACGGCCGCTCTGCATGACCTTCTCCAGCACGGGCAGTGCGTCACGCACCGACGAGATCTTCGAGGAGACGAAGAGGATGTACGGGTCGTCGAGCACGGCCTCCATACGGTCGGGGTCGGTGACGAAGTAGGGCGAGATGTAGCCCTTGTCGAAGCGCATGCCCTCGACGAGGTCCATCTCCATACCGAAGGTCTGGCTCTCCTCGACGGTGATGACACCGTCCTTGCCCACCTTGTCGATGGCGTCGGAGATCATGGCACCGATCTCGGGATCGGCTGCGGAGATGGCGGCCACCTGGGAGATCTGCTCCTTGGAGTCGACCTCCTTGGCGAGCGCCTTGATGCTGGCGACGGCGGCGGCGACACCGGCCTCGATGCCCTTCTTCAGGCTCATCGGGTTGGCGCCGGCAGCGACGTTGCGCAGGCCTTCGTGCACCATGCTCCAGGCGAGGACCGTGGCGGTCGTGGTGCCGTCGCCGGCCACGTCGTCGGTCTTCTTGGCGACTTCCTTGACGAGTTCGGCACCGATCTTCTCGTACGGGTCCTCAAGGTCGATTTCCTTGGCGATGGACACGCCGTCGTTGGTGATCGTGGGGGCGCCCCACTTCTTCTCGAGCACGACGTTTCGGCCCTTGGGCCCGAGCGTGACACGGACGGCATCGGCGAGCTTGTTCATGCCCGCTTCGAGCCCACGACGAGCCTCTTCGTCAAATGCGATCATCTTCGCCATTTGTGTGGTTCCTCCGTTGTTGATCCAGCGATGGTTCGAGGCGTCCGCCCGACGGTTTGCGGGCGTTCGCACTCGGGTCATTCGAGTGCTAGCACTCTACGGCCGGGACTGCTAAAGCGACAACCGACCCCACCGCCCAAGCGCCCGGTCGCTGACAGATCCTGACCCATCGGAATACCCCGGACCGACGGCTAGTTTCACCCCCTATGGGGAACGCGCACGGAACACCAGCAGGTGCCGACAAGCAGGTCATCGTGGTCGGAGGCGGGGTGTCGGGCCTCTCCAGTGCCCTGAAACTCGGACGGGCCGGCTTTCGGGTGACCGTGCTCGAACGGGACCCCACGGAGATGCCCTCCAGTGCCGACGAGGCATTTGAGTGGGACCGCCGGGGTGCGCCCCAAGTGCGCCACAGCCACGCGTTTCTCGGACGTCTCTACGGCCTCCTCCGGGACAACGAGCCAGACCTGCTCGCCGCCCTGCTCGATGCCGGCGCCACCGAGATGCACTTTGGCGACAACGTTCCCGACACGCTCGAGGGGTTTGCCCCGGAGCCGGGCGACGAGGACCTGGTGATGCTCGCCTGTCGCCGCACCACCTTCGAGTGGGTGCTGCGCCGCACGGCGCTTGCCGAGGGGAACGTGCAGTTCCGCACTGGCATCGCCGTCGAGGGGTTCACCGTGGCACCGGACCGATCGGCGGGCGCCGCACCTCTCGTCACTGGCGTGCGCCTAGCAGACGGTTCGACGCTGTCGGCCGATCTCGTCGTGGTCGCTGCGGGCCGTCGATCAGTGCTCCCCGAGTGGCTTGCCGACATCGGATGTGCCCCAATGCCCGAGCAGGTCGAGGACACCGGGATCATCTATCTCTCGCGTTTCTACCGACTTCGTGACGGCCACGACCTTCCGCCGCGCAACGGACTCATTGGCGGCGACCTCGGTTACCTGAAGTACGGCGTGTTCGTCGGCGACAACCGCACGTTCTCGCTCACACTCGCCGCTCCGTCCGACGACGACCACCTTCGCAAGGTCCTTTCCGATGACGAGGCATTCGAGAACGCAGCGCGCACGCTCGATGTGGCCGAGCCCTACGTAGACGGCCGCGCCGAGGCACTCACCCCGGTACACGTCATCGCCGGACTGCTCAACCGGCGACGCGAGTTCGTCGTCGACAACCGTCCACTCGCACTCGGAGTGCACCCGGTCGGAGACTCAGTCGTGTGCACCAATCCGCTCTACGGGCGTGGCTGCACCACCGGGTACTGGAGCGCTCACCTGTTGTCCCGCGCGATTGCCGAGCATCCCGATGATCTCGAGGCGCAATCACTCCGCTTCCATGCGCTCGTCGCCGAGGAGATCGTGCCGTGGTACGAGTCGGGAGTTGCTCAGGACGCCGAAGCGCGTCGCGTGGCCACTGCACTCATGGCCGGCGAGGATCCCGATGCAGACCCCAACGACCCGAGGGCCTTCATGCGCGGCGTGTTCCGCGATGGGCTGGCACCCGCACTCAGGTTTGACCCCGTCGTGCTGCGTGCGTTCATGCGCAACGTAAACCTGCTCACACCACCCGATGCGCTACTGAAGGATCAGGACGTGATGGGTCGCATCTTTGCGATCTGGAACGACCGCGAGAACCGTCCTCCGGAACCGCGACTCGGTCCGAAGACGCGCGCCGAGATGCTTGAGTTGATGGACGCCTTCGCCGCCTAGCGACGAGGCACCCGAGCAACCGACCTGTCAGCCGCCGGCAACGGCGGGGATGATCGACACGGTCTCACCGGCGGGCACTGCGGTGTTCATGCCATCGAGGTAGCGGACGTCGTCGTCGGACACGAACACGTTCACGAACTTGCGCAGCGCGCCGTTCTCGTCGAGTAGGCGATCGCTAAAGCCCGGGTGAGCAGCGTCGAGGTTCTTCAGCACCTCGGCCAGCGTTGCGCCCTCGACGGACACGGTTGCGTTGCCACCCGACAGGGGGCGCAGGGTGGTGGGAATGCGAACGGTGACGGCCATAGAGCGGTCAGGTTAGCGGTGAAAGGTGATGGCGGCGGTCGGGATTCGAAGCCCGATCAGTGCACGTGGCAGCCACACCCGTCACCGTGACCGTCGTGCTCGCCGGTGCCCGGCCGCAGGTTCCACCACGGAAACAAGCCTTCGAGTTGCGAGGCAACGCGCACGAGGAGGTCCTCCCGGTACGGGGCGGCCACCAACTGCACACCGATCGGCAGGCGTTCGGCGTTCCAGTAGAGCGGCACCGAGATCGCCGGTTGACCCGTGATATTGAACTGCTGGGTGTACTGGAACCACGGTCGCATCCGGCGGCCTGCGCCAGGGCCGGCGAGGTAGCCGAGTTCGGCAGGTGCACGACCCATGGTGGGAGTGATGAGCAGGTCGTATTGATCCCACCACGACACCACCCGCCGGCTCCAGAGACGAAGCCACTCGAACGACTGGAGGTAGTCGAGTGCGGTGATGCGCTTGGCCCAGCGAGCGAATTTGAGCGTGTCCACCTCGAGGTCTTCATCGGTCAGTTCCCGACCCACGATTGCCTCAAGTTTGGCAACGTCAGCAGCGGTGCTCGTGGCGACGATATTCGCGAAGTGGGTGGCGACCGCCTCGTGCTCGTCGAGCGCGGTCGGGTAGGCGGGTTCGATGGAGTGACCGACGCGCGAGAGCATGTTGAGTGCCGTGTGCACCGCAGTGCGGCAGTCGGGATCGGTCTCCAGATCGGCCGGCACCGGACGGTCGACGAATCCAATGCGCAACAGGCCGGTTGCGGAGCGCAGTTCCGCCGTGAGCGGACGATCGAGAGCGGGCGCGGTGAACGGGTCGCCCGGCTCAAAGCCGAAGATGAAGTCGTACATGGCCGCAGTGTCCCGAACCGTGCGGCTCACGATGCCGTCAGTGGTGCAGGCTGCCCACGAGTCGTACCCCGGTGCCGAACTAATGCGTCCGCGGCTCGGCTTCAGGCCGACGAGACCGCACGCCGATGCGGGAATGCGGATGGATCCGCCGCCATCGCTTGCGTGCGCCATCGGCACGAACTCTGCAGCGACTGCGGCTGCTGCGCCACCCGATGAACCTCCAGTGGAGTGGCCGGTGTTCCACGGGTTCTTCGTGGGACCAAAACTCTGTGGCTCGGTGGTGATCACACTGCCGAACTCGGGAGTGTTTGTGCGGCCGAGAACCACGAGGCCTGCTTCGCGGAAACGGCGAGCGAGAGCCGAGTCGGACGGTGTGTGGTAGTCAATTTCCTTCAGTACCCGCGTGCCTGCGTAATACGGCTCGTCGGCCATCGTGATTCCGAGGTCCTTCACGAGGAAGGGAACGCCACGGAACGGACCGTCAGGAAGTTCGCCACGGGCTTCTTCCCGCGCACGGTCGAATCGTTCGGAGACCACCGCGTTGAGCTCGGGGTTCATCCGTTCGATACGTGCGATGGATGCGTCCACGGCCTCGAGCGGGCTCACCTGGCCGGCACGGATCAGTTCGGCGAGACCCACGCCATCGAAGGTCGACAGGTCTTGCTTCTCGGGCATCTGCATAGAGGCGAGAGTAGCGAGGCGGTTGTCGTCTGACTGCGCCGCTGGCCGGACCGGCGCGCTCGACCCAGCGATACAGTCACCCCGGTGCGAGTCCTTGCCGCCGTTGACAAGTTCCGCGGTACCGCCACGGCACACGAGGTGGCCAAGGCAATCGGCAACGCCTGTTGGGACCTCGGACACGACTGCGACGAGGCTCCGCTCGCTGACGGCGGCGAGGGGACGCTCGACGTGCTCGGTGGAGCGAACCGCACCACCCGGGTCGACGGGCCGCTCGGTGCGCCGGTCGAGGCGGGATGGCGCCTGCAGAACCGCACCGCCATCATCGAGATGGCCCGGGCGTCCGGTCTGCTGCTAGCGGGCGGAGCCGAGGGAAACGACCCGGTCGCCGCAAGCACACGGGGGACCGGGCAACTCATCACCGCCGCGCTGAGCGCCGGTGCGCGCAAGATCGTCGTGTGCCTCGGCGGATCGGCAACCACCGACGGCGGACTCGGCGCGCTCCAGGCACTCCCCTCGCCGGCACGTCTGCGCGGAATTGAGTTGCTCGTCGCGTGTGACGTCACCACGCCGTTCACCGAGGCAGCGCGTGTGTTCGGTCCTCAGAAGGGCGCATCGCCACGACAGATCGAGTTGCTCACAAATCGGCTCCACGCACTCGCAGAGCGCTACCAGTCCGACTTCGACATCGACGTACGCAGCATCTCTGGGGCTGGCGCAGCAGGTGGACTAGCCGGAGCGCTCGCAGCCGTCGGCGGCCAGCTCGTCCCGGGTTTCGATCTCGTCGCCGATGAGATCGATCTGTACGACCGCGTCGATGCGGCGGACCTCGTGATCACCGGTGAGGGTTACCTCGACGAGCAGTCGTTCGAGGGCAAGGTGGTGGGCGGCGTGCTCACACTCGCGTCGCTGGCGCACCGCGACGCACGGGTGATCGTCGGCAACGGCGAACCGGCGCTGTGCGAACGACTCGGAGCGACGAGGATTCTTGACACGTTCGGCGAGGACGACGCCTTCGGCCGCACCACGTGGTGCATCGAACAGGCGACTCGATCGCTCCTTGCGAACCTGCGGTGAGCACGCTGCTCCCCGCAGGCGAGCAGCTCAGGAGCCGGTGGTGATGGTCTCCGCTGCAGCGGTAATCGCCACTTCGGTGTTCGCAGTGACGTCACCAGCCAGCGGCAGCAACGACTGACCGGCCTTGTCGAGGCCGAGCAGGATGAGCACCGTTGCACCGTTTACATCGGACTGCTTCACCGGAGCGCTCTCGTCGAGCGGACCCGGCGTGCCCTCAAGGCCCATCTCGGCCATGATCGACTTTGCAACAGCCAGCGCAGCAGCGTCACCCGGCTGGACGAGCACCTGAGTGGTGTCGTTGAGCGTGCCTGAGTTCGCAGTGAACGCCTTGCCCAAGTCGTAGCCACGGGCTTTCAGTTCATCGGTGAGCGCGCCAGCGGCGCCCTTCTTTCCGGACGCGTTCGATACGACAACCGTTGCGCCGGTGCGGACGAGTACCGGCATCGTGGTTTCCGGCGGCAGACTCTCGTCGGTGAACGACGTGTCAGAAGTGGGCTCCGTGGTGTCAGTGACCTCGGGTGATGCGCCGTCGTTGTTGCTGCCCGAGTCGCTCTTCACGTCACGCAGGATGACGAGACCGATGAGACCCGCGATGGCGGCGATGACGACCGCAATGATCGGGGTAGCCGGGCGGGATGCCGGGGCGGCCTGTCCGGGACGGGGCCGGGGCGGCCGGTTGGGGTCCTGCATACTCATGTCCGGCTTCCTCCAGGTCTACTTCGCGTGTGCTTCGGTGCCCGAGGCGTCGAGACGAGCGCGGAGGCGACGGTCCCGAAGCCGCATCAGTCGGCGAACCACGAGTGGGTCAGCGTCGAGCGCGGCGGGGTCCTCAAGCACCCCATTGAGTTCCTCATAGTAGGCGTCAGGCGCGCAGGCGAATCGGCGGCGGATGAGGAGGTCCTTCTCGCCGTCCATCGTCCACCACGTGCGCTCGAACTCAAGGATTGCGTGTTGCCGCTCGGTCAAACCCATCCCGGTAATCCTTCCGCGTGGGACTGCCCGATACAAGCACCCCCGCTGAGCAGGTCGTTCTCGGTCCCGAAAACACTCAAAACGTGCAGTTTGGGGACCGAGAACCGAGCGCCCCCTCCGTTCTCGGTCCCGAAAGCGCTCAAAACGTGCAGTTTGGGGACCGAGAACAAATGGGGGTGGGCGGAGGGGAGCGTGAGCCCCGGGCTACCGTCGGGACGATGGCGCTCAATCCTCAGCACCTGTCCGACGAGGTTCAGGCATTCCTTGCGGAGAAACATCTGGGGACGCTCACCACCCTGCGGCCGGACGGCTCGCCACACGTGGTCCCGGTGGGCTTCTTCTGGGACGTTGCCGCCGGACTGGTTCGCATCATTACGTTCGCCTCGTCCACCAAGGTGCGCAATATCGAGGCCGGTAACTGTCGCGCGGCCGTGTCGCAAGTGGACCACGGGCGCTGGATCACGCTCGAGGGAAGCGCCAGGGTTTCCGGCCTTCCCGCAGACGTTGCGAAGGCAGTGGCCGGATACGCCTCGCGCTACCGCCAGCCGAGCGAGCGCAGCGACCGCGTGGCCATCGAGATCGTCGTAGACCGTGTGCTCGGCCGGGCCTGAGCAACGGCCTGACCGGTTGGTGCCCACCGCTGATCGTGTTCGGCGAGATAGGCAGCGGCCGCCAACTGCTCGGCATCGACCTCGAGTGGGCGCACGAGCCCGGTTGGGGTCACCTCGGTGAGCAACGCGCTCTTCGGGGCGGCCTGGCAGGTGGGGCACCAATAGGTCGCTCGCAGGTGCTCGCCGGTGCGCTGCACACGAATCGAGTCGTGGCACTTGGGGCACGGCAAACCATTCCTGCCGTACACCGCCAACCCTCCGGGTGCCTCGGGAGCAGTCACACGTCGCACCCGCGCACGGTTCTCCTGCAGCATTCGCGAAGCGGTCTCCAGCACACGACGTCGGTCGCCCGCCTCGACATCGCTGACCGCCCGGAAGGGGCTGATTCCGCAGTGCCAGAGCACCTCGCTCTTGAAGACGTTGCCCACACCGCAGGCGATGCGCTGGTCCAGCAATACCTCTGCAATCGGCTCATTGCTGTCGGCAAAGCGCTCGATTCGGTCGACGCAGTCGTCGATACTGGGGTTGTCCTTGGTCAGATCCGGGCCGAGGTGCCCAAAGCCAGGGTGGCGGCGCTTGTCGAAACTGCGATAGGTCTCGACTGTCGGAGCGTTGAAGCACACGGCATTCCATTGACCGACACCGATGGCGACCACCATCTCGCGCTGCGGCCTGCGCCAGCGCTCACCGGGGTGATAGAGGTGCCACGAACCGGACATGCGCATGTGGGTGTGGAGCACGACGCCGTCATCCCAAGCGAACTCGAGGTGCTTGCCGAAGCTTTCGATCTCCTCGATGACTCCGCCTATCCGGGGCTGCACTCCACCCAGATGCGGGGCCTCGAACGACACCATGGGGTGGCCAACCAACGCTGTGCGCAGGGCTGCAGCGGCCCGGTAGATGGTGTCCCCCTCAGGCATTTGTCAAATCGTAGAACAAGCGTAGAGACAGGTGGTGCACCCTCGTATGACGCGAGAGGATGGGGTCATGTTCTCCCTGCGGCCTCCCGCACCGAAGGCGATGGACTCCTTCATCCGCAAGGTGTCCGGCAGTTCGTACAACACGCCGCTCGGTGTTGCCGAACCTGATGCGCCGCGAGGGTGGTTCGTCGACGATGTCAATGCAATTGTCGGCATCGGAAGCGACGCATTCGACGCGGCATGTGCCGCCATTCGTTCGTGGTCCCACCTAGACCTCGAGTGGTTCCGGGTGCATCGCCCCGAGCGGACTCCGCTCGAGCCGGGCGCTGTGGTGGCGTACTCCACACGCGTCGCCGGTGTCTGGATGAGCTTCGCGTGCCGCATCGTTTCGGTAATCGACGACGTCGAATCTGACGGAACACGTCGCTTCGGATACGAGTACGCCACCATCGGTCATCACGCTGCGAAGGGCGTGGAGCGAGTGATCGTCACCCTCAACACGTCAACCGGAGAGGTGCACGGATCCATCCGGGCGGTCTCCCGACCTGCGCGCTGGTACACCTGGGTCGGCCTGCCTGTGGCCCGACGCGCACAACGACTCTTCAAACCCGAGGCGCTCGCCGCGCTCGCAGCAGCGGTCCGCCGGCAGGTTGGTCAGGACCTCAGCACCAACCCCCGATAGCCATCCACGAAGCCGACCCGCTTGAGCGGAGCGACGACCTCGGGTGCTGCGTCGGCAACGCCAGCGCCATTCACCTTGCGGATCTCGAGACTGCGGAGCCTGCCGTCCTTGACGAGTGAGGCGAGCGCATCGGCCCAACGGTCGTCGTGCGCCGCCGTGCCAAAGAGGACCAAGTGGTGACCTCGGCGGTCGTACCAGGCAACTGAACAGCCTCCGACAAGTACCACCATGGCGCCGGCACTGCGGGCAGGTCGTCCCGAGTTCTCGGGCCAGGCCAACGCAGCGCCGTACGGCTGCGCCGGATCGGTGGCAGCAAGCACTACGGGAGACTCGGTGCCGTCGACCTCGCGTAGGGAACGCAAACGGTCTACCGCGCCAGGAAGCGCGAACTGTGCTGCACCGAGGCCCGCAACGAAGTAGCCGCGTCGCACCTGACCGCGTTCTTCCAATACCTTCAGCACGCCATACACCCCGGCGAAGCCGCCGGCGACGCCCTCAGCCAGCACGGCCTCCCTCGTGACCACACCATGTCGCTCGATGAGTTGCAGTGCAGTGGCGTGCGCCGCCTGCGTAGGAGTGGGCGCCGGTTGGAGCAGCGGTGCCACCAATGACCACCGCCCTGCACCCGACGCCGGTCCGATGGACGAGAGCCGGCCGGGCCGCGGTCGGCCACGGAACCGAAGGCCCGGTGCCTGCGAGCGCGACGGTGCCTTGCGTGCCGTGCCAGCAAGGAAGGCGCGAAGCGCGGCCATCGAGTCGTTGGTGACCTCACCTGCCCACACGAGGTCCCAGAGCGCAGCAAGTACCTCGGCCTCGGTGGCAGGTGCCGTGCCGGCCCGCAACTGCGACCAGAAACTCGCACCCTGTTGCGACAACACGGCGCGAACAGCATCGTGCACGACACCTGTCGGCGGTTCTGCCTGCTCCAGACCTGCTCCGAGCAACGCCAGTTGGTCCCGGAAGTACAGACGCACGCGGCCGTCCGTGGCGCCGATAGCACCGGCCCCCATCCAGACCAACTCGCCCGCTGCACAGAGTTCGTCGAGATCGGACGAGCGAAATCCGCGGATACGCGCCGGAAGCACCTCGGTCTCGAGCACTGTTGCGGGGATAGCGGCACCTTGAAGCAACCCGAGAGCCTCGACCAGTTGATCGAGGCGGGTGCCGCCACCGCGAGCACTGTCCTCCGCACGGATGCCATGCCACTCCGGGAGGAACCGGGCGAACACCTCTTGGTCGACAGGCTCCACCTCGCGCCGCAGGGCCGCAAGCGACCGACGTCGCAACTGCCGCAGCACCTCTCCGTCGCACCACTCGCGTTCGTGTCCATCCGGTCGGAACTCACCGCGGACGATGCGATTGTCGGTCTCGAGCGCGCGAAGCGCACCGAGCACCCGCTCCACCGGCGAGTCGAACCGCTTCCCAACTGCATCTGCCAGAAACGGACCGTGCGTACGTGCGTACCGCGCAACGAGTTCCTCGAGCGGTCGAGCCACGGGATCGGTGAACGCTGCAGGGAGCCCCAGCGGTAGCGCGCAGCCGAGCGCGTCGCGATACCGGGCGGCATCCTCTGCGGCAACAAACCGCTCCTCGCCGGCAATTCGGATGGCGATGGCGCGACGCTCCCGAAGGAGCACCGCGAGGAGTGGCGCGCCTTCCCCCTCACAGCGAACGTCAACCTCGGCGGCCGTTACATCGCCCACCTTGCGCAATACGTCGTGCAGTTCGTCGGCGGTTCGTGCCCGTCGCCCGTCGGTGAGACACTGCAACTCGAGCTCAAGATCGGCTAGGACGCCCGGGTCGAGCAGTTCTCGCAGTTCCTCTGCGCCGAGCAGTTCGCGCAGTAGGTCGCGGTCGAGCGCCAGCGCCGCCGCCCGTCGCTCTGCGAGCGGCGCATCGCCCTCGTACATGTATGCGGCGATCCAGTTGAACAGCAGGCTCTGGCTGAACGGAGACGCCTTCGGTGTATCAACCGAGACCACCCGTAGCGACCTGCTGCGCAGTTGGCCGAGCACCTCGCGCAGTGCGGGGACATCGAAGACATCCTGCAGGCACTCACGGCTTGTCTCCAACAGGATGGGGAACGTGGGGTACTTGGCCGCAACCGCAAGCAGATCGGCCGCTCGCTGACGCTGCTGCCACAGCGGTGTGCGTTGATCTGGCCGGCGTCGCGGCAGCAACAGTGCGCGCCCTGCGCACTCCCGGAACCGCGCCGAGAAGAGCGAGGTAGTGGGCAAGGTGGTGACGATGAGCTCGTCGATGTCGTCGGGGTCGATGAGCAGTTCGTTCAGCGGCACGTCGTCGGCAGACTCGGGCAAGCGGATCACAATGCCGTCGTCTCCCCACATCGTCTCCACCGGCATTCCGAAGCGTTCGTCGAGGCGTCGCTCGATGGCCATCGCCCACGGCGCATGCACCGGTGTGCCGAACGGCGACAGGATGCACACTCGCCAGTCACCAATCTCGTCCTTGAAACGCTCGACCACCACGGTTCGATCGTCGGGCACCGCACCCGCGACCTCTTGCTGTTCGCGCAGGTAGAGCATCACGTTGTTCGCAGCGAGAGCGTCAAGGTCGTAGTGATCGCGGAGTCGTTCGAGGGCCGCTGCATCGGGAAGATCACGAATCTCCCGGATGAACGCTCCGAGCGCGCGGCCGAGTTCGAGCGGCCGACCAGGACGGTCTCCGTGCCAGAACGGCATCTTGCCGGGAACCCCCGGTGCCGGCGTCACGGTGACGCGCTCGAAGGTGATGTCCTCGATGCGCCATGTCGATGCACCCAACACGAACGTCTCGCCCGGCCTGCTCTCGTAGACCATCTCCTCGTCCAGCTCGCCTACCCGCGTGCCGTCCGGGAGGAACACGCCGAACAACCCGCGATCGGGGATCGTTCCGCCATTGGTGACGGCAAGTCGCTTCGACCCGTCGCGGGCGCGGATCACGTCGGCAATTCGGTCCCATACGATGCGTGGCCGCAGTTCGCTGAACTCCTCACTCGGGTAGCGACCAGCCAGCAGGTCGAGCACATTGGTCAGCAGTTCGTCGCTCAACTCGGCGAAACACGCGCACCGTCGCACCAGCGCCGCAAGGTCTGTGGTGGAGCAGTCGCCCATCGATACGTGGGCCACGATCTGCTGAGCGAGCACATCGAGCGGGTTGCGCAGGTACCGCGTGTGTTCAATGAGTCCGTCGTGCATTCTGCGAACGACGACAGCCGCCTCCAGCAAATCGCCCCGGTGCTTCGGGAAGATCGTTCCCTTCGACGGCTCACCCACGGAGTGGCCGGCGCGTCCGATGCGCTGCAGGCCACGGCTGACGGCTCCGGGCGATTCCACCTGTATCACGAGGTCGACGGCACCCATGTCGATTCCCAGTTCGAGACTGGATGTTGCAACAAGTGCGCGCAGTCGACCGCTCTTCAGATCGTCCTCGATGACCACACGCTGCTCACGCGCAAGCGAACCGTGATGCGCCTTCACCAAGTCGCCCGCCTCACCGGCAGACAGCCCTTGTTCCTCGGCGAGTTCGTTGAGACGGGCGGCCAGGCGTTCTGCCTGACGCCGTGCATTACAGAAAATAATGGTGGAGCGATGCGACGTGATGAGTTCGAGAATGCGCGGATAGATGCTCGGCCAGATGGACGTGCGTGTGGTGCTGAGTGCGCTGGTGGCCGGGCCAGACCGCAGTTCGGTGACCTCCTTGCCCAGATCTCCCATGTCCTCTACGGGGACAACAACCTCAATCTCGAGTGGTTTGCGAACACCCGCATCGACGATGGCGACAGGTCGCAGCGCGCCCGGCGCGCTCAAGCCACCGAGGAAGGCTGCGGTCTCCTCGAGCGGACGCTGTGTTGCCGAGAGGCCGATGCGCTGTGGTGCTCTCTTGGTGATGGCCTCCAGACGCTCGAGGCTCAGTGCGAGATGAGCACCCCGCTTGGTTGGCGAGAGTGCATGAATCTCGTCGACGATCACCCACTCGACGTTGACGAGCGTCTCGCGCGCCGAAGACGTGAGCATCAGGTACAGGCTCTCCGGTGTGGTGATGAGCAGATCGGGCGGAGTGCGCAGCATTCGCTGGCGGTCCTTCGCCGCAGTGTCACCGGTACGCAGGCCAACAACGGGTTCGACGAAGGGCACCCCGAGACGCTCGGCAGCAAGCTTGATGCCCTGCAGCGGCGCCCGCAGATTCTTCTCGACGTCGAACGCAAGCGCTCGAAGCGGCGAGATGTAGAGCACACGGGTGCGGGCCTTCGGCTCGGGTGGGGCGGTGGTGACCAGTCGGTCGATCGCCCCTAGAAAGGCCGTCAGTGTCTTGCCCGAACCGGTTGGCGCACAGATGAGCGTGTGCTCCCCCGCCATGATCCTCGGCCACCCCTGCACCTGGGCCGCCGTGGGCTCGGGGAACGAGGTGGCGAACCAGGTGCGCACCGCCGCCGAGAACGCCCCCAGCGCCGCGTGACCGGGTGCGGGGGGTTCCATACCTGCAGGCTACGACTCGGGTGTGACCGAGATTGTCGGTACCCGGCAGGGGACAGACCCCCGGCGGAGATTCCTGAATTCGGTATTGTTGCCGGTGATCAGTCGTCCCCACGCAAGGAGCACCTGGTGGCCCGTTTCATGTTGATAGGTCGTTACACCGCCGAGGGGATGGCGGCGGCTCTCGAAGAAGGGCTCACGGCCCGCACGAAGGTGCTGAAGCGTGCTGTCGAGTCACTC
>CANIBN010000044.1 GCA_947465505.1 Acidimicrobiales bacterium | reverse complement strand
GTTCACCCCACGAGGTGGCGTGTGGGTGAAGGACGACACACACAACGTTGCTGGTAGCCACAAGGCTCGTCACCTCATGTCCATCGCGCTACACCTCGTGGTGGCCGAACAGCGAGGTCTCGTGCCGTGGCGCTCGCACGGCGAACGACCCCACCTGGCAATTGCGTCGTGTGGCAATGCGGCGCTGGCCGCAAGCACGCTTGCTGCCGCGATGGAGTGGCCGATCTCGGTATTCGTGCCCGAGTGGGCGAACGAGAACGTCGTGCACCGACTCGACGAGTTGCGGGCAAACGTGGTGCGCTGCCCTCGTCGTGATAACGACCCGCCCGGCGATCCCTGTGTGCTCCGCTTCCGTGAGGCAGTGGCCACCGGCGCGATCCCCTTTGCGGTGCAAGGCCCCGAGAACGCCTGGTGCCACGACGGCGGACGCACCATCGGCTGGGAACTCGCGCTGCAGTACGAGGCCGCGCAGCAGCATCGTGAACAGCCAGCGATGATCGACCGACTCTTTGTGCAGGTCGGCGGTGGAGCACTTGCCTCGTGTGCGTGGTCTGGTGCTGCGGATCAGGCCAACGTGCCGCGGCTGCATGCTGTGCAAGCCGAGGGGTGCGCCCCACTGGCGCGCGCGTGGCAGCGGGCGCGGGCTCTGCCCGGGGGTGTTTCCTCGGCGGGTGCGCACTGGCGGGAGTGCATGTGGCCCTGGGAGGCCGAACCCGTCAGCGCAGCCGATGGCATTCTCGACGATGAGACGTACGACTGGTTGCCGATCATCGCAGCGATGGCGGCGAGTGACGGTTCCCCGGTCGTCGCTCCCGAACCACTCGTGCTCGAGGCGCACGCCCTTGCCGTGTCGACGACTCGCATTCACGCGTCCGCCACCGCTACTGCGGGTCTTGCGGGCTTGCTCGCCATGCGTCACGAGGTCGGCGACGACGAGAACGTGGTGGTGCTCGTTACGGGCGTTGCCCGCTGACCGGAGCCCTGCTCAGTCGTCGATGCCCGCACTGGACCCGCCGGAATGGCGAGGGTCCGGTGCAACCTCGTGCAGCAGTCCATCGAGCACCTCGTACACAAACCCGCGAATGTGGGCCTTGTCGGTGAGGTAAGGCACCCGCTGCAGGCGGCTCATGCTCTGGCGGACGTCCTGATACGGGTCCTTGAACGCCTCGAGTGACCAGCGCGGCTTGATGCCGAACTCGGACTCCAACTGTGCTTTCAACTCATCCTCGGACACCTTCTGCAGCCCGCAATCGGTGTGGTGGATGAGGATGATCTCCCGCGTGCCGAGCAGCCGTTGGCTGAGCACGAGCGACCGAATGACGTCGTCGGTGACCACGCCGCCCGCATTCCGGATGACGTGTGCGTCTCCGTGGGCGAGTCCGAGCATCTGGAAGATGTCCATACGGCTGTCCATGCAGGCAACGATGGCGAGGTGCCTCGCCGGTCGCAGCGCCAGGTCCTGATCGTGGTAATCCCGGGCATATTCCCGGTTGTTGGCCAGCAGTTCGTCGGCATTCGGGGTGAAGTCGTCGAGCACGGGCCCCAGTGTGGCAGCGATAGCCTCGTTTCCATGACCGAAATGCCGTTCGCCCTGGAGTCCGGTGCCGACTCCCGTTCCGACATCTTCACCCGCCTCCTGAAGAACCGGGTGATCATGCTGGGCACCGACGTCAACGACGACATCGCCAACCAGATCTGTGCCCAGTTGCTCTACCTCGAGGGCGAGGACCCCAACGCCGACATCTGGCTGTACATCAACAGCCCCGGTGGCTCGGTCACGGCCGGCATGGCCATCTACGACACCATGCAGTTCGTCAGTTGCGACGTCGCCACCGTATGCATGGGTCTCGCGGCATCGATGGGCCAGTTCCTCCTCACAGCGGGCCATCCCGGCAAGCGCTACACGCTTCCGAACGCTCGCATCATGATGCACCAGCCGCTCGCTGGTCTCCGTGGCCAGGCTTCCGACATCGCCATCCAGGCCGAGCAGCTCACCTTCACGAAGCGTCGTCTCGCCGAGTTGATCGCTCAGCACAGCGGTCACACCCTCGAGGACATCCAGCACGATTCCGAGCGCGACCGCTGGTTCACGGCCGAGCAGGCGAGGGACTACGGCCTCTGCGACCACGTCATCCTGAAGCGCGGCCAGATCGTCTGATCGCCGGTTGCGTCAGGGCTCCATGGTGGTGGCGGTGACGTTGCCGAGCGGAACCTTGCACTTGGTGTCTGCCCAACCGCCCACTGCCTGGATGGCGCGCTGACTGCTCAGCGTTTCGGCGATGAGGCGCTGTGTGTCCTCCTCGCTCTTCGGGTTGAACGTGGTCATGCGCACCACGAGCGAGGTCACCGTGTGCCACTGGTCCTTGATCTGCAGCGGGGCGCGTGCGTCGAGCCGCTGATACAACTCGGCAAGGCCGCCAGGGTCGGAGGTGTCGGTGAGCGCGTCGGCGTGCTCGCGGAGCAGTTTGCAGAACCCGGGGATGCTGCGCTGGTCCCCACCGCACGACGTGAGGCCGAGACCGAGCGCGACAACCGCTGCGGGAGCGATGATCGCGAGCACGTGCCGGGGCGCCATTCCGACAGTCTCCCAGTCACGCGTCTACCGACGGTGGCAGTGGGTACGGCGGTAGCGTCGCCTTTACCGATCGGGGACCGGTTCCGTCCTCCTCCGTGATGCCGTTGAGGGCGCCTTGCGCCACGGCACCAACACGCCGAGGAGTGCACATGCTTGCCTCTGTCCGATCCGCCAACCTCGTGGGCACCACGGGCCGCTGCGTCACCATCGAGGTCCACGTGGGCGACGGGTTGCCGGGGTTCACCATGGTCGGCCTGCCCGACGAAACCTGCCGTGAGGCCCGAGACCGGGTGCGTGCCGCCATCCTCACCTGCGGGTTGCCGTGGCCGAACCGGCGTATCACCGTGAACTTCGCCCCGGCCGGGTTCCGCAAGAGCGGCATCGGGCTCGACCTCCCGCTCGCCGTGGGCATCCTTGCGGCATCGGACACGATTCCCGTTGACCGCCTCCAGCCCTATTGCTTCATCGGCGAACTGGGACTCGATGGGGCCCTCCGCCGAGTGCCCGGTGCGGCGCCGATGGTCGCAGCGATTCGACACGAGTCCCCGGGCCTCGTTCCGGTCGTACCCGTCGAGAACGTGTCCGAGGCGCGTGTGGTGGTGGAGGGTCGCGTCGAGGTCGCCACCACGCTGCTCGACCTCGTCTCGGTGCTGCGTGACGGCACGCCCTGGCCCGACGCCCCGCCGGAGGCAGTGCTGGCACCATTGGCCGCCGAGCCAGACCTGTCAGAGGTGCGCGGGCAACCGCTGGCCCGTGAGGCGCTGGAGGTGGCTGCGGCCGGCCATCATCACCTCCTGCTCTCGGGGCCACCGGGCGCGGGCAAGACCATGCTCGCTCAGCGCCTTCCCGGGCTGCTCCCGCGCCTCGACGATCACACCGCAATCGAGGCGATGATGGTGCAGTCGGCAGCAGGCGTTGCGCTCCCGCCCGGTGGACTCGTGCGCCGTCCACCCTGGCGTGCGCCGCACCACACGGCCTCGCTCATCGCGATGGTCGGCGGGGGCAGCAGCGCGCTGAAGCCCGGCGAGGTCTCCTTGGCACACGGCGGCACCTTGTTCCTTGACGAACTCGGCGAGTTCCCTCCGGTCGTGCTCGATGCGCTGCGCCAACCACTCGAGGAGGGTGTGGTGCGCGTGAGTCGTGCTCGGGCAAACGCCGAGATGCCAGCGCGCGTGCTGCTCATCGGCGCAACGAACCCCTGCCCCTGTGGTGGTGGGCGCCCGGGGGAGTGCTCGTGCAGCGAGACCGCGAAGGCGAAGTATCTCCGCAGGCTGTCGGGGCCGCTGCTCGATCGATTCGACCTGCGGGTGTGGGTGGGCAGGCCGTCGCCCGAGCAGTTGCTCGACGATCGCCCGGGTGAGCCGTCCGCAGTCGTGCGCGAACGGGTGATCGCTGCACGTGAGCGTGCAACCAGTCGCGGGCACGGACCGAACTCCACGCTGTCCGGTGCGGCGCTCGACGAAGTAGCCCCGTTGTCGGCCGGGGCGTTGGTCATCGTGCGCAACGAACTCGATCGAGGACGGTTGTCGGGGCGTGGCCTGCATCGAGTCCGCCGAGTCGCTCGCACCATCGCAGACCTCCGAGGGGGTGGCGAGATGATCGGTGCCGACGAGATCCTCATGGCGCTGCAGATGCGGGTCGATCTCGCCTCCACCGGGGTGATCGCGTGAGCACCCCGGCCAACGACGCCATCGCCATAGCGCTCACGAGCCTGACGTGCATGACGCCAGCACGCTTGCGCCTGTTGCTGCGCCGCCACACACCGGACACGGCGCTCTCGATCGTTCAGGGCGATACGTCCGATCCGGTGTTCAGCGAGCACCTGCGCACCTGGGGCCGACGGTCGGAGCGCGCCGTCGACTGGTTCGCCAGGTGGCGCAGCGAACTCGCGCAGAGCAGTGTCGAGGAGCGGTTTGGGGCATTCGTCGATTCGGGTATCTCCGCCGTTTGTTTCGGCGAACCGGCGTATCCCGAGTGCCTGGTGGATGACCCCGACGCTCCGAGTGTGCTGTTCTTCCGCGGCGAACTGTCCGTGCTCGATGCCCGCCGTGTCGGCGTCGTGGGTACCAGGAGCGCAACCGCCGGTGGGCTTCGTCTCGCCACCGCGCTGGGCCGTGAACTCGCCGAGAATGACGTGCGAGTGGTGTCCGGTCTCGCCCGAGGTATCGACGGCGCAGCGCACCAGGGCGCGCTCGGCGCGCCGACCGGTCGCCCGGTTGCGGTGGTGGCGAGTGGTCTCGACGTGGTGTACCCGCGTGAGCATCGAGTGCTCTGGGACCGTGTGGCTGCAGAGGGACTGTTGTTGGGTGAACGTCCTCCCGGGGCAACTCCGCAGGCCATGTCGTTCCCCGAACGCAACCGAATCCTCGCCGCACTCTCGGAGATCGTCATCGTGGTGGAGTCGCGGTCCACGGGTGGCTCACTCATCACGGCGCGCGAGGCCTTTCGGCGGGACATCGCCGTCATGGCCGTCCCCGGCTCTGTCGCAAGTCGGGCGAGTGAGGGTACGAACGAGTTGTTGCGCGATGGTCTGGCGTCGGTATTGCTCGACACCACGGACGCGCTCGTGGCACTCGGACTCGATACCCGACGCGCGCACCGACGTCGCTTCGATGCGCGGCCGCCGGTGGGCGCGGTGGGCCAGCAGTTGCTCGACCTCATCGGTGGCGACGCGGTGACGCTCGACGAACTGGTGCTGCGCTCCGGGCAGACGCTTGCCGACGTAGCGGTGACTCTTGGCCATCTCGAATCCGCCGGGCGCCTAACGCGCTCGGGCGGGTGGTTCGTGGCAGTACGGTGAGAGCAATGGCTTGGCACATCGACGAGTTCGTGGATTCGCTCACCGCGTCGTCCGCCAACACCGTTGCTGCCTACCGGCGCGACGTCACCGACTTCGTCGAATGGGCGGGCCGAATGACCCTCGAGCATCCCGGTCAGGTGGACCGCCTGGTGCTTCGCCGCTACCTCGCGTTTCTCACCACGCGTGGCTTCGCAAAGCGATCCATTGCCCGCCACGCCTCTGGCCTGCGCCGCTACTTCGGCTGGGCACGTCGGCGCGGACTGGTCGACATCGATCCGTCGAGCGGTCTGCGCGCACCCTCCGGAGAGGGCCGTCTCCCGCGTGTGCTCGACGCAGCTGAGCTTGAGGTACTTCTCGATGCGCCAAGCGATGACGACGAGGTGGTGTGGCGCCGCATGCGGGACGATGCTGCGCTCGAACTGCTCTACGGCAGCGGCATCCGCGTCAGCGAACTGTGTGGTCTCGATACCGACGCCATCGACCTGCGCGCCGGTGCGGTCACGGTGTGGGGCAAGGGGGCCAAGGAGCGCCGGGTACCGCTCAGCGAACCCGCCGTCGATGCCCTGAGGGGCTGGCTGCGACACCGCCACGAGGCGCCGCTTCCCGAGTCGGGAACCACGGCTCTATTCGTGAACGGTCGCGGCAACCGACTCACCCCGCGCGATGTCCGCCGCATCATCGACCGGCGCAGTGCCTCACCCACCCATCCACATGCGCTGCGACACACCTTCGCCACACACCTGCTCGATCACGGAGCCGACCTGCGCGTGGTGCAGGAACTCCTCGGGCACCGGGATGTGGCCACCACCCAGCGGTACACCCACGTGTCGAAGGAACGACTGAAGGCCGTGTACCGGGACACTCACCCTCGCGCCTAGCCGTGCGCTCCCGGAACCGGGTCGCCGCTCTACTGGCGGTTGCACTGCTGTGGTTTGCTGCGCACCCGCCCGAGGCCTCGGCCGAGCCACCGAGCCCCTGTCTCGAGCCGCCCGTACCTGCGGCGGTCGTAGAGGGGTTCCGGTCGCCCTGGTGCCTGTGGTGTCCCGGAAATCGCGGCCTCGAGTACGCCACGGCAGCCGGCTCGCCAGTTCGGGCCGCCGCTGGGGGAGTGGTCCGCTTTGCCGGACCGGTGGCGGGCACCTTGTACGTCGTGGTGGCCCACCCGTCAGGCCTGCGGACCACCTACGGTCGTTTGGCCACGCTGGATGTCGCTGCTGGGTCTCGAGTGCGGTCCGGCGACACGGTGGGATCCGCCGGCCGCCGCCTGTTCTTCGGGGTTCGGCGGGCAAGCGGCGCGAGGAGCAGGTATCTCGACCCCGCTCGCTACCTGCTCCGCCTCGTCCGGAGACCTCGTCTCGTGCCGGTCGATGGCTCCCGTCCGGCACCCCGACGGGAGCCGAGGGCCGGGCGTCGAACGTGCACGGCAAGGGAGGCCGCCCGATAGCATCTACAGACGGTCCGGATACCTGTCCGAACCGCTATCCACCAGCGCACGACCCTCCTGCGGTCGCCCCAACGGTTCTCCGGCAAGGCGCGGCGTCGTGTGCCCGCAACCGCAGACAAGGAGCGTGTTTCACCATGGCCGTCATCACGATGCGTCAACTGCTGGATGCCGGAGTTCACTTCGGTCACCAGACCCGCCGTTGGAACCCGAAGATGAAGCGTTTCATCTTCGGTGAGCGCGGCGGCATCTACATCCTCGACCTCAACCAGACCCTCGAGCGCATCGAGACTGCGTATGCGTTCACCCGCGATCTCGTCGCCAACGGCGGCACCGTGCTGTTCGTCGGCACGAAGAAGCAGGCCCAGGATCCCATTCGTTCGTACGCCGAGAAGACCGGCATGCCCTACATCAACGAGCGCTGGCTCGGCGGCATGCTCACGAACTTCGAGACGATCTCCAAGCGCGTCGGCAAGATGCTCGAGTACGAGCGCATGCGCGCATCGGGCGAGTTCGAGGCCATGCCGAAGAAGGAAGCCCTTCTCCTCAGCCGTGAGCTCGAGAAGCTTCAGAAGAACCTCGGCGGCATGCGCGACATGAAGTCGCTGCCGGCCGCTGTCTTCGTGCTCGACACGAAGAAGGAGCACATCGGTGTCACCGAGGCCAACAAGCTCGGTATCCCGGTGATCGCCGTCGTTGACACCAACGTCGACCCCGACGTCATCACGTTCCCCATCCCGGGCAACGACGACGCCATCCGCTCCACGTCGCTCATGTGCCACGTGATGGCCGAGGCGATCCTCGAGGGTCGCTACATCGCCTCCAAGCGCAACCCCGCTGCGGCGCCCAAGCGCACCGCCGAGGACGAGGCTGCCTTCGCCCAGGCCCAGGCCGATGCCCGTCGTCAGGCCGCCGAGGCTCAGGCCGAGCGCGATGCCCGTCTCGCCGCCGCCAAGACCACCCCCGCCGATGCCGCAGGCGCGGCCGAGACCCCGGAAGGCTGATCCCCCATGTCATTTACTGCCAAAGACGTTCAGGCGCTGCGCCAGTCCACCGGCGCCGGGATGATGGACGCCAAGAAGGCCCTCGAGGCCAACGCTGGCGACATGGAGGCTGCCAAGCAGTGGCTCCGTGAGAAGGGTCTCGCTCAGTCCGCCAAGCGCGACGACCGGGACAACAACCAGGGCGTCGTAGCGCTGCTCATCAAGGGTTCTGTCGGCGCCATCGTGCAACTCAAGTGCGAGACCGACTTCGTCGCCTCCTCCGACGCCTTCGTCGGCGAGGCCAACGCTCTTGCCGAACTGGTCATTGCGAAGAACGAGGCCGCAGTCGCCGAGCGCAACGCTCAGCTCGAGGACATGAAGATCACCCTCAAGGAAAAGATCGAGCTCGGCCAGGTCGTTCGCTTCGAGGCCGCCGCCGGCAATCTCCTCGAGTCCTACACGCACGTGCAGGGTGGCCGCGGCGTCAACGCCGTGCTGCTCGAGCTCGAGGGCGGCAACGCCGAACTCGGACACGACATTGCCGTGCATATCGCCTTCGCCCGCCCTCGTTTCCTCACCAAGGATGACGTGCCGGCCGACGAGATCGAGAAGGAGCGTGCCACGCTCGAGACGATCACCCGCAACGAGGGCAAGCCCGAAGCAGCCATCGGCAAGATTGTCGACGGTCGCATCCAGGGCTTCTTCAAGGACATCGTGCTCCTCGAGCAGCCCTACGCCAAGGACGACAAGAAGGCCATCAAGGACCTCCTCGGCAGCGCCAAGGTGCTCCGCTGGTCACAGGTCACGATCGGCTGATTGGCCCCATGAACGCCACTGCTTCCAACCTCGCAGAACGCCCGCGTTGGAAGCGGGTGGTGCTCAAACTGTCCGGTGAGGCGCTCGGTGAGCCCGGCCGCGGCGGTATCGATGTCGATGTCGTGCACCAGCTCGCCATCGAGATCCACGACGTCTGCAAGAACCTCGGCGTTGCCGTGGCGGTCGTGCCTGGTGGCGGAAACCTCTGGCGCGGTGCCCGGGGTGCTGCCGAGGGCATGGACCACACACAGTCCGATCACATCGGCATGCTCGGCACGGTGATGAACGCCTTGGCATTGCAGGATGCGCTCGAGCGGCAGGGCCAGGACACCCGGGTGCAGACTGCGCTCGAAATGCCGAGGGTGGCCGAGGCCTACATCCGCCGCCGTGCCATGCGGCACCTCGACAAGGGCCGTGTGGTCATCTTTGCCGCCGGCACCGGCAACCCCTTCTTCACCACCGACACTGCAGCAGCGTTGCGAGCCGCCGAGATCGACGCCGAGGTCATCCTGAAGGGCACCCACTCCGGTGTTGACGGCGTCTATACGGCAGACCCGAAGAAGGACCCAAACGCCGTCCGCTACGACCACATCTCGTTCGCCGAGGTGATGGCCAAGGACCTCAAGGTGATGGATTCCACGGCTATTGCGTTCTGTCGGGACAACGAGATCCCCATCGTGGTGTTCGACCTGCTTGCCCCCGGAAACCTGCGGTCCATCTTGGAAGGTAAGCCGATCGGTACGCTGGTCGGGTGATCGACGACACCCTGCTTGAGGCCATCGACAAGATGGATAAGGCCCTTGAGCACACCCAGCTGCAATTCTCCACGGTCCGCACCGGCCGTGCCACGCCGGCGCTGGTCGACCGTCTGCTCGTCAGCTATTACGGAGCCGAGGTTCCGCTCCAGCAGTTGGCCACCTTCCAGGTGCCCGAGGCCCGGGTGCTCGTGGTGAAGCCGCACGACCGTGCGTCGCTCGCCGCCATCGAGAAGGCCATCCGGGACAGCGACCTCGGCGTGTCGCCCAGCAACGACGGCGTCATCATCCGCCTTGCACTGCCTGCTCTCACCGAGGAGCGTCGCAAGGAGTACGTGAAGGTCGCAAAGAACATGGCAGAGGACGGCCGTGTTGCGGTTCGCAACGTTCGCCGTGACGCCCGTAAGTCCCTCGAGGCAATGGAGAAGGCACACGAGATCTCCACCGACGATCTCGAGCGCGCCGAGAAGGAACTCGAGAAGATCACGCACGATCACGTCGAGGCAATCGACAAGGCCCTGCAGAAGAAGGAAGCCGAACTGCTCGAGGTGTAAGCACCACGAGCAATCCGGCGTGCTGGTGAGGAGCAACCATGACCGATGACCGATGGGGCAGCGACGAGGGCGATCCCTTTGACGATCTCGACGACGAGTTCGGTGCGGTCCGATTCGCAGACGACGCGGCACCGGGCCGGGACAGCACCGGCCCCGACGGCACGACGGCCGCGACATCGGGACTGAGTTTCGGTGCACACGACACCGGTGACCTGCCGCACTGGACCGAACCGCCGAGCCGCGAGAACCCCAGGGTGTCTGGTGGCCGTGGCGACGACGTCTGGGGCGGTTTTGGCGACGACGAGGACGACCCATTCCTCGGCGAGGAACGGGACAACACGGGTGAGACCTCCGGTATGCGCACGCCACCTCGGCGTGGCATCGGCGGTGGCCTTGGCGGCCGGGGCACGGCCCCACGTGGCGAGCGACCCGGCAACCGGCCTGTGCGTAACCCGCGTGGCCCCGTAGGTGGTCGCCAGCGCGGTCAGGCCGAGGAGGCGCTCAATGCCCCTATGGACCGTGACATGCCCACTGCGGTTGGTGTCGGTCTCGGTCTTGCAGCGCTCTTCGTCCTCCTGAACGTCCTGGGCCGCTCGTGGATGGTGGTCATCTTCGTCTGCGCCATCATGGCTGTGGGCGCCACGGAGTTCTTCTCCAAGACCTCTGAGCGCGGCTACCACCCGGTCACTGCAGTCGGCATTACCGCCATCGCCCTCGGTCCGATCGCCGCCTACAACATGGGCGACACCGGCGTGGTGCTCACCATGACCTTTGCCTTCGTTGCCTCGGCGTTGGTGTTCATCGCCTCTCCCGGCATCCAGAGCGGCCCGCTGCCCAACATGGCCATGACGAATCTGGGCGTGATGTACCTCGGCCTGCTGGGCTCGTTCGGTGGCCTCGTGCTGTCGGGTGGCGGCCAGTACGGCGACGCCGGCACCGACACGATGTTCCTCCTCGTGGTCGGCGTGGTGGCTGCAGATGTCGGCGCGCTGTTCATCGGCAAGGCCGTCGGGCGCACCCCGCTGCGCGGCTGGATCAGCCCTGGCAAGACCCTCGAGGGATTCCTCGGCGGCTTGGTGTGCTCCATCGTCGCGGTCTCGGTATTCGCCGTGAAGAACGGCACCTGGAACGGCAAGGGCAACGTGCTGCTCTTCGGTCTCGGCGTCGGTCTGCTCGCCCCTATTGGCGATCTCACCGAGTCGATGTTCAAGCGCAACCTCGACATCAAGGACTTCGGCACGATCATCAAGGGTCATGGGGGCGTGCTCGACCGCTTCGACGGCTTCCTGTTCGCGCTGCCGTTCGCCTACTACGCGCTCATCACGCTGCAGCCCTGGACAAACTGAGCCCGTGGGCGCTGACGCACCGGTGAGGGTGGCGATCGCCGGCTCCACCGGTTCGATCGGCACGCAGACCATCGATGTCGTGCTGGCCGAGCGCGACCGCTACGAGGTTGTCGCACTCGGCGTTGGATCGTCGGTCGACGCGGTCATCGAGCAAGCCAAGCAACTGCGGCCGAAGTTGGTGGCCGTAGCCGATTCGAGTCGCCGCCGAGAGGTCGTCGACGCTCTGCCGTTCTGCGAGGTCACAGACCGGCTCACCGACCTGGTCGACGTTGCGGACGTGGTGGTGAACGGGGTGGTCGGCTTTGCGGGGCTCGGCATCACCGTGGGCACGCTGCGCGCAGGCCGTCGCCTTGCCCTGGCCAACAAGGAGAGCCTCATCGCCGGCGGCCCGGTGGTGCAACCGCTGCGCTCGATACCGGGGGCCGAGTTGGTGCCGGTGGACTCCGAGCACTGCGCAGTGCACCAGTGCCTGCGTTCCTCGGTGGATGCCGGCCGGGAGGTGTCCCGCATCGTGCTCACCGCCAGCGGCGGACCCTTCCGTGGGCGCACACTGGACGACCTGCGCAGCATCACGGTCGAGCAGGCACTGGCCCATCCCACGTGGAAGATGGGCCCGAAGATCACCGTGGACTCGTCCACGCTCATGAACAAGGGTCTCGAGGTGATCGAGGCCCACGAGCTGTTCGGTGTCGGCTACGACCAGATCGAGGTGGTCGTGCACCCCCAATCGGTCGTGCACTCGATGGCCGAGTTCACCGATGGTTCCACCATTGCGCAGTTGTCGATGCCCGACATGCGACTCCCCATCGGCTACGCGCTCGCCTACCCGAACCGCATCGGCACCGCCTTCGGCCGGATCGACTGGGCTTCGCTGCGCAGGCTTGACTTCGAACAGCCCGACACCGAGACCTTCCGCTGCCTGAACCTCGCCTATGCAGCGGGACGAGCGGGTGGCTCGGCCCCCGCCTGGCTGAACGCCGCAAACGAAGTAGTCGTCGAGGCCTTCCTTGCCGGCCGTATCGGATGGATCGACATCGCTGCGCTCCTGGCTACATCGCTCGACCTTCACGAACCGCGGTCGCTTGCCACCGTCGATGACGTGATTGCGGTTGACGCACGTGCACGCGACGTTGCCCGTAGCCTGCTGAAGTAATGACAGTCGGAACCATCATGGCCGCCCGGCCGGATGCCCCGGAGCGTCGCTACACCCGGGCCCAGACCTTCGCGCGTCTTGCGCTGGTCATTGTCGGACTCGTGGCTGCGGGTATCGCTTCGTGGTCGATCCTGCTCTTCATCCTGCTCTTCATCGTGTCGATCATCGCCCACGAGTTCGGTCACTTCATCGTGGCCCGCAGGGCGGGCATGAAGGTCACCGAGTTCTTCATCGGGTTCGGGCCGCGCATCTGGAGCTTTCGGCGCGGCGAGGTGGAGTACGGGCTGAAGGCCATCCCGCTCGGTGCCTATGTGAAGACACCCGGCATGACCAACCTCGAGACGGACATCCCGGAGCAGGACGAGCCGCGCACGTTCCGTGCTGCATCCTCGCCCCGTCGTGCACTGATGATCTTCGCAGGCCCGGCGATGAACCTGCTGCTCGCACTCGTCGGCTTCTGTGTTGCCTTCGCGGTTTACGACGAGCCAACCATGATCAGTTCGTTCCCCGTGGTCGAAGTTGCCGATCTTGAAGGTGAACCGGCGAGTCCCGCAACCGTGGCGGGGATCCAGTCCGGCGACATCATCCGCTCCATCGACGGTATTGCCGTCGACCCGGATGGCCCGTACACCCAGGTGGGCGACATCGTGCGCAGTCGCCCCAACAAGGTCGTTCCGATTGTGGTCGAACGGGACGGAGCGGCGCTCACCCTGCAGGCAACGCTCGGCACGCGCGACGGATGCTCCTCGCAGGGTTATCTCGGGGTTCGTCCGTCATCGTCCGAGGGGATCATCCAGCGCAATGCCATCGAGGGAGTCGGTGAGGGAGCGAAGTTCTTCGGCTCGGCGGCAGCCGACACGGTGATCGGGATCGGCAAGGTGTTCGGACCGTCCGGTGTCGGTCGCATCTTCCGTACGGTGACGAAAAGTGCATGTGACGACCTCACCACCCGTCCGGTGTCCATCATCGGCATCAGCCAGATCGGTGGCCAGGCCGTGAAGTCCGGCGCTCAGGCCACCATCATGCTCATCTCCGTGGTGAACCTTGCGCTCGGCATGCTCAACCTGCTTCCCGTGCTGCCCCTCGACGGCGGCCATCTGCTGATGACGGCCATCGAACGGATCCGCCGCCGCAAGAACCCCAAGTACGTCATCGACTACGCCCGTGCCGTTCCGTACTTCGGCGTGGCCATCATCGTGATCGTGTTCGTGATGTTCTCCGCGCTGTACCTCGACACGCTGCGGTTGTTCTAGGAGGCTGTGCTGATGTCCCAGACCCCGGCGTTCGGACGGCGCAACACCAAGCAGATCCACGTGGGCAAGGTGGCCGTTGGCGGTGGCGCGCCGATCACCGTGCAGTCGATGACCACGACGAAGACCGCAGACGTCCAGGGAACGCTCGAGCAGATCTACGCGCTCGCTGCCGCAGGCTGCGACATCGTGCGCTGCACATGCAACGAGCCAGAGGCTGCTGAGGGACTCGCTCACATTGTTCCGCGTTCGCCCATCCCGGTCATCGCCGACATTCACCACCAATACAAGATGGCGCTCGCAGCGCTCGATGCCGGCGTGCAGGGACTTCGGCTCAACCCGGGCAACATCCGCAGGCCCGAGCACATCAAGGCCGTTGCGCAGGAGTGCAAGGACCGAAACGTTCCCATCCGTATCGGGGTAAATGGCGGCTCGCTCGACCCGTCGCTCTACGAGAAGCACGGTGGTATCACCGCCGGTGCAATGGTCGAGAGCGCGTTGCAGGAGATTGCCTACTTCGATGAGGTGGGCTTTGACCTTGTGAAGATCAGCGTGAAGGCCTCCAACGTGCCGCTCATGGTGGAGGCGTACCGTCAGCTCAGTCTGGTGACGGACTATCCGCTGCACCTCGGTGTCACCGAGGCAGGTCCGCCGCCTGCCGGTCTGGTGAAGGCCACCGCAGGAATTGCTGCGCTGCTGCTCGAGGGCATTGGCGACACCATTCGTTACAGCCTCACCGCAGACCCGGTGGAGGAGGCCCGCGCCGGCCGTCAGTTGCTCGAGGCACTCGGTCTACGAGAGCGCAAGAACGTCGATCTCATCGCTTGCCCGAGTTGCGGGCGAGCCGAGGTGGACGTCATCGACGTCGCGAAGCGGGCGATGGACGCGTTTGCCGATCGCAAACTGCCGCTGCAGATCGCGGTGATGGGCTGCGTGGTCAACGGTCCTGGGGAGGCACGTGAGGCAGACCTTGGTATCGCTGCGGGGAACAAGCGTGGGCACCTGTTTGTGAAGGGCATCAACGTGGCCGTGGTGCCCGAGAGCGAGATGGTGGAGGCCCTCGTCGAGTGGGCCGAGTTCATCAACGAGCACGGCACCGAGGCCGCCATCGCCCGCGCGGACGTGGCCAAGGCCGAGCGCGAGGCGCGGCTGGACCGCGGGACGCTGCTCGACGAGAAGGGCGACGACGCCAACCGCGCCAGCGAGAAGATCGTCGAGATCCGCAAGCGCATGCAGTAACCCACGGGTTTCGGGTCGATTTCTGGTTGAGAATCAACCAG
>CANIBN010000043.1 GCA_947465505.1 Acidimicrobiales bacterium | reverse complement strand
TGGTGGTCGAGACCGGCGTCGATCCGGTGACCTTCCGCTTTTCAGGCGGACGCTCTGCCGACTGAGCTACTCGACCGTATACAGACAGGGCTTCGGCAACCCCGCCGTTAAGCGGTCCCGACGGGACTCGAACCCGCGACCTCCGGCTTGACAGGCCGGCGTGAACTCCAACTTCACCACGGGACCAGATGAACTGGCCAGCACCCCCAACGGGATTCGAACCCGTGCCGCCACCTTGAAAGGGTGGTGTCCTAGGCCACTAGACGATGGGGGCTAGGAACGTTCTCGTTGTGAGCGTGGAAACACTACCAGCAGGCACCCCGGAACGCGCCAGACGAAATGCTGCCGCCCCGACAAGGCCCCTGGAGCAGGCAGAACAGCGTGTTAGCCCGCGCTGAGCGCCTGGACAATCTCCTCGAGGAGCCCAGACAGGTAGCTGTACAGCGCGAACTCGGGGAATCGGGGGTCCTTTTCGTCGAGCTGCTCCAACTCGTCGACTTCGCTCAGGTCGAGCAAGGTGCCGAGCACGAGCCGAACCCCGTTGATGCACTGCATCCAGCCGAGCAGGGTGGCCTCGTCAACGTGGTTCGCTTCGGCGGTCTTGCTGAAGGTCTCGAGGGAGGCGAGCCGGGACGCAACGAGTTCCTCCCGCATGAACCGGTGGTACTCGGCGTCTCGTTCCACGTCGTGGGGGTACGCCGTGGGAAAGAGGCGGCGGGCCCGCTCGTCGTCAGGGTCGGCCATCACCTCACGCAACTGCGGGAGTAGGTGGGTCAACAACTGCCGTTCCTCGGCGGGCAGATTGAGGTCAAACCCATCGCGAGCAGCCCGGATACGCCAGCGGCGCCGTCGAAGTGCCACCTCAATCGTCCTGCTGCATCGTGGCCCACAACCCGTGTTCGTGAAGCCGGAACACGTCGAGTTCAGCCCGCTCCCGGGGCCCCGTGGACACGACGGCCCGACCCTTCTCGTGGACGTCCATCATGAGCAACGTCGCCTTCTCCTTGGAGTACCCGAACAGTTTCTGGAAGACGAAGGTGACGTAAGACATCAGGTTGATCGGGTCGTTCCAGACCAGAACCACCCAAGGCCGGTCCGGTCGCAGGTCGGTATCGCCGGTCGGAGTCTCGAGTTCCGCCGGCGCGGTGGAACCCGTTATCCGAGCATCGGAGGTCCACGACGAAAAAACCACGAGGGCCATTCTCGCTGCTCCACCCGCCCGTGTCGGTCATGTCTGGTTTTCCCCGTCATCAAGGGTTGGTCAGCGTTCGGGGAACGCCCTACGCTCAAGGTGCTTATGGCAGTCGGTACTCGCCCGCTCGTTCCCTCCCGGCTGGCGCCTGCCAAACGGGTCAATGGACGCGAGACCGGTCTGGTGCATGGGGTGCGCAGGGCCCCCAAGACGGTGGTCGGCGGCTACATCGCGCTCACCAAGCCCCGCATCATCGAGCTGCTGCTCATCACCACGCTGCCAGCGATGGTCATGGCAGAGCAGGGCTGGCCGCCCGTGCGGCTCATCATCGCCACCCTCATCGGCGGCACCCTTGCGGCCGGTGGCGCCAACGCCATCAATATGTACATCGACCGGGACATCGACCGGCTCATGGAGCGCACGGCGTCCCGACCTCTCGTGACGGGCCTGATCGCCCCACGGAACGCCCTGATTTTCGCAGTTGCCCTCGAAGCCGTTGCGTTTGCCGTGCTCTGGGTGTTCACCAACCTGCTTGCCGCCGTCCTGGCGGTCAGCGCAACGGCGTTCTACGTGTTCATCTACACGATCTGGCTCAAGCGCACGAGCAAGCAGAACATCGTCATCGGCGGTGCCGCCGGTGCCGTGCCGGTACTCGTTGGCTGGGCCGCAGTGACCGATTCGCTCGCCTGGTCGCCGGTTGTCCTGTTCCTGCTCATCTTTTTCTGGACGCCCCCGCACTTCTGGGCCCTAGCCATCCGATATGCGGACGACTACCGCCAAGCCGGGGTGCCGATGCTCCCTGCCGTGGTCTCGCCCAAAGAAGCCGTGCGGCACATGGTGGCCTACACCGTGGTCCTTGTGGCGACGTCCCTCGTCCTCATCCCCATCGGCGATCTGGGCTGGACCTATTCGATCTCGGCAGCCGTATTAGGCCTGCTCTTCCTCGTTGGAGTCATCGACCTCGGCCGGAACCCCACGGTTGGGCGTTCGATGCGGGTCTTCGGCTTCTCCATCTCCTACGTCACCCTCCTGTTTGCCGCCCTCACCATCGACGTTCTGGTGCGTTTCGGGTGGTAGCGGGGTTGGGAACGCGGGGATTTCCCGTCCGGGCAACCCGGGTGGGTAATCTGAACCTTGTAGACCCATCTCTTCTTTTCGTCCGGGCGGGCAATGTCGCGCCGTCGCGGGCAAAAGGACGCACATGACCACCATTGACACCCATCCCGAGTCCGCGGCCGCGGCCTCTGCCGCGTCCGTAGGCGGACAGGCATTGGCACAGGCGGCTTCGCTGGTCACCTCCTCGGACCACAAGCGGATCGGACGGTCGTTCCTCTATCTGAGCCTCACCTTCGCTCTCGGCCTCATCGGCCTCGGCGCAGTGCTCGGATTTGAGCGAATCCAGACCGACGACACGTTCCTGAACGTGAATGCGCTCGGGCAGCTGTTCTCGCTGTGGCGTGTGGGCCTCGTGTTCATGTTCGCCATTCCGGTGTTGCTGGGTCTTGCGATCTCGCTCGTACCGCTGCAGATCGGCGCTCGTTCGCTTGCCTTCCCCCGCCTCGCCGCACTGGGTCTGTGGACGTGGCTCACCGGTTCGGGCATCGTGCTGGTGTCGTACATCCAGAACGGTGGTCCCGGTGGCGGCAAGTCCAGCGCTGTCGATCTCTTCCTTGCCGGTCTGGGCCTCACCGTCATCGGTCTGCTCTGCGCAGCGGTTTCGGTAGCCACGACGGTCCTCACCACACGCGCACCCGGCATGACGCTCGACCGTGTCCCGGCCTTCGCCTGGTCAGCACTCGTCACCGCCGCCGCATTCGTCCTCACGCTGCCGGTACTGCTCGCTGCGCTCATCTACCTCTTCGCAGACCACCGCTTCGGTGCCCGCACGTCGATCGACGCAAACGGCTGGGGCGGCAACGAGATCTACCCGTGGATTCGTGCAGCCATCTCGCAGCCCACGTCGTTCGTCTGGGCTCTCCCGGTGCTCGGCCTCGTCGCCGAAATCGTTCCCACCTTCGCCCGTCGCCGCAACGTCCTTCGTGCCGGCGTTCTCCTCGGTGTCGGCATCTTCGCTACGGCCAGCCTCACCGGAGTCACTCAGATCGGTCACGGCATCGGGCCCTGGAGCACGCTCAGCGGTGGTGACCGGTTCAAGGACATGGTCGACTACGCGTTCTTCAACCTGCTCCCAGTGCTCGGCATCCTCGCCGTCATGGGTGCGGTAACGCTCACGCTGCTCATGGGTCTGAAGGCCAAGACGCTCAAGCTTGAGGCACCGCTGCTCTTCGGCCTTGGCGCCGTTGCCATCCTCACCCTCGGCGTGCTGGCGCACTTGCTCGAGCCCATTGCCGATCTGCAGCTCGGCGGCACGGTGTACGAAGAAGGCGTGTTCTTCGCCGTCGTGTACTCCGTCGTCATCGCAGCCCTCGGATCCATTTCGTACTGGGCACCCAAGATGCGCGGCCGTCGCATCCCGAAGATTCCCCAGATGCTGCTTGCGCTCGGCGCAACCGGCGCAGCCGCTCTGGTGGTTGTCCCGAACCTCATTGCAGGGTTCAACAACCAGCCCGGACTGTTTGGTGTGTCAAACCCCACCGAACTCGTGAACGGATGGACCAACGAGGCAGCACCGGAGTTCCTCAACGTGCTCACCTCGATCGGTCACGCGCTCATGGCACTCACCATCCTCGGCTTCCTCGCTCTGGCAGTGCAGGCCTTCGTCACCGGCAAGTTCGTCGGCGACGATCCGTGGGATGGCCAGACGCTGGAGTGGGCGACCTCATCGCCGCCCCCGGCAAACAACTTCGTGGACCTGCCCATCGTCTCGTCGGCCGAGCCTCTCGCCGACCTCAAGTCCGCCGGGAGTGACGCCTGATGCTCGCTTTGCCCCCTGCCCCGGCCCCGGCGCCCCGTCGCCAGGTGCTCGTCGGCACGGCCCTGTTCTGTGGCGCCGCCACCATGCTCATCGGAGCAATGACGGCGCTGTGGTTCCACTTCCGTGACACGGCCGGCACGACAGCATGGAAGCCCAAGAAGGTGATCATCCCCGAGGTGGCCACCAACGTGATGTGGATCACGGCTCTGCTTGCCTGCCTCATCATCCAGTGGGCGGTGTACTCCGCAAAGCGTGGTGATCACCACCACACCTCGCTTGCCATCGGAATCACGATCGTCCTCGGGCTGGCGCACCTGAACTCCCAGGCCTACGTCTGGAAGAAGGTCGCCCTTCCCGTGAAGGGCGACACTGCATACAGCTCGATGTTCTACGCAATCACCGGCACACTGTTCGCCCTGGTGGTTATCGGCGTCGTGTACGCCATCGTGAGTGCGTTCCGCTTTATTGGCGGTCGCACGAAGGACCGGGAAACCGTGTCCGGTCTGGCCCTCTACTGGTACTTCCTCGCTGCGGCAAACACCGCAGTGTGGTTCACCGTCTACGTAACGAAGTAGGCCTGATGTTCTCCACCGGATCCAAACTGTTCTTCGGAATGACAGGCAGCGCTGCGGCGGGCCTCGTCGTGTTCGGCTTCTTCCAGAACTGGGACGCCATCGGCGTGATCGGTCTTGGAGCAGCGATCTGTGCATTGGCGCTCATCGCCGGCACGGTCATCTACACCCGGGACGCCGATGTCGCTGCAGCCGATTCCACCGCAGCGCTCACCGCAGCAGCAGCAAAGCCGGCACCCGGTGCCAGCCTGTGGCCGCTCATCGGTGCGCTGGGCGGCGGGCTCGTCGTCATCGGCTTGGTCACTGATAAGCGTTGGTTCATCGGCGGCATGGCCGCCGCAACGGTTGCTCTCGTCGAGTGGATGGTGCAGGCATGGGCCGAGCGTGCAAGCGCCGACTCGGGCTACAACCGTCGAGTCCGAGGATTCCTGCTCCACCCGCTCGAGATGCCGATTCTCTCTGCTGTGGGCCTCGGCGCACTCATCTTCGCCTTCTCGCGCATCATGCTTCGCTCCGACAACACCGTCGGCCCGTCGCTGTTCATTGCGATTGCTGCGCTAGTCACCGTCTTCGGCTTCATCCTTGCGGCGAAGAAGCGTCCGAGCAAGGGCGTCGTTGCTGGCATCTGCACTGTCGGCGCAGTCGGCATTCTTGCTGCCGGAATCTGGGCCGCAGCCGTAGGCGAGCGCCCTGAGTTGGCCGAAGAGGGCAAGATCTTCCGTGACCAGCCCGGTCAGCCCTCCGAGCGCAGCAACTGCGGCGAGGAAATCACCGAGGCCGACCACCACGCCTCAGGATCGCTTGCAGCGAAGTCGAGCACGGTTGCTCAGGTGACGCTCCGCGACAACCAACTCACGGCAAAGACCTTTGGTGATTCGGTGTCGACCGTGGTGCTCGCACGCGGTCTCACGGTCAACATCATCTTCAAGAACGAGAACCCTGAGGGAGAAGAGCGCCGTCTGGCCGCCGCCTACCTCGTGAACGCAGTGGATTCAGCCGGCAAGCCCACCACGGACCTTGCCCAGCAGGTGGTCTGCACCAACGCCATCGACGGCGGCAAGGTGCAGCTCATCACGCTCAACATTCCCAAGCCGTCGGCAGCAGCGCCGGCCGGCAAGGAGTTCAAGTTCTACGTACCCGGAATCCCCGGTGCCGAGATCCCGATCGAGGTGCTCTCATGACCGTTCACGGAGACTCACGCGCATCGGCATTCCGCCGCACTTGGCGCAAGGTGGCCGCTTCCACAGCGGTTCTCGGCACAGGGCTTTTCCTGGCCAGTTGTGCGAAGGATTCGCCGCAGGACACCTGGAAGCCCAAGGGCGATGCAGCGCGAAAGATCGACAACCTGCAGCGGCCGGTGTTCCTCGTCGCAGGCATCGTTGGTGTGCTCGTGTGCATCGCTGTCGCCTACGCGATCGCACGCTTCCGTGACAAGGGTCAGCCGATCCCCAAGCAGAGCCACGGCAAGCCGGCTCTCGAGATCGTCCTCACGATCATCCCGTTCATCATCCTCGCCACCATCGGCGCGTTCACCGCCCGCACCATCGTGCAACTCGCAGACACCAAGGGCTGCGAGATGACGGTCAACGTCACCGGCCAGCAGTGGTGGTGGGAGTACGACTACCCCGTCACGGAAGGAAACCAGAAGTACGGGATCACCAAGCCGATCGTCACCTCTGGCGAACTCGTGATCCCCGCCGGAACGTGTGTCCTGCTTCGTGAGACCAGCCGTGACGTCATCCACTCGTACTGGATCCCGGCTCTCAACGGCAAGAAAGACGCAGTGCCCGGTCGTGTGCACGAGAACAAGCTCGAAGCAGACAAGCCCGGCTACTTCGCGGGTCAGTGCACCGAGTTCTGCGGACTCTCGCACGCCAACATGCGCCAGTGGGCCATTGCGCTCAGCGAGGCCGACTTTGCGAAGTGGGTCGAGAACCAGCAGAAGACCGCCACGGTCTACGCCGAGACCGATGAGTCGCCCGAGGCCGTTGGTTATCGAGCCTTCCGCCAGAACTGCAGCCGTTGTCACCAGGTGAACGGCATGCAGAACGCCGACGGAACGCCCACGATTGCGGCACCGGAGAACAACATCGTCGCCGGATCAGCGCCGAACCTCACGCACCTCATGACGCGTTCGCGGTTCGCAGGCGAGACCTTCCCGCTCCTCAACGAGGAGTGCACCGACCGGTTGACCAAGGCAGCGAGCGATCAGCTCGGGGCCGTCTATCTCGAGGGTGTCACCAGCAGCTGCCTCAACCGAGCACAGCTCGAGGCGTGGCTGCGCAACGCCCCCGAAGAAAAGCCCATGTACGTGAAGCCCGACGCAAAGGGCCTCCTCCGAGGCATGCCGAATCTGGGTCTCTCCGAGGCGCAGATCGACAGCATCGTGACCTACCTGCAGACGTTGAAGTGACGGGAGCCGAATAAATGGCAATCATCGAACAACCACGAACAGACGTCGCCCTCCCAGCCGGAGCAGGCGCCCCCGCCTACGTCACGCCGAAGCAGGCAGCGGGCATGTTTGCCCGACCCGTCGCGCCGAAGGGTTGGCGGGACTGGGTCTTCACGGTCGATCACAAGAAGATCGGCATCATGTACGGCGTCGTCGCCTTCGTCTTCTTCCTCATCGGCGGCATCGAGGCGGGCCTCATCCGGCTCCAACTCGCAGCCCCCAATGGGAAGGTGCTCAGCGCCGACCAGTACAACCAGATGTTCACGATGCACGCCACCACCATGGTGTTCCTCTTCGTGATGCCGATGGCCGCCGCGTTCGCCAACTACTTCGTGCCGCTTCAGATCGGCGCCCGGGACGTTGCGTTCCCGAGGATGAACGCCTTCAGTCTCTGGACATTCGTCGCTGGAGCGATCTTCGTGAACCTTTCGTGGTTCCTCGGCGGTGGCGCTGACGGCGGTTGGTTCATGTACGCACCGAACTCCACCAAGATGTTCTCTCCTGGGCACGGCGTGGACTTCTGGGCATTCGGACTGCAGATCACGGGCATCGCATCGCTGGTCGGTGCAATCAACCTCATCGTCACCTGCATCAACATGCGGGCACCGGGCATGAGCCTGTTCAAGATGCCGATCTTCACCTGGATGGTGATGGTCGTGCAGTTCCTGCTCGTGTTTGCCATGCCGGTCATCACCGTGGCGCTGTTCCTCCTCAGCTTCTCTCGAGGTTTCGGCGGTGCCTTCTTCGACGTGAAACAGGGTGCAGACCCACTGCTCTGGCAGCACTTGTTCTGGATCTTCGGACACCCCGAGGTGTACATCCTCGTCCTACCTAGCTTCGGCATTGTGTCTGAGGTGCTGCCGGTGTTCAGCCGCAAGCCGTTGTTCGGCTACAAGTTCGTCGCCATCTCTGGCGCGGCGATCGGATTCGTCGGCTGGGGCGTGTGGGCCCACCACATGTTCGCCAGCGGCCTCGGCCCGATCTCCGTGCTCGTGTTCTCCATGGCCACGATGATGATCGCAGTTCCGACCGGCGTGAAGATCATCAACTGGACCCTCACGATGTGGGGCGGCAAGTTGAAGTTCACCACGGCGATGCTGTTCGCGATCGGCCTCATCATCGAGTTCACCATCGGCGGTCTGTCCGGCGTGACCCACGCAGTGGCACCGTCGGACACACAGCAGACCGACACGTACTACATCGTGGCCCACTTCCACTACGTGTTGTTCGGTGGAGCGATCTTCGGTCTCTTCTCGGGCTTCTATTACTGGTGGCCAAAGGTGTTCGGACGCCTGCTCAACGAGGCATGGGGCAAGGCGAACTTCTGGCTGATGGTCATCGGAATGAACCTGACGTTCGGGCCAATGCACATCATCGGTCTCCAGGGCCAGCCACGTCGTATGTACCAGTACGACGAGTCGAACGTTCACACCCGTTTCTGGAACGCAATCTCCACCATCGGCGTGTTCTTCCTCACGATCGGCATCCTCTGCTTCATCGTCAACGTGGTGATCACGCACCGCAGCAAGAACCCGAAGGTGAAGGCTCCACTCGATCCGTGGGATGCCCGCAGCCTGGAGTGGATGACCAGCAGTCCGCCGGCCGCTCACAACTTCGACGCCATCCCCACGGTTCACGAACTCGACGAGTTCTTCCACCGCAAGTACGCGGTGGATCACGACACTGACGAGATCAAGCAGATCGCAACGGCCGAGGACATCATGGCCGAGCAGATGGCTCACGCGGAGAAGGACATTCATCTGCCGTCGCCGTCGTACTGGCCGCTTGTCGTGTCGATCGCGCTGCCCATCATCGGGTTCGGCGTGATCTATTCGCACATCTTCATTGCGGTTGGCGCTGCGGTGGCGATCATGGGCATCTTCGGCTGGAGCATGGAGCCCTCGGTAGCACCGAAGGACGATTTCGAGCCGCCGGCACCCACCGATGGCAACATCAAGGAGTTGACGGCATGAGCACTGCCGCAGTAGCCGAACACGGCACCTCGCACGACGACCACGGCCACGGTGGCCACGGACACACATCAACCGGCCTCTCCAACAACAAGTTGGCCATGTGGCTGTTCCTCGGCTCCGAATGCCTGCTGTTCGGTGGCCTGATCTCCACGTACATGCTGTACCGCGGACGCCACGTCAAAGGTCCCGGTCCCGACCAGGTCTTCAGCATCCCCTACACCTCGGTCAGCTCCTTCGTGCTTCTCATGAGCTCGCTCACCATGGTGCTTGCCGTGGCAGAGGCCCAGAAGAAGAACATCGACAAGGCGAAGCTGTGGATGACGGTTACTGCGGTCCTCGGCGCAACGTTCGTCGGCGGCCAGATCTTCGAGTTCACCGAGTTCTACCGCAAGGGTCTCGGCTACACCACCAGCCTGTTCGGCTCCAGCTTCTACACGCTCACCGGATTCCACGGAGTGCACGTCACGGTCGGCATCATCATGCTGATGGCCGTCGTGGGCATGCTTCGAGTGGACAAGGTCCCTGGCGACAAGGCTGAGGTCATCGAACTCGTCGGTCTGTATTGGCACTTCGTCGACGTCGTGTGGATCCTGATCTTCACGCTCGTCTACCTGATCCCGGCGTGAGGCAATCATCATGAGCACCACAGTCGAACACGCAACCACGGGTCACGACTCGCACGACGAGCATGCCGGTCACGGCAACTCGCACTATTACCTCGTTGCGCTCGCGCTCGCGATCCTCACCGGACTCGAGGTACTGCTCAGCTACGTGGATATCGGCAAGGCCTTCCTGCCGCTCCTCATGATCCTCATGATGATCAAGTTCGTCATGGTCGTGCTCGAGTTCATGCACCTGCGCAAGGACGCGAAGTTGTTCCACTACCTGTTTTGGAGTGGCTTCCTGCTTGCGATCGCCGTCTACATCGGCTTCCTCGCAACGTTCAAATTCTTCCTGCAGCCGTAAGTCTCACGCCCCTGGAGGCGTATCCATGCTCGCAGTAGCTACCCCCACTGCCGCTCAGCAGTTGGCGCAGGTCTGGAAGTTCCAGGCTCATCCCGAGGTGTGGGTCCTCATGGTTGGACTCATCGCCGCGTACGTGTACATGGTGCGCGTGATCGGACCCGAGGCTGTCCCGGAGGGCCCGGCTGTGAGTAAGAAGCAGATCGGCTGCTTCGTTGCAGCGATGGCGATCTTCTGGGCCGGCTCGGACTGGCCGATTCACGACCTCGCAGAGAACTACCTGTACTCGGCGCACATGGTGCAGCACCTGATGATGTCGTACTTCCTCGCACCGCTCGCGCTGCTCGCGATCCCTGAATGGATGGCGCGATCTCTCCTCGGCAAGGGTCACGGCTACGGCACGATGAAGCGCCTCGCCCATCCCATTTTCGCCGGGGTGATCTTCAATGCGTACGTCATGATCACGCACATCCCGGGTGTGGTGAACGCCTCGGTCGGCAACGCGCTCCTGCACTACGCCTTGCACACGGCGCTCGTACTCACTTCCCTCATTGCGTTCATGCCCGTGTGCGGCCCGATCCCCGAATGGCATCTCAAGCCTGCAGGAAAGATGATCTACCTGTTCCTTGAGTCGGTGGTACCCACGGTGCCGGCAGCGTGGCTCACCTTTGCCGAGGGCACGGTGTACAAGCGGTACAACGTGCCGGTGCGCGTATGGGGCCTCACCGTGCAGGAGGACCAGCAGGCCGCCGGAGCGATCATGAAGCTCGGCGGCTCGGTCTACCTCTGGACCATCATCGGCGTGATCTTCTTCCGCCATTTCATCCGGGGGCAGGCGCGAGAGATGAAGTTGCGCAGCACGACCGAGGCCCCGATGACCGGCTACGTGAACGACGACGCCTCACTGACCTATGACCAGGTCGTGAAGGCTTTCCGTGAATCTCCGCCTGCTGACGAGCCCGTAACACCGGGCAAGATCGACTAGTTACTCCCAGCGGAAGAGGCGGGACGCTGCGAGCGGTGTGAGCACTGCCCACGCCGCAAGCACAATCCAAGCAAGGCCTGGCCGGTCGGCCGCGCCGGTAAGCGCCTGGCGCAGGACATCGGCAAGCGCACCTGAGGGCAGCACCCGCGCCACAGCACGAAGGCCGAGTGGCAGGTTCGAGAAGGGGATCACCATGCCGCCGAGCAGCAGCAGCACGAGGTACAGGCCGTTCTGTGCTCCGAGATTGATCTCGGCACGAAGCACGCCGGCAATGAGCAGACCGAGTCCGCCGAACGCCACGGTGCCCACAACGATCGCTCCCACTGCGACAGCCCAGTTGGGCCCGGATGGCCGCCAGCCCAATGCGTAAGCCACAGGGATGAGCACAGCGAACTGCAGAATCTCCACGGCAACCACCGACGCGATCTTTGCGGCAAGCAGACGGCCCCGACCCAGGGGGGTGGCACCGAGACGCTTGAGCACCTTGTACGAACGCTCGAATCCGGTACCGATGCCAAGACTCACCATCGCAGTCGACATCACGGCAAGCGCAAGAATCCCCGGGGCCAGGAAGTCCACGGGGTCCTCGGCCGAACCTTTGGGTAGCACGTCGACCAGACTGAAGAAGACCAGCAACATGGTGGGAATGCCGAGCGTGAGCAGCAGTTGCTCCCCGTTGCGGAGCATCAGTTGGAGCTCGGCACGCAACTGTGCAAGGAACGGCTTCACGACTGCTCCTCCGCTGTAAGGCGGCGGAAGACATCCTCGAGTGATGACTGGCCGGCTCGGAGATCAACCGGCTCGAGACCTCGCTCTGCGAGCAGTGAGGTGAGCGCTGCCACGGTTGCGGCACTGGAGCTCTCGATGACGAAGTGGTCGCCATCGCGGAGGACCGGAAAGCCGAGAGGGGAGAAGTCGGGTATCACGACGTCTGTCGGCAGGCGGAAGCGGATTTGCCTCTGGCCGGCACGGAGTTCGTCGAGTGAGCCCGCAGCGAGGATCCTCCCGTGGTCGAACACGACTGCACGATCGGCAACGCGCTCCGCCTCGTCGAGTTCGTGTGTTGCCAGCACCACGCAGCAGCCGCGATCAGCGAGGTCACGCAGGATGGCCCGAATCTCCGCGCGGCCGTTGACGTCCACACCTGAAGTGGGCTCGTCCAGGAAGGCGACATCGGGACGCGCCGCGAGCGCCATAGCGAGAGACAGGCGTTGGCGCTCGCCACCGCTCAAGCGGCGCCACGTGGAGCCAGAGCGCGCAGCCAGACCCACTCGGTCGAGGAGCGCCGATGGCTGCTCGCCCTTGCCGTAGAGATCGCAGAACAGGCGCGCCACATCGGCCACACGAGCCGACGGATACACGCCTCCGTCCTGAAGCATGACGCCCATTCGCTCGGAGAGGCGGCGTTGGTTGGACGCAGGGTCGAACCCGAGCACTCGCACGCGGCCACTGCTCGCCGTGCGGAACCCCTCGCACACCTCGATGGTGGAGGTCTTGCCAGCGCCATTCGGGCCCAGCACGGCGGTGATGGAGCCGGCCTCGGCAGTGAACGACACCCCGTCAACGGCCACGAGATCTCCGTAACGAACCCTCAGGTCTTCGACGACAACAGCCGGATCGGGCACGATGTCGATGCTACGGCGCGGGTAACCGAACCGGGGAAATGAGACGGGACGCTGAGACGAACAGCGGTAGGTTCTGACGACGTGATCGACGTTCGACTGCTCCGTACCGACCTCGAGGCGGTGCGCGCCCGTATGGCGCGCCGGGCCAAGCCGGACCTCCTTGTGCAACTCGACAACGCGGCGGCGCTCGACGGCCGTCTGCGGGAGTTTGCTGCCGAACGAGACAGCATCCGTCGACAGGTGAATGACCTGTCGAAGCAGGTCGGCCAGTTGCGCCGCGACGGCAAGGCTGCAGAGGCCGACGCCGCGATGGCACAGAGCCGCGAATTCGGCGACGAGGAGAAGGGTCTCGCTGCCAAGACCGCCGAGGTGGAGGAGCAGCTCCGCCAGATCCTCCTGCGCATCCCGAACATCATCAGCGACGAGGCACCCGACGGTGCTTCCGATGAGGCGAACCCTGTCATCAGGGTGCATGGCTTCGACGGAGTGGCGTTCGACGATCACCAGCGCGTCCCGCACTGGGAGACCGGCGTTGCACTCGGCATCCTCGACAACGAGCGTGCAGCAAAGATCAGCGGTGCAATGTTCACGATGCTCCGGGGAGCGGGCGCGACGATGGCGCGGGCACTGTGCCAGTTGGCACTCGACCGCAATGCCGATGCGTTCGAGGAGGTGCGACCGCCCACGCTGGTCACCACAGCAACGCTCACCTCCACCGGTCAATTGCCGAAGTTTGCCGACGACGCCTATTCCATCGAGCGCGACGATCTCTGGTGCATCCCTACTGCAGAGGTTCCACTCACCTCCATCAGCGCGGGCGAGATCCTTGACGAGGCCGATCTGCCGAAGCGTTTCATGGCGTACTCGCCGTGCTATCGACGCGAGTCGGGCTCTGCCGGGCGGGACACCCGCGGGCTCCTGCGCGGCCACGAGTTCGACAAGGTTGAAATCCTTGCGTACGCAGCACCAGAGCAGGGTCGCGCGTTGCTCGACGAGTTCGTGGCGCGCGCAGCCGGCACGATGGAGGCGCTTGGTCTGCCGTACCGGGTCATCGGTATCTGCAGCGGCGACCTGGGCCAGAGCCATCACCTCAGCTTCGACATCGAGGTGTACGCACCGGGTTGCGACAAGTGGCTCGAGGTTTCCTCGGTGAGTTGGTTCAGTGATTACCAGGCGCGGCGTGCAGATATTCGCTTCCGTCGCACTGGGCAGAAGGGCACCGAGCACGTGCACACGCTCAACGGCTCGGCGCTTGCCGTGCCTCGTGTGCTTGCCGCGATCCTCGAGAACTACCGCCAGTCCGACGGTTCGGTGGCGGTGCCCGACGTGTTGCGGCCCTACATGCGCGGCATCACCGCAATCGGACCGAAGTGAGCCTGCAGAAGCGCATCGACTACGAGACGCAGGGGTTCGATCTGGCCGATGCCGATGCGGATCCGCTGCGTCAGTGGCGGCTGTGGTTCGACCAAGCTGTCGAGGCAGAGTGTGTCGAGCCAAATGCGTTCGTGCTGTCGACAATCGGCGACGACGGAATGCCCGATGCGCGCAACGTGCTGGCTCGTGGTGCTGACGACCGCGGCATCGTGTTCTTCACGAACTACACCTCGGCAAAGAGCCAGCAGATCATCGCCCGGTCTGTCGCCTCAGCGGTGTTCTCGTGGCTCGCGGTGCATCGTCAGGTGAAACTGCGTGGTGCTGTGGAGCGCGTGAGCGCCGAGGAATCTGATGCGTACTTTGCATCCCGACCGCGCAGTTCCCAGATCGGTGCATGGGCCTCGCCGCAGTCCCGTGTCATCGCCCACCGAGCAGAGCTCGAGGCGCTCGTGGCCGAGGTGGAGGGCCGCTTTGGGGGCGGTCACATCCCTCGGCCCGAGCACTGGGGTGGATGGCGCATCGTTCCCGAGGTGATCGAGTTCTGGCAGGGGCGACCGAGCCGTCTCCACGACCGCATCCGTTACCGACGTACGGGGCTTGCTGCACCCGGCAACCCCTGGGTCCTCGAACGCCTCGCGCCGTAATACTGCTCGGGCATAGCCGCAGCTTCGCTTCGGCATAGCCCTCGTGCTCGCTGCTGCTGGCGCAGCGACACTCGCTAGTGCCGTGCGACGCTTGGTCGTTGCGTCAGCCCGCTAGCGGTATTCGAGCGCGGTGGCGGTGAGCCCGGCGATGAGCGCTTCGGTGTGCGGTACGAGGCCAGGCCCTTCCCAGTCCCACCACAGCGGACTCGATCCACGAACACGCGGCGGTAGTTCGAGCTGCACCCCGGCCTTGGGCGGAAGGTTCACCGGGTTGTGCTCGTGCTGCCCACGGAGCTCGGTGGGGATCTC
>CANIBN010000042.1 GCA_947465505.1 Acidimicrobiales bacterium | reverse complement strand
GCAGGAAGCCATAGTTCGCGGCCTCTCGCCCACCGTGTTCACTGGTGACGGCGAGGAAGGCCTCGTCGGCCGACGCGCAGCCGGTGACGTATGCAGCCTTGTGTGGACGGTCCTCGCGACGGCGGCCCCACGTACGGTCCCTCGCTGCAAGGCAGTCGATGTCGACTCGCTCACCGTTGACCACGATGTGGCCGGTGACCCGACCGAACTGGTCGAAGTGACGCGCCTTGCCGAACGTGGACTTCACCGAACGCATCGGTTCGGGCGGCATGATGCCCTCGAACACGAGGTCCACGAGCAGGCGGCCCGGGTCGTCGTAGGTGAGCGCGTACTTGTGCGTCGGATCGAGCACCTTGATGCCCACGCCTGTTGGGAGCGTGGCATTGCGGAGATCGGTGTCGAGCGGGATCTGCAGCGCCGAGTAGTTCGTGGAGTACAGCGCGTCCCAGGGCAGGACCGTCGTGTCGTCCCACACCCACACACCGCCCTGCACCGAGCCGACATTCGGCCGTGCGAGCGTGTAGAACCATCCGCCGAGGCGGCGCTTCGGGTCGTGGAACGAGAACCAGCTCGTCTCGGTAGCCCACCAATCGTCGCCCAACGCGGCAAAGTGGAATGCGTCGTCCTCCGGCCCGAAGGACGGCGGCCCAGCGTCGGTCGTCATCGACGGTGTCTCCTGTCTGCGGTTGGCACGTGCCCCCACGGCGGTGCCGCTCGGATGGTAGACGACCGTCCCGTGGTGCACGAAGCGCCTGAAGGAAACGTTCTGGAGGCGGGTTTGACCGTCCCTATCGGGCCACTTACTGTTCAACGGACTTCGAGCAGGGGGAAGCCCGATGACGGCAATGGCCAGCACAGATTGGCTCGCGCACCACGCGCGGACGCGACCAGACAAGCTTGCTATCCGCGATCTTGTAGACGGCCGCGACCTCACGTATACCGAGATCAATGAGCGGACGAATCGCCTGGCATCTGCGCTCGCTCGAGATTTCGGCGTGAAGCCCGGCGACCGCGTGGGTGTGGTGAGCAAGAACGTCTCGAACATCTTCGAGGTGCAGTTTGCGTGCTGGAAGCTCGGCGCAACCTTCGTCCCGCTCAACTGGCGGCTCGCAGTGCCGGAACTCGCCTACATCGTCGGAGACTGCGCGCCCGTGGTCCTCTTCCACGGGGTCGAGTTCGATGATGCCGTCGCCCAGCTCAGCGTCGCCAATCGGGTCGCATGGGACGCCGACGCAACCGGTCGAGATGCCTACGAGGAACTGCTTCGTTCTTCCGACACCACGTATCCGGCCAACGACAACACGCTCGACACGGTGCTCACCATCATGTACACCTCGGGCACGACCGGTCACCCCAAGGGCGTCATCATCACACACGGCATGACGCTGTGGAACGTGGTGAACCAGACCGAGCCCTTCCGCACCGGGTCGACCATGGTGAACATCGTGGTGCTCCCGCTCTTCCACACCGGCGGTCTGAACTGTTTTGCCAACCCGGCGTTCCACTACGGCGGCACGAATGTGATGACTGGTGCGTCATTCGACCCTGCGTTCTGCCTACAGGTACTCAGCGACCCGGCGATCGGTGTTACCCACATCCAGATGGTGCCGGCGAACTACCTCTTCATGAGCCAGCAGCCAGCATTCGAGACGGCGACCTTCCCGCACATCGTTGCCGCCGGCGTCGGTGGCGCCTCGCCGTCCACCACGCTGCTCGACGCGTGGATCTCCAAAGGTGTCCGCCTACAACAGGCCTTCGGCATGACCGAGACCGGCTCGATGGTGATGGCACTCCCGCCCGAGGATTGCAGCCGGAAGATCGGGTCGTGTGGCCTGGCGTTCATCCACAACCAGTTGCGCATCGTCGACCCCGACGGCAAGGACGTGCCTCGCGGCGAGGCGGGCGAACTGTGGGCCAAGGGCCCGAACATGACCCCCGGGTACTGGAACCTCCCCGAGGCCACGGCAAAGTCGATCACCGACGGGTGGCTACACACCGGTGATGCGCTGCGCCAGGACGAGGAGGGTTACTTCTACGTCGTCGACCGCATCAAGGACATCTACATCTCCGGCGGCGAGAACGTGTCACCCGCCGAGGTGGAGAACGTGCTCTATCAGTTGCCCGGTATCGCAGAGTGCGCCGTGATCGGTGTTCCCGACGAGCGCTGGCAGGAGGTGGGCCACGCCTTCATTGCCCTGAAGGCTGGAGCGGTGCTCGACGAGCAGACCGTGGCAGCGCACTGCGTGAAGAACCTTGCCAAGTTCAAGGTGCCCAAGTACGTCACCTTCGTTGATGCGCTCCCCCACAACGCCACCGGGAAGATCCTGAAGCGCGAGTTGAAGGCACAGCTGCCCGGCTGACGGGCCCAGCGACGGTCAGTCCGTACGCATCAACCGGCGGGCGGCGCGGTCTGCCATCGTCGAGCCGGCCAACTGCCGCATGATGAGCAGACCGTCGATCATCGCGATGGCGGCCTCGGCCTCCGAGCGTCGACGCGCTGCGGTTCCCTCGATGAACTCGCTCGCCCAGACCACCCAACCCTCCATGAGCTGGGGAACGAGGCTCCGATAGGGCTCCCGCCCCGCCGTCGCCAGTCCGGCCGCCTCAAAGAACAGTGCAAACACCGGATCTGCATCCCGTCGGGCAAGAACGGGCCAGGCGGCCCGCAACAGCGCCCGGGCGTCGGGCACCTTCGACCGGAACATCGGCGCAAGCGTCGTCTGGAGGCGGGCACCCAGTACGAAGAGCACCTCACCGACAAGGTCCTCTTTGCTCGGGAAGTAATAGACGACAACCCGGTCGCTGGTTCCAAGGCGCTTGCCAACGCGACCAAAGCTCAGTTGGCTCAGACCATCCTCGAACGCGCTCGCAAGGGCCCCCTCCAGAATCTCTTCCTTGGAGTGCCGATGACCCATGCACTTGATCGTAGTGACCACTACATCTAGTGTTTCGTAGCACTCACTACAACTGTTGGGAGACCAATGTCCGACACGCCGTTAACCCCTCTTGCCATCGTCACTGCGTTCCTCGAGGCCTTTGAGGCGATGGACTTCGATGCTGCGCTCGCGCATCTCGATGCAGACGTTGAATACACCAACGTGCCGCTCGGGACAGTCCGTGGGCACCAGGGTGTCCTGGACGTCCTCGGCCCGTTCTTCACGCCGATTCACGAGAACGACTTCGTGCTCCTGCGCGAGTCCGCGACGGGCCCGGTCGTGTTCCTCGAGCGTCTCGATCGTCACCGCCTCGACCACGGCTGGCGCGAACTGCCCGTCAACAGCGTGTTCGAGGTGCACAACGGGAAGATCACCGTGTGGCGCGACTACTTCGACCGGGTCACCGCAGCCGCAATCCACCAGGCGGGCAACACGTGAGCCTCACGGCGGCAGAGGCCTCCAATCTCTTCCGTGCCCCGCCCGCCCGCATGCTGGACGTCGGTGTCGGCGAGGTGGCCTATCGCACCGTCGGTTCCGGTCCCGATGTGCTGTTCGTTCACGGGTGGCCGGTCAGCGGGGCAACGTTCCGCACGCTGCTCCCCTTCCTTGCGGACCATGTCACCTGCCACCTCATCGATCTGCCGGGTGCCGGCTCAAGTCGCTTCGACGCCAGTACGCCGCTCTCGATCGACAACCACATCTTCAGCGTCAAGCGTGTGATCGATCTGCTCGGCCTCTCGGCCGTTGCCGTCGTCGGCCACGACAGTGGCGGCCTCATCGCCCGTCACGCCGTCGTCGGAGATCGCCGGGTTCGGGCCCTCGGGCTCATCGACACCGAACAGTCCACAGGGCTAAGCCTGAAGTTCCGTTCATTTATCGCCGGACGGAAGGTGCCGGGGTTCGGCTCTGCACTGGGTTGGCTCGCCGGCCATCCCCGCCTGCGACGAAGCCCGTTAGTGCTCGGGGACGCATTCGTGGACCGTTCACTGCTCGACGGGGAGTTTGACGAGTTCTTCCTGTCACCGCTCCACCGCTCACCCGAGCACCTCGATGCAGCGATGCGACTGCTCCGCAGTTTCGACTTCCGGCACGTGCGCGAACTGGACGGACTGCACCGACGCATCAACGTGCCCGTGCGCCTCCTGTGGGGAGAGCGGGATCGGTTCTTCCCCGTGGACAAGACGCGCCGAATGCTCGCTTCCTTCCCCGATGCAACGCTCCACGTCATTGCCGGCGCCGGCCTGTTCTCGCATGAGGAACGACCTGCCGAGGTTGCGCAGGCGCTGCTCCCGCTACTCGTCGACAACGGCTGAGGTCCGATGCCAACACCCTCCGGCTGAGGACCGACCACGGGGTCGTCTCCGCCTAGAGTCTCGTGAGTCGCCCAGCCGTGGGCCACGGAAGCCCAGACTGGATCCGGCGTGGGGTCAATCAACGAACAGCTCTCAACAGCTCCGGCTGCGGCACGCACGCGCCGTGACGTCGGTCCCCGCGAGTTCCTGCTGCTGGTGAGCGTGCTGTCTGCAACGACGGCCATTGGTATCGACCTCGTTCTGCCAGCGTTCCCAGACATCCGCCAGCAGTTCGGGATGCCGTCGGACTCGTCGAAGGTTGCGTGGATGATCACCGCGTACTTCCTCGGACTGGCCGTGGGGCCGTGGCTCTACGGACCCACCTCCGACCGCTACGGGCGACGTACCCCGCTGTACGCCGGACTGCTGTTGTATGCAGTTGCATCGATCATCGGCGCGCTCGCACCGACATGGACCCTGCTCGTCGTCTCGAGGTTCGTCTGGGGTCTCGGTGCCGCCGGACCCCGGGCGCTCAGCATGGCGATGGTGCGCGATCGCTACGAGGGCAACGCCATGGCGAGGGTGATGTCGATCTCTATGGCCGTGTTCCTCATCGTGCCCATCCTCGCCCCATCACTCGGCGCAGCGCTGATCGCCGTGTTGCCCTGGCGCGTGGTGTTCTGGGTACCCGCAGGCCTTGCCGGTCTGCTGATGCTCTGGTGCCGTCGCCTGCCCGAGACACTCGACCGCGAGCGAAGGCGACCGCTCACCTGGGGAGCAGTCGGCAGAGCCAGCAAGGAAGTGGTGTCGCACCGCCAGACCGTTGGTCTCATCGTGTCGATGACATTCATCTTCGGGATCATGAACGCATATCTCGCAGGCTCTGAGGTGATCCTCTCCGACGTCTACGGATACGGCAAGTGGTTCCCGCTCTATTTCGGCTGCGTCGCGGTGCTGTTCGCCGTGATGTCGTTGACGAATGCCCGCATTGTCGGCAAGACCGGCGCAACCCGCCTTATCCGCATCGAGGCGACGATCGGCGTGGTCGCTGCTGTACTGCTCACGTGCGTAAGCCTCATCAATGGAGGACGCCCGAACTTCTGGCTGTTCACCATTGCTCTGTGCCTCACCATTCCGATGGCCCAGGGGATCGTGCCGATCAGCAACACGCTCGCCATGTCTCCACTGCCCCACGTGGCCGGCACCGCATCGTCGATCATCGGCACCATCACCTTTGCCGGCGGCGCGCTGCTGGGCAGTGTGGTGACCGGCGCGTTCAACGGAACGGTTCGGCCCTACGCGCTGTTCACCGTTGCCTACTTTGCGGTCGGCGCGGTGTTCACGTACTTCGCCACAGCCAAGATCGGCCGCTCAACCAGATAGACGATCACCAATCGTCTGCTGCGCGTCGGTGGCAACCAACTGGCGTCCGGCGTCAAGCTTGTCGAGCACGTGCTGGCCGAGCGTGATGGGCGCATATTTCGGTGGGTTGTCCGCCGACTGACAGGTGGGCAGACACTCCATCACCGAGTCAACGTTCCCGTCCTGGAAGAGCGCAATCGATCGTCGCACCGACCCGCCGGGCGTCTTCGAGGGCAACACCCGGTGCACGGTGGAGCGCCAGGCGTCGTTCGTCCACACCGCAAGCGCGTCGCCTGCATTCACGATGAACGCGCCCGGCTCGGGAGCGACGTCACGCCAGACACCGTCGTCGAGCACCTGCAGCCCCGGTCCGGGATCGGCGGCGAGCACGGTGAGGATGCCGTAGTCGGTGTGTGCGCCGAGTGCCATTTGCTCGTCGGCCAACACGACCTCGTCGGAGCGCCGGTGGTACCAGTTGCAGCGCATCATCGTGTTCGCCTCGTGCAGCACGTTGTCGAAAATGCTCGGCTCCACCTCCAGCGCTACCGCAGCAACGCGGCACAGAGCGAAGGACAGATCGCGAACTGTGGTGAAGTACTCCCAGACACGATCACGGAACCAAGCCGGGTGCTCGGGCCACACGTTCCGGCTGTAGGGGTTGGTGTTCGGGTCCCGCCCTACGTCGTCGGCGTTCACCATGAACCCCTCCATCAGATCGGGTGGGCTCTCGATCGACATGCTGTAGGAGAAACTCTCCGATAGTCGGGCGGTGTAGCCGGAGATCAGTTCCTTGTTCGCCGGAACCGCGCGTCGCTTCTCGTCCTCGGGGAGGGTGAAGTACGCGTTCATCGCGTCGAAGGCACCATTCACGACGGACTCAGGAACCCCATGCCCGGTCACCTGCAGGAAACCGACCTCGCGGTACGCGCGGTCGAACTCCCTCGCCACCGCACGGCGGTCGGTATCACTGCCGCCGAACCACGAAGACAGATCGATCACCGGAATAGAGAACGCCATACCGAATCCGCTCCTTGAGTGCGACCAGCAACGATGTACTCGCAGAAGGCTAGTGATCAGCGAGCAACCTGCCGTCTGCCCTTCGCAAGGGAGGCCGGATCCGAGTGCCAAGCAGTTCGAAGGGGAAGGGCTGTTCGACACCGACGACTGCGGCGGTCTCGGCAGCAGTGCCCCGGCGAAGTAGGCGACATGTAGCTACAATTGTGGACATGAACGTAGCCACATCGACACGGATCGAGGTCGGGGTCCGCGACCTCAAGAACAACCTCAGCCGCTACCTCGATCAGGTCGAGGCAGGCGTCGAGGTCGTCGTGACCGACCGCGGCCGACCCATCGCCCGACTCAACGGCATCGCCGCTGAGCCAACGGACAAACTTGCGGTGCTGATCGAAGCCGGCTTGGTGCGACCTCCCACGTCGAAGGTGCGACGGCGCCCAGTGCCACTCCACGCATCTGGACCGGTCAGCGAATTGGTGGCCGAGCAGCGCCAGTGATCTCCTACGTCGACACGTCCACGCTCATAAAGCTGCTCGTCGACGAGGTGGGCACAGCGGAGGCCGCAGCGATTTGGGATGACGCGGACACGCTCGTCACCGTCAGGATCGCCCATGTCGAGGCCCGCGCCGCTCTCGCTGCGGCCCGGCGACACCGTCGCATCACCGCCACCGTGTTGCGCGATGCACTCGCGGGCCTCGAGGTCTTGTGGTCGCAGTTGTCCGTGGTGGAGGTCGACGAGGAACTGATGCGACTGGCCGGCGATCGAGCCGAGACACACGACTTGCGCGGCTACGACGCCGTGCATCTCGCCGCGGCACACCTCGTGGGTGCCGGAGTGTTCAGCAGCGCCGATCGCCGCCTGTGCGACGCGGCGAGCGCATCGGGCTTCCACGTCGCCAATCTGATCCCCACTGATTGACCTCGCCGTCGACACGATTCCCGAAGGATGTGCCCGGGGCGGGCTTCGATCCCGCACTCCTCGAAAGGAAGGGGGGTTTAAGCCCCCCGCGTCTGCCAATTCCGCCACCCGGGCCGGGCTTGCGTGCCTCCGAGGCTAGACCGTCTGCGCTACAGCAGGTGACCCGTGACGGCGAGGAAGCCGAGTGTCACCATCACCACCCCTCCGGCGCGTCGCCACCAGGTGATCGGACCACGATCGCCTTCGCGCCCGAGCGCAATAAACGTCTCGACGGCGGTCATGGGGATGTTCAGCACCACGAACGCCACGCGCACCAACTGCACACCACCGGTCCAGTTCTCAAGCAGGCGCCCGACCAAGGTGCACAGGAGCAGTGCCGTGATGAACTTGTAGACACGCTTCGGAACGATCGGAACGAACGCCTTGATGATCGGGATTCGGTCCTCGATCACGTCGAGCAACTGCTCCGCGCAGTACGACGCACATCCAAGCCAGAGATACCAGTTCCACCCGACGAAGGGCTTCGCTGCGAGCATCAACGCTCCGGTGCGGGCGAAGACCATCACCCAACGACGCGCAAGCCCGTACTCGGGAACTTCCTCGTCGGCCGGACGCACCGCACGTAGCCGCGACGGATACACGTTCGTGGCGAGCGACTCGAGGAGCACGCGCACCACGATTCCGGCCATGGCAATGATCGCCAAACGATCGGCGTCCGCCGTGATGTCGAGCGTGTAGCCGCGCAGTCCCTCCAGCGAACCCACGGCGGCTCGGATGAGCCAGCCAACGAACAGCGCGCCGACCACGGCGTCGGCCGTGCGGTTCCATCGACCTTCCCATCCCCGTCCGGGCGGGCGGGTGAGCGGGCGCACCATCTCGGCCATGAGCGAAACGCCGGTCATCGCAACCACAGATCCGGCAACGACGAGTACCGCATTGAGCGAGTCGATCGAACCAGTGACGAGCAGGACGAAGAAGTAACCGATACCGGCAGCGAAGCCGGCAATACCGTCGAGCGCGCTGAGCACGAGGATGGCGCCGAGTAGCGCAGCGGAGGGTGGCAGTGCCTCGAGGCCGGTTCCGGTGGCGGCGAACACACCGAGCACCAGACCGGCGATCGGGAACAGCGCCGACAGCGAGCCGAGCATGGCGCGCAGATAACTCGTGCCGACCATCGCCCGCGTGACGCCTGGAAGCGCTGCTCCGAACCGATGCTCGAATGCCAGCGCCATTCGCTCCACACGTTCACGTCCCGGTGTGCGCCACGTCGGCGAGCGGTCACCCCAAGCCTCGCCGTCGAGGTCCACCTCGAGGGCGTCCTCGACATCGATCTCACCCACCTGGCCGGCGCTGTCAGCACCTCCGCCGCCACCTCCACCGCCACCGGCTGCTCCAGCAATCGCCAAGCCCGCCACGGTGGCAGCAACCACCGTGGTGGCGTTCGCACCTGGGTCGTACGCACCGAAGCCGAGTCGCTTCTCGCCCCCCTCCAGCGCGCCAACGGGATCGACCGTGAACTGCGCAGCGTCGAGCGCAACGCTCGCGCCCGCATAACGCACTTCGAGTGAGTGTGCACCCGGTTCCAGATCGGCTGGGAGCACGCCGTCGAGCGAGAACGATCCGTCGCTTGCAACAACACCGGTGGCGAGGACCCGATACTCCGAATGGACGCCGAGTTCAATGGCGCGACCAGGTTCGAGGTCCTTGCCCTCGACGCTCACCTTCGCACCGGCCGAGGTCTGTCCGACACGGGCCGCCACGGTGATCTTGGCCTTCCACCCCGCCGGAACCTCGGCCTTGGGTGCAGCGGTGGTCGTGGGGGCAGACGTCGGCCTCGGCGCCGGGGCGCGTGTGGTCGGCGGGTCCGTGACGGGCGGATCGGTGACGGGCGGGTCGGTGGGTGGCACGGTGTCGGCCACCGTGGTCACCGGTGCCGGAGGACGCGTGGTGACGACGGTCGTAGTCGTCGTCGGCGGAGGTCCCTGCCCCACCCACACGGTCACCGCAGCGTGCGGCACGGGAGCCTCGGCATCGCCGAACTCCACCACGTACCCACAGCACGCCGAGTCATCGATCGACACATCCCACGCCGTCTTGCCGCCTGTGGTGCGCACGCGCACGCGACCGAAGTCGTCAGCGCCTTGCTTGGGGGTACGCGGCTCCTTGGGCAGCCAGTCGAAGTACGAGGGCGTGGTGCCCACGTCGGGCCCGCCCGAATAGGCCCACGTCCAAGAGTTCCGACCACGGGTGGACCGACCGGTGAGCCCGAGGTGCACCGACTCCGAACCGATGAGACCCTCCAGGTAAGCCTCCTCATTTGCGGACGTGACGGTGACGAGGTAGCCCGTCTTGCCGTACAGCGACAGTGACCCGGCGGCTGCCCGTGCGCTGCTCCAACTCACGTGACTCGGGTAGTAGCGGTACTGGTGACCGTACGGCCCGGAGGCAGTTGCGGTGTGATCGTCCACGGTCGCCACGACAGCAACCTCGCCCTCGCTCGGAGCAACGAGCGTGACGGACGACAGGGCAGCGGTGACGTTCGCTGCAGTGCCAGAGAGCGTGAGGGTGGGATCGGTGTCGCCGTCACCAACGGCGTAGGTGACGTTGGCGCAAGATGCGGCACATCCGAGGCTGATCGTTCCTGCATCCACCGGGTTCACGGTGAGCGTGAGCGAGAGGTCATCCGAACCGGCGACCGTGAACGCCCCGAGGGCAACATCGACGCCGGGCGTGGTGGTGGCGGAGGCAGGCGCGGTGACCGTAACGGTGTCGAGCGGGGTTGGGCCCGCTGCCTCTGCGCGACGCTGACCCCCGGTTGGCGACAGCAGGCCGAGTGTCAGCAGTCCGCCCATTGCCCCCACCAGTGCACCGCGCACACGGCGGCGCCGAGACGGGACGCGACGATTGGGGTGTTGACCGGTTCGCTCTCGCTGCATCGTTGACCCGCTCTGTTCCCGGTACTCCACCGACTGACCGAACAATTCTAGGGCGAGTCGCTACATACAGTGACGATTGGGCGCAGACGGTGACCGGAGCCGATCAGTCGGATTCGCTCAGTCGGATTCGCTCAGTCGATGCCGAGCAGTGCGCGGGCCTCGGCGATGGCCCGATCGTGCTGCTGCACATGGATGGCCTCCATGCCCACGGCCCTTGCTCCGGCCACCATGGCCTCGAAGTCGTCGAGGAACAGCGCCTCCTGAGGTTCCACCCCGAGTCGAACGAGGGCGTGGTAGTAGATCGCCGGGTTCGGCTTGCGCAGGCCAACATCGCAGGAATACACCACCTCGTCGAACAGGTCTCGCGGAATCGTGGCGTCCCACCACGGAACCCACTCCTGCACCACATTCGAGATAACGGCCGTTCGCCGGCCGGAGTTACGCACGTCTCGAACGAAGTCGTGCATGCCGGGGTGCCCCTCGAAGGCCGGTGGCACGAAGTACCGGGAGGCGGGGTCCATGAGGATCCGCGAGGCGCGGTCAGCCGGGTCGAGTCCGGCGAGAAAGTCCTCCAACGAGATCTCGCCACGCTCGATGCGATGCGCCGGAAGGTCGCTGTCACCGGGAGCAGCGAAGGCAGCAAGCGCGCTGGACTGCAGTTCAAGAAGGTCGAGCCCGGCCTGCAGCGCCTTGGCGGCAAAGGGAGGGCCGATCGGTGACGTGAGCACGCCCGCAACGTCGAAGCACACGGCCTTGATCACACCGGGAACCCTACTCAGCCCCCGCACAGGCCCAACCTCCGACCGGCCCGCTATGGTGCGCCCCATGTCCGAAGGAACCGATCGACTCATCACCATGCTCACGGCGTTCGACGCCCGCGTTCAGGCTGCCAAGGAGGGTGACTGGTCCCGCCCTGCGCCGTGCGACGGTTGGGTTGCCCGCGACGTGGTGGACCACGTTGCCAACAACATCTTGAACATCACCGCCGGCCTGAGCGGTGCAGCACCTCAAGCCATCAGCGCCGACGAGGACATCGTGGCCGGTTGGGACCGCGCGTTCGCCGCTGCCAAGTCGGTGCTCCCCAGCGCCGACACCTCGCAGAACCTTCCCGGCCCGATGGGTCCGATGCCGGCTGAGATGCTCATCGGACGATTGGTGTCGATGGACACCCTCGTGCACACCTGGGACCTCGCGCGCGCCGTTGGCGGCGACGAGCGACTGGACGCAGACGCTGTGGCACACGCCTACGAAGGCATCAAGCCGATGGATGCCATGATCCGTCGTCCGGGCGTATTTGGTCCGAAGGTGGAGTGCCCGGCCGGCGCCGACCTGCAGACCGAGTTCCTCTGCTTCCTCGGGCGCCCGGTGTGACCGGCGGCGAAAGCCGCTGCTGAACCCACCCGCACTAGGCGACGCGCCGCATCGGCGGAGTGTCGTTCGCCGACACCGCAAACCCCAACGCCGCCCAGAGTGCTCCCCTGACGCGCAACGCGTCGGGCCCCGACAGGCGATTGGTGACGATGATGCCCTCGATCATGTCGGCGGCAACCGCCACGAACGGACGACCCTTCACTCGGACGGCGACCACGGCGCCCAGTCGGGTGCGACGGATGCTGCGGTCCACCGGGAGTGAGGGTGGACAACGGAAGGTGGGGACCACGAGTTCACGCTGACGGGCCGACCGGGCGAGGGTGCGGGCTGCCTGGGCGAAGTCGGCGAGCGAGGTGGTCTCCATGGCACGGAGTGTGCACGAAGGGTGTGACAGAGATACCTCCGGGTGACCAGACCCCCGAATCCGACCTCGGTAGCATTCGTTCTGTCCATTGCACCCAGCCCAAGGACCCCGGTTTGAAACGACGTCGAGACGCACGAGCACTGGCCATCGCCATCGGCGTCTGCGCGCTCGGGGCCGCGCTCGTCGTGCCGTTCGGTCACAGTGATGCGTCCTCCGGTGCACTCCCCCCGTCCGCGTCCGATCTCGCTGCCGAGGCCGACGCGTGGGCAAACGCCTCCATTCCCGACGGTCAGGCGTCCGAATCATCTGCCCCGGGGAACGGCGCCAACGTATCTCCGCCCGACCAGCCCAGTGACACCGACCTAGCCAACGTCACCGGAGCCCTGGTCTCGGACACCAAGAAGACGAGCAGCAGCACGAACACCGCCGCCTCGAATGGCGGCGCCGGCGCGAGCGGCGAGACCGACAAGGTTGCTTCCGCCAGCACCGGCGACGTGAACGACGACCAGAACGGTTGCGTGCTCACGGCGCGGGCGATTCGTCGCGGCAACGCCGGAGCGAACGTCATCTGTCTGCAGCGTGCGCTGAAGGCTGCGGGCTACCTCGATGCTCCGGTAACCGGCAAGTACACCCAGGCCACAGTGAACGCCGTGCGCAAGCTGCAGACCGAGAAGGAACTCTTCGTCGACGGCATCGCCGGCCGCGAGACAGCGCTTGAGCTCGGCATCTGGCCCGACGAGAAGTCCACCGTGGTCCGCACCCCCAAGCCGCCGAAGGGGGCCAAGGACCTCCTCGGTTACGAACTCTCTTCCGTTGCCTCTGCCGGTGCGGATGCGCCGCCGGTTCCGGAAGACTCCGGCTCGGGCCGACGCATCGTGTACTCCCGCATGGGACAGCGCGTGTGGGCCATCGACGCCGACGGGCGCACCGTGCGTTCCTGGCTCGTTTCCGGCGCCAAGTTCGCCAACGAAACCCCCGGCACCCACCGCGTCTACAGCAAGTCCAAGATCACCACGGCGTGGAACGGCAAGGCCACACTGCGCCTCATGGTTCGCTGGCTGAAGACCAAGATTGGTGCCATCGGGTTCCACCAGATCCCGATACACCGGAACAACAACAAGCCGTACCAAACCGAGGACGAACTCGGAAAGCGACTGTCCGGCGGCTGCCAGCGCCAGGCTCCGCTCGACGCGAAGTTCATGTGGGACTTCGCGGACATCGGCACCAAGGTCGTCGTTCTCTGAAACCTGTGAGGCGACCGACGGTATCGGTCGTAGCAGTGGCCCTCGTTGCCTCGACTGCGCTCCTGAGCACGGCTTGTGGCAACTCTGGCAGCGGTGCCCCCCTCACGACCGTTGCGCTGGCACCACCCGTTACCGACGTCCCGGTACCGCCCTCGCCGCAACCAACCGCAGCACCAACCACGACGTCCACAACCACCACGGTTGCGCCGACTACCGCTGCACCAACAACGGCTGCTCCCACCTCCAGCACGGTGGCCCCTGCCGTGCGTGCCGAGGCCGAGCAGAAGGTGTTCACCGCACTCAAGACCCACGCGTCGGCGCTCGTAAAGCGGAACTATCAGGCAGTGGGCATCGCACTCGAGCGCAACGGCGAGGTGATCGCCTCGGCTGTGATGGGCAAGGACACACGCGGCCGTGCACTTGCCGACACCACACGATTCCGGCTCGCCAGTGTGTCGAAGGTGCTGCTCGCCACCGCGGTGATGCAACTCGTCGAGAAGGGCACGCTGCAACTCGACACACCGTTCGTCGACCAGTGGGGGTCTGCCGTTCGGGCGGGAGACCGGAAGATGCGCCTCGTGACGGTTCGCCAGTTGCTCCAGCACACCTCTGGGATCGACAACCTGTGGAACACCTTCTTCAAGGATCCCTCGTCGGACTGGCACACGTCGGTGTCCGTGGCGCTCACCAAGCGACTCGCCGCCGAACCGGGAACGACCTATCAATACAGCAATGCGAATTACGTACTGCTCGGCAGCCTCGTTGAACGCGTCACGGGCAAGAAGCTCACTGCGGTGATCAACGAACAGGTGCTTGCACCGCTCGGCATCAAAGCCTCCTCAATGGTTCGCACGGCGGTTACCAATGCAAACGGGCCGGCATATCTCGTCACACCCGGGCGCACCTACCTCGAGGCACTCGGACCTGCCGGATCGTGGGCCCTCACCCCGGCCGAGGTTGCGCTCGTGCTGGGCGCCCTGCATCCCGATGCCGAATCGACGCTGCTCACCCGGGAATCACGATTGGCGATGCAGCCACCGTGTGTTGACGTACCGCTTCCCGTCAACATGAAGACGAAAGAGCGCTACGGCCTCGGCATGATGTCGAACGCCGCGGACCTGTGGGGCCATACCGGAACCATCGAGGGAGCACGGGCCGCCGCGTTCACGCTGCCGAACGGCTACGCGATTGTGATTCTTGCTGCCACCGAGGCGATCCGATTCGGCGAGCGCTTGCTCCACGTGTTCGGTGACGAGATCGCTGTGCTACGCACACTGCCGGCCACATATGCACCCGCCCCGTTCTGCAACGCCGCCTGATTGACGTACGCCGGATCAGACACTCATCAGCGCAACGGGCACACCCAGGCCCAGTTCGCTGCGAACCGTTGCAATGAACCGACCGGACTGAACAGCAGCCTTTGGAGCGCTGATTGCGTCTGGTCCGAGTCGACCGCATACCTCGTCGAGATTGCCCACGTTGATGACGAGGCCCCACCACTTTGCTGCGGGATGTTGCACCTGGGGGGACTGCACCACTTCGAGGATCACCTCACCGAGGCGGAAGAAACCCTGCACCACGGGCGGCGCCTCGCGGACCCGCTTGAGCGGTGCACCGGTGACCGCAGTAACGGCCTCGCATGTGTGCTCCAGGTTCGCAGTCATGAGCACGACGTGATCGATCACTCGGGCATCGAGGGTGTTCGACACGGCAAGATCCGTCGAGGT
>CANIBN010000041.1 GCA_947465505.1 Acidimicrobiales bacterium | reverse complement strand
CGCATGTGCATGCGTCGTCGACCCTGGATGGCACGGTGGTGGTGAGCGGTGTGCTGGACCCGGTGGGTGGTGAGGTGTTCCGCAACGAGCTGGACCGTCTCGAGCACCTGTTGTATCTGGCTGATCTCGAGTCGGGCAGCGACCGTACGGCTGCGCAGCGGCGTGCGGTAGCGCTGGTCGAGATGGCGACGCGGTCGGCTACCGCCCCGGCAGACGGTCGCCGGCCCAGGCCGTTGTTCGTCGCCCATGTGGGTGACGAAACGGTCCGGCAGGCGTGTTCCGGGTGCCGGCGGCGACACCGCGCCGGCCGTGCTCAGGTCGTCGGTGCGTTCCTCATTCGCACTCCGGCTGGCGGGTCGCCGGTCACCCCTGGCCGCTGGCGTGCTGTGCCGCAGCCCCAATTCCACCTGCCACCGTCCGTCCCGGGCCGTCGAGCGGCCAAGCCGCCAGCCGGGCGAACGTCGTGCGAGCTTGCGAGTCACGGGTGAGCACGGCGCGGTCTTGGCGGTAGCGAGTCAACCGGGACGCACGCACGACCATGACGCCCGACCGCTGCCAGAACAACGCGTCGACCGCCTCGAGACATACCGCGCACGAATCCGCTGGGCACTCCTACGCCACCAAGAACACGAAGGCCCCGACGAGTAGCCCACCTCAGATGCGCGCAGGATGCTTTTCCGGTTCTCAGCCCTTGCTGAGGACTGCGGCCTGGCGCGTGTCGAGGTACTCCTCGAGTCGGGTGATGAGCCCGTCCTCCACCCAGAAGCGGATGATGGCCGGCATGCGCAGCTTGCCGCCCTTGGCGTCGCCGACGAGCACGTGCTGCTGCACGAACCCACCCGGCGAGGGGAAGCGGCGGATCTCGGTGTACTGCAGGTTCTGGGCCCGGCTGTGCAGGAAGGCCAGCGTGAGTGCGTTGTCCGCCGGCACCTGCTCCTTCTCGTCGAAGTTGTGCCAGATCCCTGCGGTCGGCGAATACGCCGCCTTCACGGCATCGATGTTGCCCGCTGTGATCGCTGCGAAGAACGGGTCGGCGATGCGGTCGATGTCCTCGGTGCTCAGGTCTGTCATGCGGCGACCATAGCCGGGCACACCTGTGGCCATCCCGGCTACGGTGACGCCCACGAGACCCGTTGGGGAAGGGGAGGTCGTCATGACCACAGCAGCAGAAGTCGTCGGCATGAGCGCATCGAGGCTCAACCGCATTAACCCGGTGATGCAGGGCTACGTCGATCGCGGCAGGCTCAGCGGCATCAACGTGCGCATCAACCGTCACGGCGAGACCGTGTTCGATGCTCAGTACGGCAACCGGGATGCAGAGGCTGGTCTCCCGATGACCGCCGACACCATCTTCCGCATCTATTCGATGACCAAGCCGATCGTGAGCACGGCACTCATGCTGCTGCTGGAGGAGGGCAAGTTCCGCCTCACCGACCCGGTGGCCGTATACATCCCGGCGTTCGCCGCCACCAAGGTGATGGGTCCCGGCGGCACGCTCGTCGACCAGGCCCGCCCGATGCAGGTGCGCGATGTGCTCAGCCACACAGCCGGGCTCACCTACGACTTCCTGCCGGACTTCGAGAGCGGTGAGCTGTACCGCAAGTCGCGCCTCATGAACGACCCGAAGCGCACGCTCGAGAGCCTCATCGACGAGCTTGCGACGATCCCGCTCGCGTTCCAGCCGGGCACCCGCTGGCACTACAGCGTCGGTATCGACGTTGCGGCGCGTCTGGTAGAAGTGATCTCGGGGCAGCCGCTTGGCACGTTCCTCCAAGACCGCATGTTCGGACCGCTCGGCATGACCGATACTGCGTTCGGTGTTCCGGCGGCGAAGCTCTCCCGTCTCGCTGCGATGTACGGGCACCCCGACCTGTGCGCGCAGGACCAGACCTTGCTGAAGATCTTCGCCCCGGAGTCGATGGGCGTGTACGCGCGCCACGACGTGTCGGACACCTACCCCACCGACATCCCCGACCTGTTCGTGCGCGGCGGTCACGGACTGTTCTCGACGATCGGGGACTACACGCGCTTTGCGCAGATGCTGTGCAACGGGGGAGAGTTGGACGGGGAGCGCATCGTCGGGCGCAAGACCCTCGAGTTGATGCATTCGAACCACCTGCCTGCGGCACTCCTGCCGTATGAACTGGCCGGCCTGCCGAACCCCGGTTGGGGTTTCGGTCTCGGCTCTCGCGTGATGATGAACGTCGCTGAGCACGGCGGTCTGGGTTCGGTGGGCGAGTACGGCTGGGCCGGCGCAGCAAAGACCTACTTCTGGGTCGACCCGCAGGAAGACCTCGTCGGTGTGTTCATGACCCAGTGCATGGTGGGCATCGAACTGCCCGAGCAGGATCTGCGCAGCCTCGCTTACCAAGCCATCATCGACTGAACGTCAACTGCACTTCGAGGCGGGGCCCGCAATGCTGGCCCCGCCTTTCGGTTGTTTGGGGGGTCGTCCGAACGGGGTCCGGCAACTAGATTCGGTGGAGAAATTCGGAGGGGCGATGGCAGTGACAAAGCGAACGATCAGGCCGTGGGTTCCCGGGGAGATTGCTGCGCAGCGCATGGTCGATGCAACGATCGAACTCCTTACCGAGCGGCGCTTCTCGGAGGTCAATACCCGGGACATCGCCGAGCGCGCCGGTCTCTACAAGCAGTTGATCTCACGCCACTTCGGCTCGCTCGACGGGCTGTTTATCGAAGTCGTGCACCAGTTGATGCTCCGAGGACTGGACGGCTTCGACGGCACCCGCGCTTCGCTCGAGAAGACGCAGAAGTTCCTCGACCTGCGGTCTCGACTCATCGCTTGGTTGGTCACGAGCGGTGTCGAGCCGCTGTCGATCGTGCCCGAAGAGGACCAAGACCTGTTCCGGCAACTCATGCGCAGCAGGGTTCCCGCGCTGTCGGACGGCGTCCCGCCGAGAGCAGTGCAGGCGCTGTCGTCCATTGTCGGCCTGCTCAACCACGCGGGCGCAGTGTTTGCGCCAACGATTCACGGTGTAACTCCACAGGACGTTCAAGACGTGCAACTGCTGATGTCCTACCTGCTGCAGCACCTTGGTGACGCGGCGGAACATTGCGGCTGGACCGAAGGCGTTACGGCGTCGAAGTCCGCCGGCAAGAAGTCGAAGTAGACCGCTTCGCTGCCACGATTCACCTACGCTCCACACATGAGCGCAGCGCCGGTGTTCAGGAATGCGTCCGATTGCGAAACCGAGTCGTGGCGCAGTGAGTCGACGGGTTTCGTCGATTGGTGGACGTTGTTCAGCGCTGATCGCACGGCGACTCAGGGGTTGACTGTCGGCATTGCAGAGATCCCGGTTGGTGCGCCCCGGCCCGCACGCGGCCACCAGCACACGCAGGCCGAGGTGTACTTCTTCCTTGCGGGAACCGGTGAGGTGGTCGTGAACGGTGACGCAAGACCGGTGACGTCCGGTGACGCCGTGTTCATCCCCGGGGATGCCGAGCACGTCGCCGTGAACACTGGAGACGTTCCGCTGCGTCTGCTCTATGTGTTCGCAACCGACTCGTTCGCGGAAGTCGAGTATCGATTTCCGGGTATCGCGAACGGTTCGTGAGTCAGTACCTATCCGTCGCGCACCGCGAGAGGATTCTCGGGCAGGACCGATGCCGAGATCGGATCGACGTCGCGCTCATGGCAGTTATCGGGGTGCTGGCGATCGTGATCGGAGCCGTACGCGCAACGCGGCACTCCCTCTGGATCGACGAGGCCGCTACGGCGAACTTCATGCAGCGATCCCCCAAAGGTCTCCTCTCGCTCCTCTGGCACGAAGGCGGCATGGGTCCGTACTACATCGCCACGTGGTTCTGGGTCCGTCTCAGCGCCTCGGACTGGTGGCTCCGGATGTTCTCGGTGGTGGGCGGGGCGTGCACGTTGATCGCCGTGTATTGGCTTGCCCGGATGCTCAGGAACCGTTTGTGGTCGGCTCTTGCGGTGACGCTGGTGATGATCCACCCGCAGTTCATGGCGAATCTCACCAATGCACGTGATTACACCTGGGTGATGTTCGGTGCGGTGCTCTCGTTCATCCTGCTGTTTCGCTATCTGGAGACGGGTCGCAGGAGCGACCTCCTGTCGTACGCCGCGGTGAATGGTGTGACACTCGCGCTCACGGTGTGGGTGGCTCCAATCGTCGCGACGCAGGGCATCTGGTTCCTCGTGACGCGACGGGATCGAGCAGCGCTGCGAGGCGTGACGCTCGCTTCGCTGGTATCCCTGATCGTCGTCGCTCCCTTCCTGCACGCGCTGCTTACGGCGCGGAGCCTTGACTGGATCCCGAGGCTCACGTGGAAGCACTTCATGGACGAGTCGTCGCTGTTCTTCGGAGGCGCCTGGTGGTTTTGGTTTGTGGCGGTCGGCAACGCTGCTCTGCTTGCTCTCGCAAGTGTCCGTCGAGTTGCCAACCACCCGAAGTCGCGCTTCGTCCTGCTGTCCGTCAGTGCAATCGTCACACCGGTTGCCGTTGCTCTCGCATCGTTTGTGAAGCGGTCTTACATCGCCCGATACATGGTGCAGGCCATGCCGCTGTTTGTTATGGGAGCACTGGCCGGTTTCGGTGGCGTCTTAGCGTTGGTATTGGGTGCGCGGCAGACGCGTCGCCGGGCGGGGATCGCTGCACTCGCTGTTGTGGCGGTGTTGTCGGTCATCGTGTTCCCCTACCGCGGGTTCGGTGCCTACGGTCCGGATCAGGACCTTCGAGGTGCCGCCCGGATTCTCCAGGCGGACCAGCAACCGGGAGACCGCTACCTGTTCGTCGCCCCATGGCTTGGCTGGTTGCTTGGGCACTACTGGCAGGTGCCGAGCGAAGCCGTGGTCACGTCGCTCGACGGACTCGCCAGCGGAACCAGAGTGTGGCTTGTGGTGCTCAACCCCGTGCCCGGCGTGGTGCCGGCGAATGGAGGCCGTGTGGTGAGCAGGCACTCGCTCACCAATATTGAGGTCTCCGAACTCTTGGTGGACTAGCCGGATTCGTCGCCCCGCACGACTCGTGAGTTGCCGTCGGTCCACATCACCACGAGGCGTCGGTGCGCGACTCGCCAGCCTTGCGGAGTTCGAGCCCACGAATCCTCATAGCGACCGGCGACGAGGTAGTTCCTGCCGTTCTGAGCGTTGCGCCGCACGTGTTGCGCCTGCAGATAGCAGCGGCTCGTGGCCGTGTCGCCGTTGACAGCAACCTGATGGTTGCAGACAAGGTGTTGGCTGGAATCGAGCGGGTTCAGCACTCCCGAAATGCGAGCCACGATCGCGTTGATGCCGTTCTCCGTACCGTTGCCAAGCTCTGCGGTTGCACCAGGCAGGAAGATGTCGTGCAGCGCGGGCCAGTTCCGCTCGTCGATGGCCCAGCAATAGGCAATGGTTTGATCGATGATCGCAGTCCGGTCGTCGTTGTGCGTCGCGCTCACTTGTCCCCCTGCTCGTTCCGAGTAGCCATCCAGGCCTTGGTTGCGCGTCCCATCTTTGCTCCGTCGTAGCCGATGCGCTGGGTGGGGGTCACCTCGAGGACAACACGACGGGGCGAGTCGAGGAAGTCGACGAAGCCGTCGGCCATCTTGCTGCCGGGGCCGTACAGCGCGTCGGAGAGTTCTCGATAGAACCACTCGAGCGTTGGACGGTCGTCGTGGACGACACACGTTCCCTTCCACGTGATCGCCTTGTTGCGGGGGAGCGGCGAGCCTGTTGAGGTCACGACAATGCACACCCGTGGATCGCGGCGCACGGCGGCGATGCGCGCACGCTGTCCGGACGCCGTGAGCCAGAACCGCCCCTTCCGCCAGACGTAGGACATGATGACCCCGACGGGCCAGCCCTCCTTGTTGCTCCAGATGAACGTGCACTCGTTGTGGGCAAGGAGCAGTTGCTCCTCCACGTCGGCGTCGAGTCCGTACACACTCACGTCCTCGTAGTTCTCGGGGTGCTCGTTCATGTGACGTTCCTTCCCGTGTGTCGCGCGCTGGTGCTAGTGCAACAGTTCGAGAGCCTGTAGATCGATGGCGTGACGGCCGTGGCGCTGTGCCATTGCCGTGAGCATGTCGTTGCCGCGCTCGGTCTCGGCGGCCAGCACCGTGGCGATGACGGTGAGCGCGATACCCCACAGCGTTCCCAGTCGATAGTCGCGCCAGCAGGTATCTGCGTCGTAGGCGATGCCCCGAGAGATGAGCCGAGCGCGGTAGTGCTCGACAAGGTCGTGTTCGACCGAGGCCCGAGCATCTGGGAGGAAGCTTCCGCCGACGAGATACGCGATGTCGTTCATCGCAGAGCCAACCGACGCGGTTTGCCAGTCCACCACCACGAGTGGCGGCGCACCGGGGTCAACGCCGAACAGCAGGTTGTCGGGTCGGTAGTCCATGTGCACGACGGTGTGAGGCGTGGTGCTTGCCGTGATCCATTCTTTGGTGAAGCCCGCGAATCGTGTGATCACGTCCACCACTTCGGGATCAAGGCGCGGCCCGAGTCGATCGAGGAACGGCCCAAGTGTCATGTTGTAGATCATCTCGAACCCGGCAACCTGAGTGGGCACGTCGGCAACGCCGAGGAGTGCAGGGAGGGCGGGATCGCCCCAGCGGGGTGCGTGCAGCTCGACCGCCTCGGCAGCAGCAAGTGCTGCTTGGTCCGTCGTGAGACCGACGAGTTGGTCTCCCTGCTTGCAGCCGGCGGCGTCCTCCATGACGATCACGAAGTCGGGAAGGTCTGCGTTATACAGCACTGCGTATGTGCGCGGCGAGCGGACCCGGACGGTCGGGGCGATCGTTCGGTAGAACGTGCACTCCTTCAGGTAGGCACCGTTCCCGAAGGCGGTCAAGGCCGCCTGCCGGTCCTGTGACGGGAACTTGGTGACGAACGAACCAGGTCGTCCCTCCGAATTGTCCCAGCTGATTGCGAATCGACCGTTCGCCCCGGTCTGGCCGGTGCCGATGTAGCCGAGGAAATCGACCGCGGTGACCTTCGCGCCTCTGGCGACCCCAGCCACGTCCATCACGCTGGTAACCCATGCGGCATCGATCGACTCAGGCGCACTACGGATCTCGAGCCCCACGGTTCCTCCTGTCGACAGCGCATCCCCCGCTCGTCGCCAACAGTGCGAGCGTAATGCGGCCGCAGTGCCTCGTCAGTCGTCGAGGCCCTTGAGGATCCTCGTGATGCGGCGTCGCTCCACAGCGTCGTAGCCGGGTGCGCCGAGCGATGCTGGTGAAGCGTCCTCGAAGCGATAGCGGGAGGGTGGCACGAGGTCCGGGTTGGCGATCGCGTCGGCGACGAAGGCCTCGCTGTTCGGTGCGGCTTGGATGCGTGCCCACCAGAAGGCCTGCTCGTCGCAGGGCCGTTCGCGGTAGACGTTCTTGCGAAGCGCTGCGCTCATCTTCAGGCTCGTGACCCGCCGCACGTGGTGGGGAGATCCGATGCGTCGGGAGATTCGCTGGCAGAGATCTGCCTCCGGGTCGTTCCACTGGCCCCGAACGGGGAATCGCCACCCACCCGCACGGACCGCAGCGGTACGCGGGTGCATGAACGAGGTGGGCGGCAGCCAGTCGCCGGAGGTGTACCGCCAGTGCGGTTCGGGAGACACGAATGGTGTGCGGCCGGGCTCGACCCTCAGCTGACTGGCGTGGACGAAACCAGCCCCACTGCCGAGGAGCGTCTCCAGGTGATCCGGGAACCAGAGGTCGTCGTGGCCGCAGTACGCGATGAGATCGGCGCCGGCGAGGGCGAGCCCGAGGTTGTTCGGCCCGACCTGGCTCTTGCCGTTGTGGCGGAGGTTGAACCACGAGATGCGTGGGTCGTCGATGGCCCGGACGACCTCCTCGCTCTCGTCGGTGCATCCGTCACCGATGACGAGCAGTTCCCAGTCGCTAACGGTCTGGGTGCGGACGCTCCCGATGGAGTACGGGAGGACGGTGGGCCAGTTGTACGTGGGGATGATGACGGTGACGCGTGCAGTGCCGGACCGGCGTCTCCGGCGTCGCGCCAGAGGACCGAGTGCCGGCGAGAACCTCGTCACCATCGCCACGGCACGATCGACTTGGCCTCCGGGGCGTCGTAGGGGAGGTCGAGCGCGTCCGGCGCGTCGTAGTCGTATGCCAGCGACGGCATGTTGATGATGAACGCTTCCTCGGTGCCGATGTTCTTCCAGCCGTGATAGAGGTTCGGCGGGATGACCAGCAAGCCAGGGTTGCGGTCGGTGACCTTGAACTCGTTGAGTGCGCCGTGTGTCGGGGAGTCGAGGCGTCCGTCGTAGACCACGATGGAGACAAGGCCCCTCACGACGAAGAGGCGGTCGGTGGAGCGCTGGTGCAGGCCCCAGGCGCGGGTACGGCCCGGAAGTGTGGAGGTGACGTGTACGTGCACCACCTCTTGGTCGACCTCAGGCCAGGCCCGTCTGGCGATCTCCGTGACCGTGCCGTCCTCGTGGGGCACCGGTCGGGTGGGGCGGAAGCGCAGTCCCTCGATGGGGACGGTGCGCCACTGGCCGCTCGCGGTGACCTGCGAGTGCTTGGACCGCAGCACTGAAGCGCCGTCGACGTTCGGGAGACCCATGGGAGAACTGTAACTGTGGACTACCTCCACGCCGCCCGTGGGACCTGCTCGGAGGGCGAGGAACCGCAGTTCGGTTGCCCGTCGGGTCAGCGCATCGGGATGACGGTGAGGCTGTTGGCTCCGTAGTACGAGTTCGCCACCCACGGCGAGTCGCGTGCCTGACGTGTTGAACTGCGACAGCGCTTCGGAGTTCGCGTTGGCAAGCCAGATGGACGCGCCATCGAACACGATCGATACCGGCGCCGCGCCCCCGGTGATCCAGGCGGGCCCCACAATGCCGTTTGCGGAGATATTGGCCACGGCGCCACCGGTCTGGTTGGCGAACCACATCTTCCCGTCCGCAGACACGAGGCTCACGGGATAGTCATTCGTCGCGTTGCTGATCGTGTACTTGGCGACCTGTGTCCCGTTCGAGGGGTTGAGCTTGGCGATCGTGGAGGCGCTGGCACTCGCCACCCAGACGTAGGTGCCGTCGAAGACAAGGCTGCGAGGGGATTTGCCGACTGCCACGGTGGTCGGCCCCGAGGACGAGAGGGTGCCGGAACGGGCACCGCCCGAGCAGCCGGCGGCGAGGACAAGTGCGGCGAGCGGGGCGAAGAGGTGGGTGCGTTGTAGTCAGATATACTGAATTCAGTTTACGAAAGGTTTGCAGTACATGTCTCGTCAGTCGTCAAGAAGTTTCTTCTGGTTCGGCGCAGGGTTCCTGACCGCCGGTGTGGCCGCCTTGGTTCTCGTGGCGGTGGGCGTTGTCGGGGGCAACTCCAGCAGCGGCTCCTCCGAGCAGTCGGGCGCCCTCACCAGTTCAGGCGGATGCCCGGCTCGCATCGTCAGCCCGAGCGCTGACTCGTACTGCGTGCTTCGGGCCGGGGACAACTCGTCCGCCTCGGTCACCGTCCAGCTCGACGCAGCGAGTGAGGCCGGAAAGACCCGATACGTGATCACGTGCGACTACACCAAGGTGAACTCCACCGTGACCTATCGACGAGCAGCGAACTCGGGGTGGGAAACGCTTACGGACAATCGCACGAACAACCCCCAGTGCGGATCGGGCAACACCCTGATCTGGAAGTACTCGCCCGAGAACTACCAGCCGTACCAGTACCAGCCGGAGGTCAAGCGGGCGCGCAACCTCGAGGTCACCTTCACCATCCCTTCGACCAATGCCGCATACGGATGGTTGGCCCCGTTCTATAACGCTCCCTCCATCCACGTCGCAGTCGTCGACCTCTGCGGGCCAAACGGCGTCCAACCGTGTCCCTGATGCCGGGCGATCGATAGCAAACCGACCTGCGGATCGTTCTGCGGCGACTCCGGCCGGAAACGGGTAGACCGAGGCTGCACTACAGTCCGGTCAACACGACCGGAAGGGGAACTCGTCGTGCTCTCGCCCTATCGCGTACTCGACCTCACCAACGAACGGGGCCAACTGGCCGGTGCCGTTCTCGCCATGCTCGGTGCTGAAGTCATTGCCATTGAGCCGCCTGGCGGCTCATCGAGCCGAACGCTCGCTCCCTTTGCCGGTGGCCTTGAGGAGCCGAATGCGAGCCTGCACCACTGGGCCTACAACCGCGGCAAGCGGTCGGTGGTGCTCGACCTTGCGGGCTCCGCAGCCGACCGTGAGGCGTTCCTCAACCTCGTGCGCGGTGCTGACGTACTCATCGAGTCTGCGGTGCCAGGGGAGTGGGCTGCGCTCGGTCTCGGCTATGACGACCTGAAGAAGGTGAACCCCGCTCTCGTGTATGCCTCGTTGAGCGCGTTCGGGCAGGACGGGCCGAAGGCGACCTGGGCGGCAACCGACCTCACGGTGTGGGCCGCCGCAGGGCCAATGGCGATCACCGGCGACAACGACCGAGCGCCGGTTCGCGTTCCGAGCAACCCGGCGTGGGCGCAGGGCGCGACGGAACTGGCAGGAGCAATTGTCGCTGCGCTGTACGAGCGTGCGCGATCCGGTCTCGGTCAGCATCTCGACGTGTCTGCGCAGGTGTCGGCGATGCAGTCCTCGCAGTCGAACGTGCTTGCCGTGCCGAACAACGCGGACCAGCACACCCGCGGTGCAGGCGGGGCCCAGGCCGGGCCGTTCTTCATCCGCATGTTCTGGCCGTGCGCGGACGGCTTCGTGTCGGTGCTCTTCCTCTTCGGCAGCGCCATCGGGCCCGCAACGCGTCGTCTCATGGAGTGGGTGCACGAGGAGGGCTTCTGCGACGAGGCGATGCTCAACAAGGACTGGATCGCGTACACCGAGATGCTGTTCGGCGGTGTGGAGCCGCCCGAGGAGTATGAGCGGGTGAAGGATGCGGTTGGGGCCTTCTGCATGTCGAAGACCAAGCAGGAACTGCTCGACGGCGCCATGGCGCGCCGCTGCCTCATCGCCCCGGTGAAGACCACTGCCGAGGTGTACGAGATCGACCAGCTGTCGTATCGCGGGTACTGGCAGGACGTGAACGGGATCCGCTATCCCGGCGCATGGGCACACATGAGTGAGAGCCCGCTTCGTAATCTCGGCCCGGCGCCGCTGCTCGGCGCGGACACCGCAGCAGTGCTCGCAGAGCCGGCGCGAAAGCCAGCGGCGCCGCAGCCCGTGAGCCCTGCCCCGTCGGCTCGGCCACTCGAGGGGCTGAAGGTGCTCGACTTCTGCTGGGTGGTTGCAGGACCGACGGCCACGAGAGTCCTCACCGATCTCGGAGCCACGGTGGTGCGCGTGGAGTCGAGCCGTCGTATCGACACGGCTCGCACGCTCGGCCCGTACAAGGACGGCGTCACCGACCTCGAGCGTTCGTCTCAGTTCAGCAGCCTCAACGCCGGCAAGCTTGGCCTCTCTGTCGATCCGTCAACTCCCGAAGGCCGCTCGGTTATTCACGACCTCGTGCGTTGGGCCGATGTGGTTACCGAGAGCTTTTCGCCGAAGGCGATGAAGGCCTGGGGTCTCGACTACGAGAACCTCCGTCAGGTGAATCCGTCGATCGTCATGATGTCGAGTTGTCTGTTTGGTCAGGAAGGACCGCTTGCCGGGTTCGCCGGTTTCGGCACGATGGCCGCTGCGATGGCCGGCTTCTTCGGGATCACTGGTTGGGCAGACCGCCCGCCGTGCGGGCCGTACGGCGCTTTCACCGACTACATCTCGCCGCGTTTTGCAGTGGCAACCCTGCTAGCGGCGCTTGATCACCACCGTCGCACCGGTGTTGGTCAGTACATCGATTTCGCGCAGGCAGAGGCGGCGGCGCACCTGTTGGCACCTGCGTTGCTGGACTACGACGTGAACCACAACGTGTGGCAGCGCGAGGGCAATGCGGACCCGAACCACCACCCGCACGGTGTGTTCCGCTCTGCAGGCAACGACGAGTGGGTGGCGATCGCGTGTGCCACCGACGCGCAGCGTGCTGCGCTCGCCTCGGTGGTGGGAGAACTCGACGAGGTTGCGATTGAGCAGTGGACGTCGAATCGTTCACCCGAGGAGGCGACCGCGCTGCTGCAGTCGCTCGGCGTGCCGAGTCACGGCGTGCAGAACAGCGCGGAGGCTGTTGTCGATCCGCAGTTGATTCACCGAAACCACTTCCGGCGGTTCGACCACCCGATGATGGACAGCGTGGTGATCGAGGGTCCGCGCATGGTGTTCTCACGCACGAATGCCGACGTGCTGGCGCCCGGTCCGATGCTCGGTGAGCACACCGTGGACATCCTCACCGGCGTGCTCGGCTACGGCGAGGACAGACTGGTGGACCTGCTCACCTCGGGCGCAATGGAGTAACTGCTGGCAACGCTGGACTCAGTGTTCGGCGAGGAGTGCCCGCAGCTCATCTGCGGATGAGGCCAAGAGCGGCTGCCTTTCGATGGAACTCGCCCTCGGTCTTCAGCTCGTCGAGTCCGATAGCGGCGCGTTCGGCGTTTGCTTCGGCGATTGCCTCTGCACGTTGGTCCTCGTCACCCGGCTCCTGGGTGTCGAGCGCCTGCAGCGCGGCGGCCTGACGCGCCATCCTCCGGCGGTCCTCGGCGCTGACGCTTCCCATACCGGAAAGGATACGACGGTTCTTGCGGCTGCCCGTGACGGGTCAGCGATAGGTGTTGTTGCTCGTGTGGTCGCCAGCAAGCCAGCGCCGCAGGGTGTCGTGCGCGTCGGCGGAGCGGTCTGCCGCAATGGTGTCGGCGTGCGGGACGTCGACGGTGAACTCGAGCAGCATGCCGTTCGGGTCCTCGGTGTAGAGCGAGCGGCAGTAGCCGTGCTCGAGCACGTACGTTCCCTCGGGCTTCCAGTTGGCTGCGGCGAGTCGTCGCCCGAGCTCCGCCTGTCCGTCGGCGTCCACCTTGAGGGCGATGTGACGGAAGGGAGAGGGGAGGAGGGCGGGGTCGAACAGGTCCTGATCGGCCTTGTCGGCGAACTGGAAGAAGGCGAGCGCGCCCCCGTCGGCGAGACCGAAGAAGGTGTGGCAGTAGACGCGCAGCGCGCCGAAGAGTTCGTCGGCCTCGGACCAGGTGGCGAGCAGTGGGAAGCCAAGGATGTCCTCGTAGAAGGCCCGGGTGGCTTCCTGATCCTTGGTTACGTACGCCGTGTGGTGAAGGCGCTGGGCGATGGGGGTACGAGCAGTCATGGGCACCTCGTTCGAAGGGGGTTCGGAGACGCTGGTTGCGCAAGGCGCGGCCAGCGGTCAACCTACCGTCGGTGCCCGCCAGAGGATCGTGTTCTGGGTCTTGAGGTTTGAGCCCCAGACGAGGTGCGCGCTTGCGTCCCAGAGAATCGAGTCGTAGCCGTCCTTCGTGCCGACTTCGGCTGCGGTGTACTCCGTCGCGGAAGTCCATGCGGACGGGTCGAAGGTCGGCGACTGCCAATCAGTGGGCTCGTCAAGTTGTTCGAACCTGCACTCGCTTGTCGGATCGGTCGACTTCTCGCACTCGGGGTTCAACGGTGCCGTCTGGACGACGAGTCCCTTCCACGCAGACGAGGTAGCGATCACGACCGAACCGGTTGCCTTGTCGGTGATCTGCACGATGAATCCTCCGTCGCCCATCTGCTGCTTGGGTCCACCGATGTACTCGAGCCCCGACGGTCCCTCGCTGTAGTCCTTCGAGATAACCGCGATCGACAGTGGGTACGTTGCGGTGAAGGTGATGGTCTCAGAGTTGAAGGACCGCTCGGTAGTGATCGGCACCGAGTCCTCACCGACGAGCATGCCGTTTGCGTAGAGCGAGAACCAGTTGTCCGCCCACACCTCGGCAACAAAGGTGTGAGTGCTCGACGGCGAGGTTGGTGCGCTGCTGGCAGAGGTCGACGCAACGGTGACCGAGGCGTCAGTGGTGGAGGCGGCAGTGGTTGCGGACTCGGTGTTGCTTCCGCACGAGGCGAGCGCCACAAGCACGGCCGTGGCAAAGGCCGCCATGTATCGGGTGCGTGTGCTCATGATAGACGATCGTAGGTTTCGGTGGTCACAGTGCCGCTCGGGTCGGTGAAGGTGAACGAGATGCTGCTGTTGCCCACGGTGTAGGCAACGCCGCCCTCTGCTCCGTTCAGTACGTAGCCGAGGCGGAACGACTCGGAGGAGATCCGTTCGAAGGCGGTCACTGTCGCTCCCTGCAGCGGGGAGGTTGCTTCCCGAACGGGCCTGGTGACGGGTTGTGGCTCGACCTGGTCACCAGCCACATTCACGACTCCGCGCAGGCCACCGTTGATATACGGGTACGTGCGGGTGCCGTGGTAGTGATACGTGCCGTTGGGCATTTCGTGGCCGTTGAACTCGTCGAGTGCCTGAACAGCGGAGCCGTCAGGCTCGGTCGCGCCATAGATCGGGTATCCGTCGAGGGCGAACGCAATCGGCCGGTTCGCCCCGACTGCGTCCTGAAGGTGAAGCGGAGCGATGTGATAATGGTAATCGTCGGCGCGCCCGGCATGACCGCCCCACTCGTCCAGCTCGCCAACGAGGAACGCGTCGTCACCGCGGTTGTTCAGCGCATTGAAGATCGGGACGCCGTTGGCCGCAAGAGCGATCGCACCGCGGTACAGCGCGGCGCGGCCAGACACTGGGGTCTCGGCCTTCGTGGGGTTCATTCGGATGCGCCACGCGTTTGCACCAGCGTAGGGCTGTGGTGTGGGCACCTGCTGTTGCCAGCTGGTGATGCCGACCATCATGTTGTGGGCCGGCATCCCGTTGGACTCCACAAGCCACCACGTGCCGTCGTTAGTGATGGTGACCGAGTCTCGGAATGCGTCGAATCCGGCGAGCGTGCCGTTCGTCGGCGCGGCTGTGGTGGCCGCGAGCAGCGAGTCGGCAGGAGAGGTGGGCGTCGCCGAGGTGCTCGTGCTGATGTTCGAGGTCCGTCTCGTCGAGCCGTCTCCGCATGCCGCGAGCAATGCGGCTCCCAGCCCTATGCCACCGACGTGGAGCATTCGGCGGCGGGAGAGGAACACCTCGGGTACCACAATCGAGCCGTGTTGGTGGTGGCCGTTGTGGTGGGGTGTCTCTGGTGTGCACATGGGAAACCTCGAGGGGGTGATGTGTGCCGGGGAACGTACGGCACGCCCTTGGGAGGTCGTTGAGGGATCGCTGGGAATCGTATGGGAGTCAGCAGATCGATCGCGACGAACCCGACGGACCGAAGCAACTCAAGCGGTCCGGGTCCACGCGGTGACGGATGGTGGAAGGGGAATGCCGTTCGCCAGGTTGGCCGCGGGTATCGGGGCGCCTGCCGTGATCTGGAGTGGAATCGTGCCGGCCCAAACGTCGCTCTCGAGGTCGGCCGGGTCATCGTTTGGGTCGCCGATGCGGATCTTGGCCGACGCGAGGTCGAGTGGAAGCGCGATCACCTTGGTGGCTGCGAGTTCCTTGGCCGTCGGTCGCCGGATCTCGCCAGACCTCCCCGGCAGTACGTGGTTGACGATGGCGTCGAGCGCCGCCATTGCCTCGGCCTGTTCCTCCACGAGCCGAGCCGCTCCGAAGACCATCACCGACCGGTAGTTCATTGAGCTCCAGAACCCTGACCGAGCGATCACTAAGCCATCGAGATGCGTGAAGGTGCAGCACGCGTTGATGCCCGTGGCCAATCGTCGCAGGGTTCTGCTCGCTGCCGATCCGTGGACGTAGAGGGTGTCGCCGATGCGCGCGTGAATCGTGGGAACGACGAGTGGATGGCCATCCACGTCGGTGAGACCCAGATGGCAGATCAATGCGGCGTCGATGATGTCGCGAATCACAGCCAGGTCGTGATTACCCCGGTGGGCTTCG
>CANIBN010000040.1 GCA_947465505.1 Acidimicrobiales bacterium | reverse complement strand
CGAGGACCCACGGTTCAGCAACGTGCAGGCGATGCTGAAGGCCGAGAACTTCGTAGCGCTCGGGGAACTGCTGGAGGCTGCGTTCCTGGAATGGGATGCGGAGGAGCTCCTGCCCCGGTTGCTCGAGGAAGAGGTGCCCTGCGGGCCGGTCCACACGCTCGACAGCATCCTCGAGGACGAGCAACTCGCCCACAACGGGACCTACTTCGAGTGGGACCACCCGACCGCAGGGCGCATCCGGCAGGTGCGGCCTGCGCCCCGGTTCAGCGAGACCCCGCTCGAGCCGACACCACTCATCCCCACCCTCGGGCAGCACAATGAGGAGATCGCATTGTCGCTCGGGTACACCTCCGAGCAGATCGCTGGCCTGCGGGCCAAGGGAGTGTTGTCATGAAGCGCGAGGCCAAGCCCGAGGACCCGATCGAGTCCCACATCCGCATCGTCGACCCGCATCATCACCTCTGGGGTGACCGGCCCGATCGGCCGATTGCGCCGCGCTACTACCTCGAGGAACTCCGTCTCGACACGAACAGCGGGCACTACATCGACAAGACCGTCTTCATCGAGTGCGGCGAGTCGTACCGCACCGAGGGGCCCAAGGCCTTCGAGGTGGTGGGAGAGACCGAGCGGATGGTCATCGAGGCGGAGCGAAGCCGCAAGACGGCAGGCGCGCAGATCGCTGCCATCGTGAGTTCCGCAGACTTCCGCCTGCCGGTAGACACCATCGGCGAGGTGCTCGAGGCCCACGAGGCCGCCGGCAAGGGACTGTTCCGCGGCATTCGCCACCGCCTGGCGTTCGACCCGAGCGGTTCTGCGAAGTCGAGCAAGGAAGAGCCGAACACCGAGGGGCTCATGGGGCAGGACGTGTTCCGCGCAAACCTCGCTCAGCTGGGCAAGCGTGGCTACACCTTCGAGGCCTGGCTCTACCACATCCAGATGACCGAACTGGTCGAGCTGGCAAAGGCCGTTCCCGGCACCACGATCATCCTCAACCACATCGGTGCACCGCTCGGCGTGGGCGCCTTTGCGGGTCGCCGCGATGAGATCCACGCCTGGTGGCGGGACCGCATCGTGGAGCTGTCTCAGCTTCCGAACGTCGTCGTGAAACTTGGTGGCGTGGGCATGGCCCCGTATGGCAGCGGGTGGGCTGAGCGGGGCACGGTGGCAACCAGCGACGAGGTCGTGGATGCGTGGGGTCCGGCGATGCACCACATCATCAAGCACTTCGGCACGAAGCGCTGCATGTTCGAGTCGAACTTCCCGGTGGACAAGGTGTCGTTCTCGTACCGCACCATGTGGAACGCCTACAAGAAGATGACCCAGGGCATGCCCGCGGCTGAGCGCAACGACCTCTTTGCGCTGACCGCCGAGCGCGTCTACCGCATCTGATGTCGGCGGAAGTGAAGATGCCCGTGGAGTGGTCTGCCGTTGCGCAGAACCTTCCCGAGCACGCCCACAACACGATCCACACCGACGAAGGTGCCCGCGCGGCAGGATTCGCCGGGGCGCTCGTTGCAGGTGTCACCACGTACGCCTACCTGCTGCATCCCCTCATCGAGGCATGGGGCCTCGACTGGGTGTCGAAGGGCGGATGCGAGTTGCGTCTTCGCGCGCCGGTCCTCCAGAACGACCTCGTGCGCTGCGTGCCCCGACCGGGTGACGACGACACCGTGATCGTCGATGCGCTCGTGGGCGAGGACACCAACCCTCGGGCCGTCGTACGCGCCTGGCGTGTCGACTCGCGGGTGCAGGGCGATCGGCCCGGTGAGGACCTGCCGGTGCACCGATTCACACTCGACGACAAGCACGGGCCGGACTACGCGATGCGCGCGGGCGACAACCTCAACCTGCTCGTGGAGCACGGTGTGGTGCACCCCGCAGCATGGCCATCGCTCGCAAACGGCATCTTCTCCACCGAGCTGGTGCGTGGGCCGTGGATCCACACCCGCAGTCGCATCACCCACCACGGTCTCGCGCTTGCCGGGGCCGATATCGAGATCACCTCCCGTGTGATTGAGCGCTTTATTCGGTCGGGGGAGCGCGCCATTGTCGACATGGTGATCAAGGCCGACGGCGCAGTGGTGTGCACCATCGAGCACGAGGCCATCATCGACCTCTCCGTGAACTGACCGCCCATCGTGGCTGAAGTGCTGCTGTTCCACCATGCCCATGGCCTCACTGCGGGGGTGGGGGCGTTCGCCGAGCGTCTGCGCTCCGCGGGGCACACGGTCCATACGCCTGATCTCTACGAAGGAAACGTGTACGACCGGCTGGAGGATGGCGTCGCCTACGCGGAGGAGGTGGGTTTCGACACCATCGTCGCCCGCGGCATCTCTGCCGCCGAGGGGCTCGGAAACCAACTGGTGTACGCAGGGTTCTCGCTCGGCGTCCTCCCGGCTCAGACACTTGCCCAATCCCGATCTGGTGCTCGCGGGGTGTTGCTCATGTCGTCGTGCGCGCCGCCGGAGATGCTCGGGCCGCCCTGGCCTGCGGCACTGCCACTGCAGGTTCACGGCATGGACGCAGACCCCTACTTTGCGGGGGAGGGCGACATCGACACCGCCCGACACCTGGTGTCGACGATCGAGCACGGCGAATTGTTCTTGTACCCGGGCAGCGAACACCTCTTCGCCGATAACACCCTGCCGTCGTACGACCGGCCTACTGCCGAGTTGCTCATCGAACGCGTTCTGGAGTTCCTCGCAGCACTCGACTGATCCGGCAGCGTCCAGTGAATTCCGACCACAGACGTACCCGCGTTCGTGTTATGAATCGGCGCATGCAGATTGCTGCGGTTCTCTTCCCACGGGTCACCGCCCTCGACATCGTCGGTCCGTATGAGGTGCTCCAACGCCTACCCGGTGCCACCGTTACCTTCGTCGGCCACCGCATCGGTGAGGTGCGCACCGACAATGGTTTCCTCGGGCTAGCCGTCGATGCGACCTTTGACGAGATCGCGCGGCCCGATGTGGTGATCGTTCCCGGTGGAGTCGGCACCCGGGCATTGCTGGAGGACCGGCCGGTACTCGACTGGCTGCGCGCCGTGCACCCCACCACGCGTTTCACCACCTCGGTCTGCACTGGTTCGCTGGTGCTTGCCGCAGCCGGACTGCTCACTGGCCTCACCGCCACTACTCACTGGGGAGCACTCGACCTGCTCGGACGTCTGGGTGCGGTTCCCACTACGCAGCGCGTGGTGGAGCATCTCGATCAGCGCATCATCACGGCTGCCGGGGTGTCGTCGGGTATCGACATGGCACTGCGCCTCAGCGAACTGCTGGTGGACGAGACGGCGGCGCGTGCGATGCAATTGATGATCGAGTACGACCCGCAGCCACCGTTCGACAGCGGTCACCCGGATCGTGCATCGGACGCGGTGAAGCAACGCCTCGCGGAGTACAGCGTCGACAAGCGTTAGGCAAGGCGCTCGTCGCTCTAGGTGTTGCTCACCAACGCGGCAGCATGCGCCAGCGAAAGGTCGACGAACCAGCGCTCACCGGCGACGAGTCGATCGAGGACCGCAACTGCACCGAACAGGCCGGTGATCGGGTCTGCTGCCGCGTCGGCCGCGAACACCGGGCCCTGTTCGTCCCACGCCACCAGGCCACCGGCTACAGCCGCGTCGTCACCGAACCCCACCCGCGTCGGTTGGTCGTGCCCATAGGCAGTGATGGACAGCCACACACGGCCGGGAAAGGCACGCGCATCGATTCCCATCTGCTGTAGGGCTCGCGGACGCGATGCTTCAATCACCACATCTGCAGTACCGACCATCTCGGCGAGTTGCCACTGTCCGTTCCTGCTCGATAGATCGAGCAACACGCTCTCTTTGCCGGCATTCATGAGGTCGAAGAACGCCTGCGGCCCGCGCCGTGCCCCGTCCGGTCGAGTACTGCTCTCCACCTTGATCACCGTGGCACCAGCAGCGGCGAGCAGTCGCCCGCACAGCGGCCCGGCCCACAGCGACGACAGGTCGAGCACTACCAGTCCCTCGAGATTCGTCAACGGTTCTGCCGCGCCTAGCGCCACTGCAGGGATGCTGCCGTGCCGCACCTCACGAAGCGCGCCACAGGGAATCCCGAGCAACGATGCCCGCTCCACCACCTCGGCGACGGTTCGCTCGGCGATTGCCGTAGCGATCATCCGCTCAACCGCAACGACGTCGTCGGTGTCTACGTCCACCTCCAGCCACGCAGGTACCGAAGCGAGATCCTCATCACGGGCAAGCGAGACGGCGAGCCATCCGTCACTCGCGCGGACAAGCCGAGAGGCTCCGCCACAGCTGATCGTTCCCTGTCGACGGTGCCCGGTGATCGACGCACGTTCCACCAAGAGCGACGGTCCGTCCACGTGAACCTCGCAGCCGAGGCCTGCAGAGAGCAAGCGCAGTTGTGCCGCAAGCGCACGCATCGACGGCGCCGCACCAACTGGACCGGCAAGCGGTGGGCCGGACGGACGGCCCGTGAGTGCCGCAGCGCCCGACACTGTCCAGAGATCTGCGCTGTCCGACGTATCCACATCTCGGAGCAGGTTCGGGGCAAGGTCGATCATGGCAATTCGGGTCGCTGGCGAAAGCAATTGCGGCAGCACTACGCGTAGCGTAGGCACATCAACATCCAGCGCTACACCGGCAGCGATCTCTGGGCCCTGTACACCGCGGGCCTGGCGTACGAGCAGTTGAGCGGCTCCATGGTGATCGTGGAGCCCGATGGTGCAGCGTTCCTCGAGGCCGACGACGGCGACAACCCCCTCAGCGGTCTCCCTGCCCTAGTGGTGAGCCACACTCCGTGTCGGCTCGCCGACGTGGTGGTGCCCGCCGCAGATCTGGACCCGTTGCACGAAGCGTTCGAGCGCACTCCGCTCGCAGCGATGGCACTGGTGCTGCTGCTGCGCGGCGCCAGCACCCGCACCACCGAGCAGGGACTCGTTGCAGAGTCACTCACCTACTCGATGCTGCAGGGCGCGCCGGAGTTTGCGGCATGGCACCGCTCGTACCGTCAGAGCGATCGCCTCGCCGAGATCGGAGCCGCCGTGCAGGTGACCGAGGACGATCGTCAACTGACGCTCACGCTCAGCCGACCCCACGTGCACAACGCGTTCAGCAAGCGCATGCGGGACGAACTCACCGAGGCCCTGATCACTGCGTCCGCCGATGGCCTCGAACGTCCGGTGCTGTTGCGCGGTGCGGGTCCGTCGTTCTGCAGCGGCGGAGACCTCCACGAGTTCGGCTCGTTTGCCAGCAATGCCGAGGCTCATCTCGTGCGCCTCACGCGCAGTCCTGCCCGCTTGATGGCTGCACTTGCGCCCCGGGTGTCGGTGCACCTGCACGGCGCCTGCATGGGAGCAGGTATCGAACTGCCCGCCTATGCGCACCGCGTCACAGCATCACCCGCCGCAATCGTCTCGCTGCCGGAGATCGGCCTCGGCCTCGTGCCCGGTGCAGGCGGAACGGTGTCGATCCCACGCCGCATCGGTCGACAGCGCACCGCATGGCTCGGGCTCACGGGTGCACGCATCGACGCCACGACGGCGCTCGAGTGGGGCCTTGTCGACGAGATCATCGCTGGTTGACCGCCTGATCAGCGGCGCTCTACCGCTCGACGGCTACCGTCACTCCTGATGAACAACCCCGTGAGGCTTACCGCCTTCAGCCACGGCGCCGGTTGAGCCTGCAAGCTCGGCCCAGCCGAGTTGGCGCAGGTGCTGTCGCCTCTTGAATCGAGCATGCATCCCGACCTGTGGGTAGGGATCCAAACGGGAGACGACGCTGCAGTGTGGCGCCGCCCGGATGGACGCGCCCTCGTAGCGACAGTCGACTTCTTTGCGCCGGTGGTTGACGATGCCTTCACGTTCGGGGTCATCGCTGCCACGAACGCCGTGAGCGACGTGTACGCCATGGGCGCCGAACCGCTGTTCGCGCTCAATGTTGCGGCCTGGCCCAAGGACCGGCTGTCGCTCGACCTGCTGCGCGACGTGTTCGCCGGTGGCGCCGCTGCAGCACAGGCTGGGGGCTGGATCATTGCCGGTGGTCACACGGTGGACGGACCCGAGCCGATGTACGGCCAGGTGGTCATCGGCGAACTCGCTCCCGGCGACGAGCCGCTCACCAACGCAGCGGCACACGTGGGCGACGTGCTGGTGCTCACCAAGCCCCTCGGCGTTGGTGTCATCGTCACCGCCCACAAGCGGCTCGATGCAGCCGCTGTTGCACCCGGCGGATCGCTTGCCGAGGCGTTCGCCCACGCCGTCGACTCGATGCGGCGGCTCAACGGACCCGCCGCGCGTGACGCTCGCCGTGCAGGTGCTCATGCGATGACCGATGTGACCGGGTTCGGTCTTGCCGGGCACCTCCACAAGCTGTTGCGCTCGAGCGGCCACGCCGCTTGCATCGATCTCCACGCACTCCCGGTCATTCACGGGGCCAGGTCGCTCATCGTCAATGGCCACGTTCCCGGTGGATCCCTGCGCAATCTCGAGTTCGTCGGCGATGCACTGGTGGGTGGCACCGAGGAGGACCGTCTACTGCTTGCAGATCCGCAGACCTCGGGCGGCCTCCTGATTGCCTGCCCTGCGGAGTATGCAGGGCTGATCCACGATGGTGTGGTGATCGGTGAGGTAGTGGCCGGCACGCCCGGCACTATCTCGCTGGCCTGAGCCGCTTTCGATAGTTCTCGAACGCGTGCGCCGCGTCAGCAAGCTCTGCATCGCTCAGCACGCGTGGTGATCCGAGTCGATGGGCCTCGACGTGCAGCTCGCAGAGCCACTCCAGCAGCTCGAGACGGTCACATGCCTGCGCAAGATCCGCTCCGACGGCAACCGAGCCGTGGTTCTGCATGAGCGCAGCCTGCCGGCCGTCCCGCAGCGCCTCCACCACACGCTCACCAAGCTCGGGGCTCCCGAAGGTGGCGTATCGAGCCGTGCGCGGCGCACCGCCGAGCTGCAGCACGTTGTAGTGCAGTGCAGGCATCTCGTCACACGTGCACGACACGGCGGTAGAGACCGCCGCATGCGTGTGTGCGATGGCGCCTGCGTCGGTGCTGCGGTACACCGCGAGATGAAGCGGCACCTCGCTCGTGGGAACGGCGCCCGAGAGATGCGTGCCGTCGAGATCAATAACACTCAGCCGCCCGAGTTCGAGGCTGTCGAGCGGTGCACCGGATGGTGTGGCGACGATGCGGTCCCCGACGCGGACGGACAGGTTTCCCGACGTTCCCGTAACGAGCCCACGCTGCGCGAGTCGACGTCCCGCATCGACCAAGGCCTCCCGTGCCTCAGGAAAGTCGAGCGGCGTTAGACCACTCACTGCGTCACACTGCCGACTGCGTCATGAGCCGAGGTGCTTGCGGGCGAACTCACCGAGTCGGGCGATGGCGTCATCCGATTCGGGCAGTGTTCCCGCGCCGAACTGGAACACGTGCTGCATTTCGGGGAACACCTCGATGGTGACATCCACGCGTGAGTTCTTCATCTTCTCCGCGATGCGCACCGAGTCGTCGAGCAGGATCTCGTCGGCGCCCGCCTGGATGCGCGTTGGCGGCATCCCACGCAGATCGGCAAAGAGCGGTGACGCAAGCGGTGCTCGGGCCTTTGCCGAACCGAGGTAATACTCCGCCATCTTGCGAGCACCGGTTTGGGTGACGGTGAGGTCGGTGCCTTCGCGAGAGGTGAGGCTCTCCCCGGTGAACGCAAGGTCGGTCCACGGCGAGAGCAGCATGGCTGCGGCAGGCAGCGGACGCCCGTCGTCCCGCAGCGAGAGCAGCGTGGCCACGGCGAGTCCACCGCCTGCAGAATCGCCGCCCACCACGATGCGGTTCGGACGGATCCCCTCGGCAAGCAATCCGCGGAATGCCGCAACGGCGTCCTTGATGGCTGCCGGGTAGGGGTGCTCGGGCGCCAACCGGTAGTCGGCCACGAACGCGCGTATGCCGATGGCCTTGGCGAGGTGACCGACCATCTTGCGGTGCGTTGCCGAGGAGCCCATCACGTAGCCACCACCGTGCAGGTAGAGCAGTGCGCTAGTGCCGTCTGCGCCAGCGGGGCTGACCCACAACCCCGGAACTTCTCCCACCGTGCCAGCCTCGTAGGTCACGCCATCTGGTTCACCCGTGAGGAGGTCCATGAACTGGTCGGCCTTGCGGAGGTCTGCTGCGGACGCGGGAACTGGATCACCAGCGGCACGCATCTTCTCCCGATACTTGCGCGCCTTGGCGAGGTACTCCTCTGCCTGCGGGCTTGCCATGTCGACTCCCTCCGTTCTCGAGGCGCACCACCGACGTCTCGATCGATCACATGTTGTCAGGCGGGCGATGCGCGCACGGCGCGATCGCGTGTCAGGTTCCGTAGCCGAAGCCGAGGTCGGGTGCGGTGAGCAGCGGAAGGAAGGGGATGCCCCGCTCGGCCGCCATCGCACCACAGGTGCCGCCACGATCCACGATGACGGTGATGGCGACGACGTGTGCACCGAATGCAGTGACGGCGTCCACCGCCTCCATGATCGACGTACCTCGTGTCACGGTGTCCTCGGTAACGACTACTCGGTCGCCGGGCTGCAGTGCGCCAGCAATTCGACCCGTCACGCCGTGGTCCTTGGACTCCTTGCGAACGCTGAAACTGCGCAGGTTCCGGCCCATCGTGGCGCCGACTGCGGCGATGCCGAAGGCCACAGGGTCTGCTCCCATGGTGAGGCCACCAATTGCATCGGCATCGGCCGGTATACGCGCCAACGCAGCCTGGGCAACGAGGAGGATTCCCTCGGGTCGACAAGCCGTCTGCTTGGTGTCGAGGAACCAGGCGCTCTTTGCGCCCGACTTCAGCGTGAACTCACCGCGCTTGAGCGAATGGGTGAGTACGTGTTCCCGCAGTGCCTCGGTGATGGCGTCCATGCGGACGACCGTAGTTGCTCCCGCCCACAGTGCAGTAGTGACGTAGCCTCCGATCATGCAACTTGCCGATCTTGCCGTGTTCACCGAGCCCCAACAGGGCGCGAGTTACGACGACCTCCTTGCCGTCGCTCGACGAGCTGAACAGCTTGGTTTCGGCGCATTCTTCCGGTCGGATCACTACCTCAAGATGGGGAGCGTTTCCGGTTTGCCCGGTCCGAGTGACGCGCTGGTGTCACTCGCAGCGTTGGCGCGTGACACGTCCCGTATTCGCCTTGGCACGCTGGTGTGCTCGGCCACCTTCCGTCATGCCGGAGTACTCGCTATTTCGGCTGCGCAGATCGACCAGATGAGCGGTGGTCGACTCGAACTCGGTCTGGGCGCCGGGTGGTACCAGCAGGAGCATGACGCCTATGCCATTCCCTTCCCCGCGCTCGGTCATCGCTTCGATGTGCTGGAGGACCAGCTGGCAGTCGTTACCGGGCTGTGGTCCACACCGGCAGGCGACACGTTCAGTTACGAGGGCAAGACCCTCAGCGTGAAAGAGTCCCCAGGGCTTCCCAAGCCGGTCCAGCAGCCGGGCCCGCCCATCATCATCGGTGGCCGGGGGCCCAAGCGCACCCCGCGCCTTGCTGCCAAGTACGCCTCGGAGTTCAACGTTCCGTTCGGCTCGGTCGAAGCGTTCGTCGAGGCGAGTGCGGTCGTTCGCGCGGCCTGCGAGTCCATCGGCCGTGACCCGTCGTCCCTCCGCTACACCGCCGCACTCGTTGTGGCCGTTGGCAGGGACGAGGCCGAATTCAGGCGCCGGGCAGCAGCCATCGGCCGAGAACCCGACGAATTGCGGGCAAACGGGGCCGCCGGAACCGTCGACGAAGTGGTCGCCACGCTGCGTCGCTTCGAGGAGGCCGGGGTCCAGCGGATGTATCTCCAGGTGCTCGATCTCAGCGATCTCGATCATTTGGACCTCATTGCCACCGAAGTAGCCGGCAAGTAGTCCGCCGATACTCAACAAATGAGACAGCGGTGTCTCGCGGTCTGCCAAGTACGGACTAATACTTCTACAGTGAGTGACTCTGGTTCGACGCTGCGTGATGTATAGGCTGAGACCCCTATGGCAGCCAAGCGTGGGCCGAAGAGCCCGATGACCAACCAGCACAAGGCAGCACTCGCGGCCGGTCGGGCCGAAGGTCGCATCGTCCGTGACTATCTCGAGGCACTTCGCAACAATCGCCCCAAGCGCGGGCGCAAGCGCACCCCCGATTCCATCAAGAAGCGCCTCAAGGCAATCGCTTCGGAATTGGCAGAGGCCGACGCACTGTCGGAACTGAAGCTCACCCAGGAACAAATGGACCTCGAGGCTGAGCTGGAGAACTTCGGCGAAATGGTCGACTTGTCGGGTCTGGAAGCAGACTTCATCCGCGTCGCCAAGCAGTACAGCCAGCGTCAGGGGATCTCCTACGGCGCGTGGCGCAAGGTGGGTGTTGAGCCCCGTGTGCTCAAGGCCGCCGGCATCGACCGCACTGCCTGATCAGTCGATGTCCCTGATCAGTCGATGTTGTCGAGGGCGTCGAATGTCGCCCCAACATTGCGCAGCGAACGCGTGAGGTCGAAGGCCTCATCGAGTGTTGCAGCAGACACCGTCACACGCCCATCAGCCTCGAGCAATCCGCGGAAGTCGCGATGGTCGTCCCACGCCTTCATCGCGTTCTCCTGCACCACGCGGTAAGCGTCGTCTCGGGTCATGCCCGCCTGCACCAGCGCGAGCAGCACGGGTTGGCTGAACACGAGTCCGTGGCTCGACCACAGGTTGCGAAGCATCTGCTCGGGGAACACTTGGAGCCCTGCGATGAGACGCGTGCACCGACGGAGCATGTAATAGGCCAACTGCGCCGAGTCGGGGAGGATCACTCGCTCGACCGACGAGTGCGAGATGTCCCGCTCGTGCCACAGCGCAATGTCCTGCATGCCCGCCAGCAGGTTCGAGCGCACCACCCGGGACAGGCCAGAGAGCGTCTCGGCTGAGATGGGGTTGCGCTTGTGCGGCATGGCCGACGAGCCCTTCTGGCCCGCACGGAATCCCTCCTGCACCTCACGCACTTCGGTGCGCTGGAGGTGACGCAACTCCACCGCTACGAGTTCGACCGTCGCTGCAGCGGCTGCACAGGCCCAGAGGAACTCTGCGTGACGGTCGCGGGCGAGCACCTGGGTTGCAGGTACGGGGTGCAAGCCGATTGCGGAGCCGACAAAGCGCTCCACGGCGGGATCGATGTTCGAGTAGGTGCCGACTGCACCCGACAGTTTGCAGACAGCGATGTTCGCGCGCGCCTGGCGCAGCCTCGTGCGATCACGGTCCGCCTGCAGGCACCACAGCGCAACCTTGGCGCCGAACGTGGTGGGCTCGGCGTGCACGCCGTGCGTGCGTCCGATGGTGACCGTGTCGCGGTGCTCCAGCGCAAGTTTCTTGAGCGTGCGCACGAACTCGTCAGATGCCTTGAGCATCAGATCAACTGCGTCGCGCAGCATCCACGCAAGTGCCGTATCCACGACGTCAGTGGAGGTGAGGCCGTAGTGGATCCACGCACCCTCGGGTGTGCCAACAGCGTCCTGCACCACGTCGACAAATGCCGCAACGTCGTGGTCGGTGATCTGCTCGCGCTCGAGCACCTTGGCCACAAACGCGTCGTCAATGTGCGGCGCGCGCGCACGACACGCCACGGCGTCAGCAGCGGGCACGACGCCAATGGCCGCCTGTCCCTCGGTAGCGAGCAACTCCACTTCCAGCCAACGCCGAAACCGTCCGACGTCGTCAAAGACGGCCGTCATCTCGGGTGTGGAGTAGCGCGGGATCACGGCCGCTCCACCACCGCGTCGCGGTCTGCGCCAACGCCGACGTAGCGCACCGGTACACCAACCTCGCGCTCGACGAGATCGACAAACGCGCGCGCCTGCGTGGGCAGGTCGTCTACACGACGGGCACCCTCGATGGACGTCTTCCAACCCGGAAGGTCTGCGTACACCGGCTCTACCTGCGCAAGCGCGTCGAGACGGTCGGGGTATTCGCTGATCGGCGTGCCGTTCACGCGGTAGCCGGTGCAGATGCGAACAGTGTCGAACGTGTCGAGCACGTCGAGCTTGGTGAGCGCGATCTCGGTGAGGCTGTTCAGGCGCACCGCGTGTCGGAGCATGACGAGGTCAAGCCAACCCGGACGGCGACGGCGACCGGTCACCGTGCCGAACTCCCGACCGATGTCGACGAGCGCGTCGCCCAGCGCATCAGTGAGCTCGGTGGGGAACGGGCCGGAACCAACGCGCGTCGTGTACGCCTTGGTGATGCCGACAATGCGGCCGAGGTCGCGAGGACCAAGCCCGGAACCGGAGCAGGCGCCCCCTGCAGTGGGGCTTGAGGAGGTGACGTAGGGGTACGTACCGTGATCGATATCGAGGAACGTCGCCTGCGCGCCCTCGAGCAGCAGCCGCTTGCCCCGGGCGAGTGCGTCGTGCAACAGGGCCACGGTGTTGGTGATGTACGGCGACACACGCTCGGCGAGGTCGCCCGCGTACTGCTCCACGATCGCCGGGATGTCAAGCGGCTCGCCGCCGAGGTGCACGACGAGATCGCTCTCGGCGGTGCCGAGTTCGGTGAGTTGCTCGGCGAAACGCTTGCGGTCGAGCATGTCGCCCACTCGCAGGCCCACACGGCGAGCCTTGTCGGCATACGCCGGTCCGATGCCCTTGAGGGTGGTGCCGATCTTGTTGTCGCCGCGGCGACCCTCAGCGAGACGATCATGGGCAAAGTGCCACGGCAGGATGAGGTGCGCCTGGCTCGACACCTTGAGTCGAGATGTGTCGACGCCGCGGGCGCTCAGGCGACCGACCTCGTCGAGCAGGGTGATGGGGTCGACCACCACGCCGTTGGCGATCACCGGGGTGACGTGAGGGTAGAGCACACCGGACGGCACGAGCTGTAGGGCGTACTTCTCACCACCCGCAACGATGGTGTGGCCGGCGTTGTGGCCGCCCTGATAACGGATGACGTAGTCGTGTTGGTTCGAGAGGAGGTCGATGACCTTGGCCTTCCCCTCGTCGCCCCACTGACTCCCTACAACAACGGTGACCGGCACGTGGGGGAACCCTATCGGGTCCCCCGTCGTGATGGGCCCAATTGCGGGCTTACGCCGTCGGTGACTCGACGGTGATCTCGAAGCCGTCCTGTACCTCGAGGGCGTCCTCATCAGGGCTGGCTGCGGGTCCGGCGGCCACCGCGATGTGCGAGTCCACCGTGATCGTGTCGCCGTCGACTGCCTTGCCCTCGAGAATCGTCACGGCCAGACGGTCCCCGAGCTCGCGCTGGATGACACGCTTCAGCGGCCGGGCCCCGAACGCCGGGTCGTAACCGTCGCGCGCAAGCTTGTCCATGGCCGTGTCGGTGACCACCAGCGTGATGCGACGGGCGGCAAGGCGCTGCTTCAGGTGCTCCAACTGAATCTCCACGATGGGTCGCAGGTCCTCCGCGTTGAGCGAGCGGAACCGGATGATGTCGTCCACACGGTTCACGAACTCGGGCTTGAAGAACGTGGTCGGATCGCCTGCCAGGTTCGAGGTCATGATGATGACCACGTTGGTGAAGTCCACCGTGCGACCCTGCCCATCGGTGAGACGGCCATCGTCGAGCACCTGGAGCAACACGTTGAACACGTCGGGGTGTGCCTTCTCGATCTCGTCGAGCAACACCACCGAGTACGGACGGCGGCGCACTGCTTCGGACAACTGACCGCCCTCGTCGTACCCGACGTATCCGGGAGGCGCCCCGATAAGGCGCGACACGGAGTGCTTCTCCATGTACTCACCCATGTCGATGCGCACCATTGCGCGCTCGTCGTCGAAAAGGAACTCGGCGAGTGCCTTGGCCAGTTCGGTCTTGCCGACGCCGGTTGGTCCGAGGAACATGAACGATCCGATCGGGCGGTTCGGGTCTGACAGGCCCGCACGACTGCGTCGAATGGCGTTTGCCACTGCGTGCACTGCATCTTCCTGACCGATGACGCGCTGGTGCAGGAGATCCTCGAGATGGACCAGCTTGGCCATCTCCCCCTCCATCAACTTGCTCACCGGCACACCGGTCCACTTGGACACCACCTCGGCGATGTCTTCCGCGTCCACTTCCTCCTTGAGCATGCGATTGCCCTTCTGCAACTCATCGAGGTGGGCCGTTGCATCTTCAACCCTGCGCTCCAGCTCGGGGATCCGCCCGTAACGGATCTCGGCAGCAACGTTGAGGTCGCTCTCGCGTTCGAGTTGCGTGCGCAGTTGCTCCATTTCTTCCTTCAGCGAACGGATCGCTCCGATGGCGTCCTTCTCGCCCTCCCAGTGCTCGCGCATCGTCGACGCTTGCTGCTGCAGCGCATCGAGTTCCTCGAGCAGCACATGCAGGCGCTCCACCGAGGCAGCGTCGGTCTCCTTCTGCAGCGCGAGGTGCTCGATCTCGAGCTGCAGGATGCGCCGCTCGACGATGTCGATCTCGGTAGGCAGGGAGTCGATCTCGATGCGCAGGCGCGAGGCCGCTTCGTCGATGAGGTCAATTGCCTTGTCTGGCAGGAAGCGACTGGTGATGTAGCGGTTCGACAGCACCGCAGCCGACACGAGCGCCGTGTCCTGGATCCGCACACCGTGGTGTACCTCGTAGCGCTCCTTCAGCCCGCGGAGGATGGCAATCGTGTCCTCCACCGACGGCTCTCCCACGTACACCTGCTGGAAGCGACGCTCGAGTGCTGCGTCTTTCTCGATGTACTTGCGGTACTCGTCGAGCGTGGTTGCGCCGATCATGCGCAGTTCGCCGCGGGCGAGCAACGGCTTGATCATGTTGCCGGCATCCATTGATCCCTCGGCACCACCGGCACCGACGATCGTGTGAATCTCGTCGATGAACGTGATCACCTCGCCAGATGCGTCGGTGATCTCTTTGAGCACTGCCTTCAGGCGCTCCTCGAACTCACCGCGATACTTCGAGCCTGCGATCATCGAGCCGAGATCGAGCGAGATGAGCCGCTTGTTCTTCAGACCCTCGGGTACGTCGCCATCGGCAATGCGTCGGGCGAGACCCTCCACGATTGCGGTCTTACCAACGCCTGGCTCACCGATGAGAACCGGGTTGTTCTTCGTGCGGCGCGAAAGAACCTGGATGGTGCGACGGATCTCGTCGTTACGACCGATGACGGGATCGATCTTGCCGTCACGCGCACGCTGGGTGAGATCGGTGCCGTACTTCTCGAGGGCCTGGAACTGCTCCTCAGGATTGGGCGACGTGACCCTGTGGGAGCCGCGCACTTCGCGCAGCGCTTGGAGCACTTCCTCGGAGCCGATGCCCAGCCGTTGGTTCATGGCGAGCACCAGGTGCTCGGCCGACAGGTAGTCGTCCTTCAGGTCCTTCTGATAGCGCTCGGCCATCTCGACGACGTTGCTCAGTTCACGGCTGAGACGCGGCTCGCCACCGCCGTAGGCGCGAGGCAACTTGGCAACGGCTTCGTCGGCCTTGTTGCGCACCATGAGCGGGGCAAGGCCAAGCTTTTGCACGAGCGGGCCGACGATCGTGTCGGGTTGACCCATGAGCGCGCTGAGCAGGTGATCTGGGGTGAGTTCCGGGTTGTTCAGGCTCTTGGCCTGGTCGATTGCCGCCGAGAACGCCTCGTTGGTCTTTGCGGTCCATTTCTTGGGGTCGAACGCCATCTCTCCACTCTCTCACTGCAAGAAACTTGAGTCTGAGTGTATCAACTTCTGACTAGAGCACGATATTCCCGTACATCTCGCCGAGCGGGTCGCTGAGTAGCTCCAGGCGGGTGCCGTCGGGGTCTCGGAAGTACATCGACACCCCGCTCACCACGTCTGTTGCCACTCCAGCTGCGGCGAGGCGCTCACGGGCAGCCGCCCAGTGCTCAGGCGTCACGCTGATCGCGAGGTGGTGCAGCCCCCCGAGCACCTCTGCATAGG
>CANIBN010000039.1 GCA_947465505.1 Acidimicrobiales bacterium | reverse complement strand
TGCGCATGTCCCGGAGTGTCGGCCACGATGAAACTGCGTTTCGGCGTGGCGAAGTAGCGGTGCGCCACGTCGATGGTGATGCCCTGCTCGCGCTCGGCGCGCAGGCCGTCGGTGAGCAGTGCAAGATTGGTGCTGCCGTCGCCATAGCGACTGCTCGCCTTCACTACTGCCTGCAGTTGGTCCTCGAACACCGTCTTGGTGTCGTGAAGGAGGCGACCGATGAGTGTGCTCTTGCCATCGTCCACCGAGCCGGCGGTGGCGATGCGCAGTGTGCTGGAGGTTCCGGCGCGGACATCGATGCCCATCAGAAGTACCCCTCGCGCTTGCGGTCTTCCATTGCAGACTCGCTGAACGTGTCGTCTGCGCGTGTGGCACCCCGTTCGGTGATGCGCGCGGCGGCTACTTCCGCCAAGACATCGAGTACGTTGGCCGCGCTGGACTCCACGGCGCCGGTGCAACTGGCGTCGCCAACGGTGCGGTAGCGAACCGTGGCGACATACGGCTTCTCGCCCGGCTCGAGCGCCACCGGCCCGCCGACGGCGAGCAGCATGCCGTCTCGCTCCACTACCTCGCGCTGGTGCGAGAAGTAGATGCTCGGCAGCGGCACATTGTGGCGCTCGATGTAGCGCCAGATGTCCAGTTCGGTCCAGTTGGACAGCGGGAACGCACGGAGGTGCTCACCCTTGCGGATGCGCGGATTGAGCAGCGCCCACGGCTCGGGGCGCTGCTGACGCGGGTCCCAGCGGCCCATGCGGTCGCGGAACGACAGGATGCGTTCCTTGGCCCGTGCCTTGTCCTCGTCTCGGCGACCGCCGCCGAACGCTGCGTCGAAACCGTGCTCGCCGATCGCGTCGAGCAGGGTCACCGACTGCAGTCGGTTTCGGCTCGCTCGCGGACCGGTGTCCTCCACGACACGCCCTTGGTCGATGCTCTCCTGCACGCTGGCCACGACGAGTCGGATGCCCCAGCGTTCGACGAGTTCGTCCCGATATGCGATGACCTCGTCGAAGTTGTGACCCGTATCGACATGCATCACCGGGAAGGGCAGCCGTGCGGGTGCGAACGCAAGCACGGCGAGGTGCAACAGCACGGCGGAGTCCTTGCCTCCGCTGAACAGCAGCACCGGGTTCATGCACTCCGTGGCCACCTCGCGGATGATGGTGATGGCCTCGTCGGTGAGCGCGTCGAGGTGCGCTGTCTCTGCGTGAGTGGCGATCTCTGCGGTCATACGTGCAGCCCACACTCGGTCTTGGCATTGCCCGCCCACCGTCCCGCGCGCTTGTCCTCACCGGGGGCGACGGGCCTCGTGCACGGCCAGCAACCGATGCTCGGGTAGCCGCGCTCGCGCAGCGGATTCGTGGGCAGTTCGTAGATCTTTTCGTAGGTGAGCATGTCGTCGTCGGTGAAGGAGGCAAGTGGGTTGATCTTCACGAGGTTGCGGACCGGATCGAACGACGCCACCGGGGCGTTGGCCCTGGTAGGTCCGTCGACGCGACGGATTCCGGTGATCCAGGCCTTCTTGCCGACGAGCGCGCGGTTGAGGGGCTCCACCTTGCGCACGTTGCAGCAGGCCTCCACGTCGGTCCTCCACAGATTGTCGGGCTCCACCTTGGGGTGCAGCACGGTGAGGTTCAGGTCCACCACCTTGCGCATCTCGTCGACGAGCCATTGGGTTTCGGCGAACAGGTACTGGGTGTCGATGAGGACGACCTCGATGCCCGGTACGGCGGTTGCAGCGAGGTGAACCAGGACGGCGTCCTCGAAACTTGCCGTGACCACGAGGTGCTCAGTGCCGAACTGCTCGGCGGCCCAACGGATCGCGTCGGCCGGGTGGCCGGTCTCGAGCTGAGTGGGGATCACGATGTTCGACATGGGCGACCTCGGGGAGGGGAGAGACCCCAGTCTAGGTCTAATGCTGAGTAAACCGATCGGGAATTGGGCCTTCTCCTCACTTCGAGGTTGTGCCACTCGGCCGGCACCGGGGGCCGAATGGCCCCGGCGAGCGAGTTGGGCCGCTTTCTACCCTCCACCTGTGGGGTGAATGTTCCCCGCGGAATCGAGGGAGTGTGCCGTGGCGGTCATCGAGCGCATCAGGGAGACGGTCCAGTTGACGCCAGAGGGCGTTCGCACGGCGCTCGCCGCATGGATCGACGAGCATTGGGATCCTGCGATGTCGCTGCTCGAGTGGCGTACACGATTGGCCGCTGACGGATGGGCGACGCCATCTTGGCCCGAGCGCTGGCACGGCAAGAGTTGGCCGGCCTGGACCGATGCAGTGGTAGCCGAGGCACTCGTGGAGTTCGGCACCTGTGGCACACCGCTCGGTCTCGGTATGCAACTCGCTGCCCCGACGATCCTCGAGCACGGATCGGACGACCTGCGCGAGCGCTACCTACTGCCCACCATTCGCGGCGAGATCACGTGGTGTCAGCTGTTCAGCGAACCGGGTTCGGGCTCGGACCTCGCCGGACTCACCACGACGGCTGTACGTGACGGTGACGAGTGGATCGTCAACGGACAGAAGGTGTGGAACACAGGAGCCCACTACGCCGATATGGGCATTCTCGTGGCACGAACCGACTGGGACGTTGCCAAGCACGCCGGGCTCAGCTTCTTCGTGATCGACATGCGTCAGTCGGGTGTCACCGTGCGTCCGCTCAAGCAGATGAACCACCATCAGTCCTTCAACGAGGTGTTCCTCGATAGCGCGCGCATCCCGGCGCGTGACCAGGTGGGAGCGCTGGGGGAGGGCTGGCATGTGGCACTCACCACACTGTCGTACGAGCGCAAGTACGGGGGCCGTGTCCGACCCAATCTCTCCAGCGCGCCGGGCCGCCTGCTCGACGAGGCGCGAGCCGAGGTGGATCACTACTTCGAGTCGTACCAGTGGTACCCGCAGCGCAGCGGTCGCGTCGATTTGGTGGTGGACCGTGCACGGGCGAATGGGGTCGATCACGATCCCGTCGTGCGTCAAGCGATTGCGCGGCTGCTGTCCCTGCAACTGGTGAGTCAGTGGACCGCCTCTCGCGCAGCCGCCGCGCGCGCCCTTGGCCGCACGCCTGGAGCCGAGGGATCGGTCGGCAAACTCGCAACGAGCGAGATCTCGCGGAGCGCCGCACGGGTGCACTCGCTGATCGGCGGCGCGAGTTGCATGTTGAGCGGTGCCGATGCGCCGCTTGATGGCGTGATCACCGAGGTGCTGATCTCCACACCGGGTCAGTCGATCGCCGGCGGTACCGACGAGATTCAGAAGAACATCCTCGGGGAGAAGATGCTCGGCCTGCCGCGCGAGCCGTCACCGGAGTTCGGCGAGTCATTCCGCCACACCCGCCGCAACGGCTAACCCCACCTACTCAACCCACCCGCCACCCCACCCACGTTCTCGGTCCCCAAAACGCTCAAAACGTGCACGTTCGGGACCGAGAACAATCATCGACCTGGGTTCTCGGTCCTCAAAACGCTCAAAACGTGCACGTTCGGGACCGAGAACAATCAGCGGTTATGTCGGCGCATCAGCTATGGCTATGTCGGCGCATCAAGAGAGGCCGGGTTCCTTGGGGAGACCGAGAATGCGCTCGCCCAAGATGTTGTGCTGGATCTCGTCGGTCCCACCCGCTATGCGCAACCCGGGCGTGCTGCAGAGGTAGTCGCTCCACGCGAACGTGCCCCACTCGCCGGTGTCGGCCCCGAAGGCGGGCCCGAGCAGACTTCCCGCAAGATTCGCGATGCGTCGGATCTGGCGTGAGGAGAGCAGCTTGAGGATGGACCCCTCGGCGCCACGAGCCTGTCCGGACGCAACGAGTGCTTCACCGCGCGTTCCGACCCACTCAATGAGCTTGCGGTGGGTGAGCACCTCGGCGAGGGTCTGGCGCACGACGGCATCGTCGAGTCGGTCCATGTGCCGAGCGAGTTCGACGAGGATGAGTGCAGGGTCGGCCGCTGCCGAGGTCTTGCCCGACCCCACGGCGGCGCGCTCGGACATCAGCGTGGTGAGCACTGCCGCCCAACCGCGACCTGCGTCGCCGACGCGGTTGGCGTCGGGCACACGCACGTCGGTGAGGAACACCTCGTTGAACTCGGCGTTGCCGTTCATCTGCCGAAGTGGACGCGGCTCCACTCCAGCGGTGTCCATCGGCAGCAGGAACATCGTGAGGCCCTTGTGTTTCGGGGCGTCCGGGTCCGTGCGGGCCATGAGCTGACCGAGCTCCGCGAGATGCGCGTAGGAGCTCCACACCTTCTGCCCGTTCACCACCCATTCGTCGCCGTCGCGCACGGCCTTCGTGCGCAGGCCAGCGAGGTCCGAGCCGTTGCCCGGCTCGCTGAGCAACTGCGAACAGAGCAGCTCGCCGCGGTAGATGCGGCGCAGGTAGCGCTGCTTCACGTCCTCGCTGCCGTGGACGAGGATGGCCGGGGCCACCATCTCCCACGCAACACCCCAGGCGCTCTGGTCGGGCACGTCGAACTCGCTCTCCAGCGAGCGATAGATGCCGTCGAGGTCGTGATGGCGACCGCCGCCGCCGTATTCCCTCGGGCCGCCGAGCCAGCCGAAGCCGGCATCGAACACCTTGGCGCGCCATGAGCGTGCTTGTGCGATGAGGGCCCGCGGGTCTTCATCGTCCTTGCCCATGAGGCGCACCTCGGGGCCTTTGCCCCAGGTGAACGACTCGGTGGCCTGACGGCGCTCGGCGTTGGCCTCCAAAAAGGCCGTTGCCTCGGCGATAAACGCGTGCTTCTCGTCCTCGCCCAGCGCGGACGCGTGCAGATCTGCAGCCATGTGGTGGCCTGCTCAGTGGTTGGGGTTCTCGCCGAGGCCAGCAGCAGCGAGCGCCATCGCCTTGGCACGGTCGAGGTCGTAGTGCTTACGAGTGACGATGCGTTGCGCGTACAGACCACCACCGGCCTGGATGTTGGTGACGAGCTGCCAACCGCCGTAGGCATCGGCCGTGAGGTCACGGATGGTGTGGAACAGGCGCGTGCGGTACTCGCCGTCCACGTCCGAGCGACCGGCCATGTACTTGCGCGCCAAGTGACCGACGTCGGGGTTCTCGAAGTCGGCAATCGCCGGAGCAGTAACGATGGCGCCACCGGCGATGTCGTGGACGTGCCGCACCATGAGGTTGAAGTTCGCTGCACCGGTGTACTTGCCGGCGTTGGTGTACAACTCGTTCGGGAAGGCTGCACCGAACGGGCCGACCTCGGCGTGCGTGAGACAGGCCTCGAGGCAGGCGCGGACGACGGTGGCATGGATGATCATCTCGGAGATCTTCTCCTTGATGTGTGCCTCGCCGGCGAGCCCGTTGGCCTCAGCGATGAGCTGCGCCAGGCCCACCAGCAGGTCCGCACCATCGGCCAGACCCGATAGGCCGCCGAGGCGCTCCCACAGGCCGAGGGAGTGGGCGAACACCGATGCCTGCGACACCTCGCCGTTCAGGAAGATGCGATCGTTCGGCACGAACACGTCGTCGAAGATCACGAAGCCCTCGGGGTAGTTGTCTGCGCCCGACACCGGGAAGTCGCGCAGGTCGTGGTGACGAGGTGCGTACGAGGTGTTGATGATCTTCACGCCGGGGGCGTTCACCGGGATCATCGCTGCAATGGCATAGTCCTCTTCGCCGGCCTTCATCGCTTTGGTGGGGATGGTCATCAGCTCGTGGCCGAGCGACGCTCCGGTGATGTGGAGCTTCGCGCCACGGATCACCACGCCATCGCTCTGGCGGCTCACGACGTGCACATAGGCATCCGGGTCGTCCTGCTTGCCCGGCGGTCGGGAACGGTCACCCTTGGCATCGGTAATGCACTGCGTGATGCGGATGTCGCGACGCTGCGCTTCCTCGATGAACGCCTTCATCGGTTCGATGTACTGCGGTGCCGTGTCCTTGATGCGGCCTGCCACGGTCTCGAGGGTCATGATCGACGTGTAGGTGACGTGGCTGATCATGCCACTCTGATGGACGAGGTCGACCTTCTGGCGCAACTCCTCGCCGTTGGTCGGGATTGCCTTCAGTGGGCTCTCACCGTTCACGGAATGCGCAATCATCCAGTCGTAGCCATCCGCCGCCTTCTGCACCGACGAACCGAGGATCGGGTGACCTGGGAGGTCATCCACCTTCTCGCCAGCGAAATACGTGGCGCGTCCATCAAAAAGCGACTTCTTGTACTCTTCCCCGGTCATCATGGCTGCGGTCCCCCCTAGGTGCAGTGCCAGAATCAGCGTCCGCAGTATCGCCCAGATCGGGTGTCCCGGTCCACCCGTATGCAGGGGGCGGCATCGAGTCTTCGGTCCCCACGGCGCGACGGGCAGTACGGTGTGGTCACCGAGTAGCCAGGGGGAACGGTGACCGAGGAGTTCGAGCAGCGAAGGACACGGGCGGCGTCCGGCAACCTCCACCGGGAGGGCGAGAAGCTTGCGCGTCAGAACAAGCTGTTCGTGCGGGACCGTTTGGCGCTGCTGCTCGACGAGGGGTCCTTCGTGGAGGACGGTCTGTTGTCCAACACCATGGCGGCCGACCTCCCCGCCGACGGTGTGGTGACCGGTGTGGGCCGGGTGGACGGGCGAACCGTGTGTGTCGTTGCCAACGACCCGACGGTGAAGGCCGGTTCGTGGGGTGCCCGCACCGTGGAGAAGATGATCCGGGTGACGGAGTATGCGCTGCGCCACGAGGTGCCGATCTTCTGGCTGATCGACTCGGCGGGCGCCCGCATCACCGATCAGGTCGACCTGTTCCCGGGTCGACGTGGTGCCGGTCGGATCTTCGCGAACCAGGTGAAGCTGTCCGGCAAGGTGCCGCAGATCTGCTGTCTCTTCGGGCCGTCAGCCGCGGGCGGCGCCTACATCCCGTCGTTCTGCGACATCGTCATCATGGTCGAGGGCAATGCGTCGATGTATCTGGGCTCGCCGCGCATGGCCGAGGAGGTCATCGGCGAGTACGTCACGCTCGAGGAGATGGGTGGCGCACGCATGCACGCCTCCGTGTCGGGCTGCGGCGACAATCTTGCTGTCGACGATGCGGACGCCATTGCGCAAGCGCGTGACTTCTTCTCGTTCCTGCCCACCAACTGGCGCGAGACGCCCGAGGTATACGAGGGCTGCGACCCGGTGAAGCCGCTCACCGCTGCGGCGCTGCCCGTCGACGAGGCAATGGGCTACGACATGCACCGATTCATCGACTGCATCATCGATGAGGGCTCATTCTTCGAGGTGAAGCCGCTGTTCGCACCCGAGCTCACGGTGGGCTTCGGCAGGCTCGACGGTCACGTGGTCGGTTTCGTGGCGAACAACCCGATGCACAAGGGCGGTGTGCTGTTCGGCGACTCGGCAGACAAGGCCGCGCGTTTCGTCTGGATGTGCGATGCGTACAACATCCCACTCGTGTTCCTCGCCGACGTGCCCGGCTTCATGATCGGCACCAAGGTCGAGCGAGAGGGCATCATCCGTCACGGGGCGAAGATGATCACTGCTATCACCGAGGCCACTGTCCCCAAGATCTGTGTGGTGGTGCGCAAGGCCTACGGCGCTGGCCTCTACGCCATGAATGGTCCGGCGTTCGATCCGATCGCCACGTTGGCACTGCCCACGGCGAAGATTGCGGTGATGGGTCCGCAGGCGGCAGTGAACGCGGTGTACGCCAACAAGATCGCGGCGATCGACGACCCCGCCGAGCGCCATGCCTACGTGGAGGAGCGTCGTCGAGAGTACGAGGCCGACGTTGACCTGTACCGGCTCGCCTCGGAGATGGTGATCGATGCTGTCGTGTCGTTCGAAGGGCTGCGGGACGAACTCATCAAGCGGTTCGCCGCCGCGGACCCTCGCGACCGCGAGGTTGTCGAGAAGCGCCACAGCATCATCCCGGGTTAAGTATTTGAACCGCGGGAGATGACCGGCCAGCGCTGCAGGTCCGATGAGCTGAGGAGGTCGGCCGGTTCGAGGGGATCGACGCGGGCCGCAGCCCAGAGGGTGTCGGTGAGGTTCACCACGACGCAGCAGTGGTTGGGCACCAGCGCAAGCACCTCACCTACACGCGGCCGGGGTCCGCGGGCCTCGACGACCGCGTGATGTTCGGACAGGCGTGTGACCACCGCTGCAGGGTAAGCCGGCAGGAAGCCGTGACCCTCGAGCCATGAAGGGCGGTCCGTGCCGATCACTTTCGACCCGGCATCGAGCACGAAGCGGCCATCGGTGTGACTCGCAACAACGGTGGTGAGCACGTACATCGACACGTCGTCGATGCTTCCCGCCCCGAGCGCAATCTGCTGACGGTCCATGAACACGTAGGTTCCGGGTCGCTCGTCGGTTACCGGTGGACGGGCCGAATAGACCGCCGAGGGCGTGGATCCCGCGCTCAACACCGTTGGCTCGACCCCCTCGGCCCGCAGCAACGACTCGGCGTCCTGCAGGGTCCGAACCTCGTCATCGCCTGCGGCCGGCGGTGCGTCGCAATTCGCATAGGCATGTCCGCCATAGGTGAAGGCCCCGCGCACGTCGAGTCCGAGGTCGAGACTACGGCGCGCCAGCAATGACAGTTCAGGTAGCGCAACGCCCGAGCGTCGCATCCCACAGTCCACCTCGAGCACCACTGCGAGGGGTCGTGAGGTGCCCCGTGCAGCGACAGCCAGAGCGACGGCAGAGTCTGCGGACTCCACACCCACCATGAGGTCCACGCGTTCGTGCAAGGCGCGGAGACGTCGAGCGCGCTCGGGTGTTCCTGCCCACACGGGGTACGCCTGAAAGAGGCGGTCGAACCCGCGCTGTGCCAGCGACTCGGCCTCACCGATCGTTGCCACAGTGAGACCCACTGCGCCGGCGGCCACCTGGCGGGCGATGATCTCTGTGCACTTACTCGTCTTCGTGTGGGGCCGGAGGCCAACAGCGCGTTCAGCAAAGCGTGCAGACCACGAGTTGATGTTGCGGTCGAGCACCTCGACGTCGACGACGACTGCGGGCGTACAGGTGCCCGCGATGAGCGTGCTCACCAGGGTGTCGGCGACACCATCTGGCCGGGCAGGTCCTCAAGTGCCGACTCGACCAGTACGCCATCACGCTGGATGGCGCGACCGTTCACGAACACGTACTGCATGCCTGTCGGCTGATCGGCGGTAAGCCGCTCTGCGCCTGCCGGGAAGTCGCGTACCCGGCGCACAGGCCCGGGTGCCACCGTGTTCGGGTCGAACACCACCACGTCGGCGTGGTAGCCGGCCTTCAGGTAACCGCGGTCGGTGAAGTTGAAGATGTCTGCCTGCAGACCGGACAACTTGCGGATCGCGGTCTCCATGCTGAGCACCTTGCGCTCGCGCACCCAGTTGCCGAGCAGGTCAGTGGACAGTGGTGCGTCGCACAACTGGCCCACGTGGGCGCCAGCGTCGGAGAGGCCGAGCGTGGTGTGCTCCTCCTGCAGCAGGATCGCGATGCCCTCGGGGTCACCGTTGGCGAGGATGTTCTTCACGCGCAGGTCTTTCGGCTCCGCTTCCTCGAGTGTGAGGTCGAGCAGATAATCGAGCGGGTGCTTGCTCGCAGCATCGGCGAGTGCCTGAATCCGCTGGCCGACGAGTTCGGGGTGTGCCGTGGACTCCATGATCTCGAACGAGGTCCACTGCGGCGGGAGGAACTTCTGGTCGCTCCAGGCGGCCAACACGCGCTCGCGCCATGCGCCGTCCGCGTAGGCGTCCTTGCGCTCGGCAACGGATTGCGACATGAGCTCGCCGAACACCGGGTTGATGTTGAGCGTGAACGGCTCCTGCATAGTCATCGAGAACGACAGCGGTCGGCACGACACCTGGGGCCACACCTCGGCACCGCGTTTCCATCCCTCACGGTTGATCTCGGCGGCCTTGAGGTGAGCACCGTTCGGGAAGGTGAGCAGCGCCGTGAACGTGAAGGGGATTCCGACGCGTAGCTGCATGTCATAGCACTGCGGGAACGGAAGGTTGTCGCCTCCGTTGATGCCGATCACACCGCGACCGGTGTCGGCGACGGCTTTGAAGAGGCGGTAGATCTCCTCGCTCTCGGCCCAGCGGCTCGGGATGGGACGACCGTCGGCGGCGCGGTGCGTTGGGGCAAAGCTCGTCGCCACGCCACAGGCGCCAGCGTCCATGGCGTCCTTGACGATGGCAACCATCTGGTCGACCTCGTCGGGTGTCGCCTCCCGGCCGATCGAGTCCTCGCCCATCACGTAGAGGCGCAGGGGGGTATGGCCGATGTAGGCCGCGTAGTTGAGCAGCGCGCCCCGCCGGTTGACCGAGTCGAGGTAGTCGCCAAAGGTTTCGAAGTCCCACGGCACGCCCTCGAGCAGCGACTGGGGGTCCATGTCCTCCACCTTCTCCATGGTGTGGACGAAGGTCTCGATGTCGGCCTGCTTGATGGGGGCGAAGGAGAACCCGCAGTTGCCCATCACCACCGTGGTGACGCCGTGGTAGCACGACGGCGTGAGTGCCGGATCCCAGAACACCTGAGCGTCGTAGTGCGTGTGGATGTCGATGAAACCAGGAGCCACCACGCAACCCGTTGCGTCGATGACCTCGTCGCCCGAGAGGTTCGGGCCGACCTCGACAATGCGGTCGCCCTCGATTGCCACGTCTGCCTGGCGGCCGGGCGTGCCGGTACCGTCCACCACGGTTCCGCCCTTGATGACCACGCGTGATCCCATCGTGTTGCCTCCTCGTCGCCTGCTGAGGACCTAAGTCTGGCCCAATCCAGCCCTTCCTGCGAGATCTTGGGCGGTGTATCTGAGACGTTGGTCACCCTGAGGGAGTTCACCGGCCATTCCCAGACTTCTCCAAGGTTGGTGCTTCATCGTGAGACCATGCTTCAGGCACCTCCCATGCGGACGCCACGTTCGGGTAACTACTCGGACACCCCCCGGCGCCCGCATCCCCTGCCGCCGGCCCGCCATACCCGGGCCCTACCGAGCGATCTACTCGCCATCACCGGTGCCTTTGCGATCCTCATTGTGGGCCTCTGGGTCCGTCACGGTGGGGTCGCCGCGTTGTCGAAGGGTTGGGCGGACGCCGCAACGTCAATCACGCAACTCTCGGGTTTGCTTGCGTCGGGTTTCGGCCTCGTCGGTCTCGCACTGGTCGGCCGTCCGCGCTCGGTGGAGCGACACATCGGTCTCGACCGCATGTTCGTCTGGCACCGAATCCTCGGAGAGACGATGACACTCCTCGTTGGTGTCCACATTGCTGCCGCACTCGTTGCGTGGAGCGCCGCGGGCGGGCTGCTCAATGCGGTGAAGGACCTCACCGGCCGTCAGCCCTACATGGCACTCGCCACCGTCGGGTCCATGCTGATCGCCGTGGTGACCATCTCGTCGCTCGCCTCGGTGCGCCGTCGAATGTCGTACGAGACGTGGTACTTCGTGCATCTCGCTGCATACGTCGGGTTCGCAATGTCGTTCGGACACCAGTTGGTTACCGGTGACATCTTCGGTAACGACACGGTCGCCAGGGTGCTCTGGATCTCTATCCACCTTGCGCTCATCGCCTTGCTCGTCGTGCGCCGTTGGGGTACCACGATGCGTTCCGTGCTCCGACCGTTGCGTATCGCCGACGTCCGAACCGTGTCGCCCGACACCGTTGCGGTGCGACTCGCCGGCCCCGGACTCGGTCGCATCGAGGCGAGCGCGGGCCAGTTCTTCTTCCTGCGTCCGCTGCGCGCTCGCTGGTGGTGGCAGGCCCACCCGTTCTCCCTGTCGGCGGCGCCGTCGTCGGCTGGGCTGCGCTTCACCATCAAGAACCGCGGCGATGCCTCCCGCTCGATTGCCCAGATGCCGCTCGGCACCAAGATCGCCGTCGAGGGCCCTTACGGCAGTTGCACCGCCGAGTCGATCGGATCGAAGAAGGCACTGTTCATCGTGGGCGGTGTCGGTGTGGCACCGGCCCGGGCGATGGTCGAGGCGATGTCGGAGGTCAACGAACCGGTGGTGCTGTTCCGTGCCAGCCGCCACGAGGACCTTCTGCATCTCGACGAACTGCGCGAATTGGTGGACGCCCGTGGCGGCATGCTGCGCACTCTCGTCGGTCCGTCGGCGAGTCTCGCTGTGAAGGATCCCTTCTCGGCCCGCCGCCTCACCGAGGTGGTTCCCGATCTTGCAGATCGTGCCGTGGTGGTCTGCGGACCCGACCGACTCGTGTGGGCAGCACGCCAAGGCCTCCGTGCTGCCGGCATTCCTACCTCTTCCGTCCACTTCGAACGACCCTGGTGGTGACCTCATGACCCCGAACCCGTACGACCCCAAGCGCGCCGCTACAGGCCGGAACCGTTCCCAGCGCACGCCCAGTCTTGCGCGCCGCGTGTTTCCGATGGTTGCCCTTGGCGGTGCTGCGGGTGTGCTCGTGATGGCGCTCGACCACCCGGGAAGCGGTGCTGCGTCGCTCGACGCATCGAGTGCCGGTGGCACTGTCGCAATCGACCCTTCGGCAACCGACAACGGATCGCTCATCGTTGATCCGGGCATCAGCACGGCGACGTCCACCGTGCCGGCGACGCCACAGCGCGGCACTGCGACGACTGCGGCGACTGCGGCGACAACGACGCCAGAGACCGCGGCAACGAGCAAGGCCGCTAACTCATCGAACTGCCGGACGTATCGGGGTCCGGTGCAGGAGAATCGCTGGGGTCCGGTACAGGTTCAGGCGTCCGTGTCGAGCAGCGGCAAGATCTGCTCGGTGAAGGTGCTCCAGAGCCCCACGGGCGGCAAGTCTGATCGCATTAACGCCAACGCCGTTCCGGTCCTCAACAAGCAGGCGATGAGTGCACAAAGTGCCAATATCAGTGGCGTGTCCGGCGCTACCTACACCACGATCGGGTACATCGACTCCCTGCAGGCGATCCTCGATGCAGCCAAGGGCTAACAGTCACGGTTCGCCGGTGCGCCGTGCGCGCCACGTCATGGGCACCACTGCGAGCATCCACGTGCACGATGCGGCCCCGCAGGAACTCGTAGAACGGGCGATCGACGAGGTACTGGTCGAACTGGACCGGCTCGAGGCGATGTTCAGCACGTATCGCGAGGACAGTGAGATCAGCCGGGTAAACCGGGGCGTTCTGCACCTCGGCGACTGCAGTCGAGAGGTCACCGAGGTGCTCGACGCCTGCACCTGGCTCGAGCAGGCGAGCAACGGCGCATTCGACATTCGGCCACAGGGCCTCGAGGGCCCCATCGACCCCGCTGGGTTCGTGAAGGGGTGGGCCGCCGAGCGGGCCTCCGCCGCGTTGGCGCGCTGTGGCCTCGAGCACTGGTACGTGTCGGTGGGTGGAGACATCATCGTGAGCGGCTCGCCGGCTTCGGGGGAGCGCTGGCGCATCGGCATCGCGAATCCGATTCGACCGGGCGAGATCATTGCGTCGCTCGATGTCGAGGGCGGCGCCGTCGCGACGTCGGGTACCGCCGAACGAGGCGCGCACCTGTGGGATGCGCGCAGCGGAGCAGCAGCTGAGGAGTTTGCCTCGGTAACCGTGTCGGGCCCGAGCCTTGCGTGGGCCGACGCCTTTGCCACGACCGTGTTCGTGATGGGTGAAGCGGGGATCGAGTGGGTATCCCAGTTCGACGGCTACCACGCGGTCGCTATTCGTCCTGACGGGACACTGCTCGCCTCCGCCGCCCTCGGCTGAAAACGCAAAGATCTCGGTCTATTTCCTGTGACTCCCTCACAGAAAACAGACCGAGATCTCCGAGGAATCTGGTGCGCGGATCAGTCCAGACGGGCAGTGGCGCTACCGGTCACGACAGCGTCGCCGTCCTGATCCTTGGTAACCACCGTGAAGTCGGCGTAGTTCACGCCGCCCTCGTTGCGGATCGCTTCCACGGTTGCAGTGGTGGTGAGCGTTGCGCCCGGGAAGACCTGCTTGGTGAAGCGCACGCCGTACTTGGTGAGGCGACCATCGCCCACCCAGTCGGTGAGCACACGGCCGGTCATGCCCATCGAGAGCATGCCGTGAGCGAACACCGACGGGTACTTCGCAACTTCCTGGGTGAACTTGTCGTCGGTGTGCAACGGGTTGTAGTCGCCCGACGCACCTGCGTACATGACGATCTGCGTGCGGGAAAGGTCGTCGACGACGACCACTTCGCGGCTGTCGCCAACCTTGAGTTCGCTTGCCTTGAGGCTCACTTGGACTCCACCACCTTCTCGGTACGCACGCCAACGCCGCGTGCGGTGACCACCAGTTCGCCGTCGACCGTGCGGTATTCGGTGGTGGTCTCGCTGAACAACAACTTGCCGCCTCGACGGCCTTCCTTCTCCCAGTTCTTCGGTGGGAGGTTGGTTGCGGTGAGCACCTCACCGGCGCGCAGTGGGCGGTGGTACTCGTAGTGCTGCTCGGCGTGGAGCACGCCGCCGTTGCCGCCGCCGCTCCCGCCGCCATCGCCCTTCGGGTCCTTCTTCAGGCCCGTGGCTTCCTTGCCGGAGCCGAACCACGGCTTGCCGGGCATCGGCCGAAGCGGGTACTCGTCGTCAAACTGGGCGCTCGCCTGCACGAAGGTGGGCGGTGCGATAACCGCACCGACCTCGGTGCCCTTGGCGTACTCCGCGTCGGAGTAGATGGGATTGGTGTCGCCGATCGCGCGAGCAAACATCATGATGTGTGTCGCCTCGACGGGGAACTTGTCGATTGCCATGCACGGACCTCCGGATGTGCAGTGATGGATGGTTAGTTCTTAGTCGCTCGGCAGGTCTGCTGCCGAAGCGGCTACGTCGACGGGGTGAACTGGGCCTTCAGCTCGCGTCGCAACAGCTTGCCGGTCTCGTTGTACGGCAACTCTGCTCGGAACTCGACGTGCTCGGGCTTGCGCGAGGATCGCAGGTGCTTCACGATCCAGTCGGACACCTCTTGCGCTGTCATTGTCTGACCGTCGTGCAACACCACAAAGGCACCGACCGCCTCGCCCCACTCGTCGCTCGGGATGCCCACCACGGCGGCCTCGCGCACCGCCGGGTGCTGCAGGAGGACATCCTCGATCTCGCCGGGGGAGAGGTTCTCGCCGCCGCGCACGATGACGTCATCGATGCGGCCCTCGATGAACAGATACCCGCCATCGTCGAAACTGCCGGCGTCGTTAGTCGGGAACCAGCCGTCCTTGTTGAGCGCCCGCTTCGAGGCGTACTCGCCTGAGACCTGGTCGCCACGTACCCAGATCTCACCCTTCTCGCCAACGGGCAGTTCCTCGCCGAGCGGTCCGCGGATCGAGATCTCCACAGTGGGCAGCGGTTGGCCCACCGAACCGAGACGGCGTCGCACCATCACGTCGTCCGAACTCCATGCGTCGCGGTGGTCCTGGGGCCCGAGCACCGCGATAGACGACGAGGTCTCGGTGAGTCCGTATGCGTTCACGAAGTTGACGTGCGGCAGCAGTTGCATAGCGCGCTCGATGACGGGAAGAGGCATGCGGCCACCGCCGTAGGAGAGGTGCTGGATGCTCGGCAGGCCGAGCCCGTCCTCGATCTCGTCGAGGATGCGCCCGAGCATGGTGGGAACCACCATCGCGTGAGTGACACCGTTCTCGCGCACGAGGCGCACCCATTCGGCCGGCTCGAACGAAGGCAGTTGCACGATGCGACGTCCCGAGAAGCCCGACGTGATCATCGCTGCAATTCCGGCGATGTGATACGGCGGCACCGACACGAGCGTGGCCTCATCCTCGGCCGCACCCATGAACTCGATCGAGCCGAGTACGTAGGCCGTGAGGTGCTTCTGGCGGAGGATCGCGATCTTCGGGTCGCCGGTGGTACCGCTGGTGTGCAGCAGCACGGCGACATCGTCCTCGTCCATCGACCAGTCGGGCTCAGCAGCCTCCGAAGCATCGATTGCAGCGTTGAACTGCTCGGTGGTGAGCACCTCGATTCCCTCGATCCCGGCGAAGCGGCTCTCGGTGCCCTCGTCACAGATCAGCACGGCCGGCGCCTGTCGCCCGATGAGCATCCGCAGGCGGTCGTCGGCAAGGCGGTAGTTGAGCGGCACATACGGCTTGCCGGCCCAGGACGACGCATACATGGCCACGGGAAGCGAAGGGGACGAGATGCCCGCGTAAAGCAGGCGCTCGCCCGGGTGGTTGCGCAGGTAGGTGGCGCCCCGGGCTGCTCGGTCAAACAACTGCTCGTAGGTGAGCCCGCTGTCGAGCGGGCCGACGGTGACGCGCTCGCCCATGGCGCCCGACGACATTTCGAGGAGAACGAGAAGATTCATGCTGATCCAGACCTGTACGACTTCCGCCGGGTCATCCCGGCGCCCCAGAAGTTCACCACAGTCTGTTGCATCGGTCACACCCGCGCCCAACGGACGGGGTGCGGAGGCTCACCAGCCCCGGTCCACCCACTCCTGGAGGTGGGGCCGCTCGGTGCCGATCGTCGAGTCCCCGCCGTGGCCGGGGAGGATGATCGTGTCGGTCGGGAACGTGAACAGCTTGGTGTCGATCGAGTGGATGATCTGCTCGAAGTTGCCGCCCTCGAAGGTGGCGTTGCCCGGCCCGCCCGGGAACAGCGTGTCGCCGGTGAAGAGCAGCGGGGCGCCCTCCACCTTGAAGCTGATCGAGCCCTCGGTGTGGCCCGGGTTGTGGATGGCATGCAGGCGCAGGCGGCCCACCTCGATGA
>CANIBN010000038.1 GCA_947465505.1 Acidimicrobiales bacterium | reverse complement strand
CGCCACGTCATCCCGTGGAAGGGCAACTACAAGGCCACAGAGACATGGCCACCCGATCCCCCCAGCGCTGCATCGGCAGCGGCCACCGCTCCCTCGCTCGTCCTCCCCCGCAACAACCGCCTGCACAGCGCGCTCACCACCTGTCTTGCGAACCCCGCGTACGACCGCATCGACCTCGTCATCAGCTTCGTCATGTGGTCTGGCGTTGACTTGATGAAGGAGCACCTGCAGGCAGCACTGGACCGTGGCGTGCACCTGCGCCTCCTCACGTCGGACTACCTGCTCACCACCGACGTAAACGCGCTCGGGTTCTTCCTCGACCGGATTGGCACCCACCCGTCGGGGGCAACGGTGGAGACCAAGGTGTTCTCTAACCCTCCGTTCAGCTTCCACCCGAAGGCGTACCTGTTCTCCTCCTCCGCCGGAGAGCCCGGGGTGGCGTTCGTTGGCAGCAGCAACTTCAGCCGATTCGGCATCCAGCAGGGAATCGAGTGGAACCTGGAGACCGAGCACCTCGGCGAACTCCTCACCGAGTTTGAGGTGCTGTGGAGCGACCCCCACAGTGTTGAACTCACCAGTGACTGGTTGAGCGAATACAAGACGCGCAAGGACAAGGTGGCGGGCCTGCGCGTGCTGCACGACAGCGAACTGCTGGCCGACGAGGAGCCCGAGCCAGAACTCAAGCCGTGGAGTGTGCAACAGGAAGCACTGGCGGCCCTGGAGGCCACACGTATCGAGGGCCACAGCGCTGGCCTCGTGGTGATGGCCACCGGACTCGGCAAAACGTGGCTTGCGGCATTCGACACCAACCGACCCAGTTTCCGCCGTGTGCTGTTCGTTGCCCACCGGGAAGAGATCCTCAGCACGTCGAGAGATGTGTTCCGCCGCATCCGCCCCGGCGGCCGGCTCACCATGTATCTCGGCGACGACAAGGACCCGACGGGTGACGTGGTGTTCGCCAGCGTGCAATCGCTGGAACGAAACCTCGACCGCTTCCAACCCGATGCCTTCGACTACATCGTGGTGGACGAGTTCCACCACGCAGCCGCTCCCACCTATCGCAGGGTGATCGGCCACTTCCGGCCCCGATTCCTGCTTGGCCTCACCGCTACACCAGATCGCACTGACGCAGCGGACCTGCTGGCCCTCTGCGACGACAACCTCGTGTACGAGTGCGGTCTCGTGCGAGGTCTGGAGCGGGAGTTGCTCAGCCCCTTCCACTATCGGGCCATCAAGGACGTTGCGGACTACGAGCACATCCCCTGGCGTGCAGGGCGGTTCGTGGTGGAGGAGCTGTCGAAGCAACTTGAGACTCAGCAGCGCGCACAGCAGGTGTTCGATGAGTGGAGCGAACTCGGTGGGGCAGACCGAAGGACGCTCGGCTTCTGCTGCACCACCGCACACGCAGACTTCATGGCGGAGTTCTTCAGCGAGCGCGGCGTGCGGGCGGTAGCCGTGCACTCAGGGCCAACGTCTGCGCCACGGCTCAAGGCCCTGGATGCGCTCGCCGAGCGGAGCGTGGACATCATCTTCAGCGTCGACATGTTCAGTGAGGGCATTGACGTGCCGGCTGTGGACATCGTGATGATGCTGCGGCCTACCGAGTCGCCCATCGTGTTCTTCCAGCAACTCGGACGCGGTCTGCGCCGTAGCGAGGGCAAGACTCACCTCGATGTCGTGGACCTGGTTGGCAACCACCGCAGTTTCCTCATGAAAGCGCGGCTGTTGGCGGTCCTCATGGGTCGCGGCCGATTGACGGATCGCGAGGCGGTTCCGGTCTTGCGTGAGCGGGCTGAATCGCTTCCGGCAGGCTGCTCCGTTGTAGTGGACGCAGAGGTCATCGACCTGCTCGAACAGTTGCTCGGTGCACCCAAGGCCGATGAACTGCTGGCCGAGCGAGCACGAGCATGGGCCGACGATCACGACGGCGTGAGGCCGCGGGCGCTGGAACTAGCGCTCATCACCCGAAAGAACCACGAGTTGAAGAAGCTCGGTGGGTGGTTCGGGTTTCTCGACGGCATCGGGATGCTCGGAGATGCCGAGCGAGCAGTGTTGGCGATCGACGGCGGGCGTGTTCGGGATTTCCTGCTGGAAATCGAGCACGGCGCGTACACGAAGAGCTTCAAACTGGTCACGCTGAGGGCGATGCTCAACCTCGGCACGCTGCGCAGCGGGTCCTCGCTTCGTGATGTTGCGCTCAACTCCCGTTGGCAGATCTACAAGGATCCGAAGCTGCTGGCAGACCTCTCCGACGCCGGCAAGTCCTTCGCGGACGTCATGCACCCCACCGAGCCCGAGTGGGAGGCGTACTGGGCGAAGAACCCGATCGCCGCCTGGACCGGGGCAAACACGCAGGCCTCCGCTCCGTGGTTCTCGGTGGCGAACGGGGAGATGGCGCTCGGCCTCGAGGTACCCGATGAGTTGGGCCTCACGTTCGACGCGATGGTGGCCGAACTGGTGGAGTACCGCCTGCACCGCTACGTCATGTCCAAGTCGGCGAAGAGGTCGGGAGTTCGACAGAAGGCGCTCCGTGGAGACGGCACCACGGTCGACGCCGAGTTCGTTGTTGAGAGCCTGCTTGGCCAGCCCGTCTCGCTCTTGTTTGAATCAGCCGGCGGCCCCGATTCCTCCGGAAAGAAGCGGAACCCCGAGTATGTCGAGGGCATCGACTCGGCGCTGACGCGACTTCGCAGTGCTGGCGCAGTAATCCTGGATGCATACATCGAGACTGGCGCCACGCGGCATCTCTCGGTCCCGGACCGCCGACTCGTAGGCAAGACGTTCAACTACCCATTGGCACTAGAGGACACCCCTGACGTGACGTCCGTGCGGAAGGACCTCCTCAACGTCATGAAGGACGTTGGCAAGGAGCCGGGCGCGAGGGGAAGTGGCGGCAACTCGCGAAAGGCGATGCGATTCATCCTCGGAGGCCTCGATGGCTACGACGCAGCATCACTCGGCGAGCTGCTCGTCCATCCGTCCTCGGTTACCGAGTCCGCCCAACGCGGCGCTGCTCGGAAGCAGGGCTAGTCCCTCATTTCCCTGGCGCGAAGTCGTCGACGTCCAGCGCCCCCATGCCGAACTTCTTGCGGATGTATGCGATCTCCTCGTCGGTCACGATCCGCTCGTATCCGTATCGGTCACCGAACTCCTTCATCGGGTCGGTGTTCGTGAGGTCCTCGTAGTACACGCTGAGCCACGTCGCACCACACTCCTTGCAGGTCTTGAAGATCGCCTGGAAGTAGGAGAACTTCCGCAGGAAGGCTGTCTCCACCTTCTTGTCGACGACGAACTTGTCGCCCTCAAGCGTGACCCCCGGCAGGGTCAGTCCGCCGGGCCTGGCGAACTGCCCGACGGTTGGACCATTCCCCGTACGACACACTCACGTATCACGTGAGACAGATCTGGCGTTGCGCCTCCGAGCTCCCGTGGGACAGGGTGACCGGTTGAGGGAAGCCCCGGCAACTGACGCAATCGGCACCCGCCGTACCCAGGGACCACTCCCCGAAATGTTCCGGTCGGATGAGCCCCCACGGGCCCTTCTACCGCCCTGAGGAGCGTCGCATCATGGAACTCGTTGTCCGGGCTATCGCAAGCGGCAGGCCCGCGTCCGATCTCATCGTGGTCGTCGACCACACCCACACCGTGAGCGATTGCGCCGCCGCAATCTCGAAGCACCTAGGGCTCGAGCGCGAACGACCGACGCTTACCGTTGCACGCACAGGGGTCGTCCTCGCCCCCACCGACAGCGTCACCACGGCGGACCTCGTGTCCGGCGATGAGTTGCTCCTCGATACTCCCGGCGCACAGCGCCCGACGTCGATCCCAACACAAGCCATCGCACTGGACATCACCGCCGGCCCCGATACGGGGCGGAGCGTGGTGCTCCTCCCGGGTGCGTACCGCCTCGGTCGAGACCCGTCGCTCGAGATACCGATCGACGACAGCACGGTGTCACGGCACCAACTCAATGTCATTGTCGCCCCGGACTGGACCGTGACCGTCGAGCCAGCCGGACAGGCAACCAATCCGGTCACCGTCAACGGCAAGCAGGTGTTCGCTTCCGTTGGTGTGTCACCCGACGACGTGGTGGGGCTTGGCGCAACAGGCTTTGTGGTCCGGCGTTTCGTGAGGGCGAAGAGCGAACGCATCGACCGGTTGGGGCAGATCGAATTCGTGCGCACCCCGTACCGCGCACGCGTCGTGGCAGAGCGTTCCATCCCCGAGATCCCGATCCTGCCGAGCAGACCAGAACCCCGCCGCTTCCAGTTCGTCAGCGCAGTTGGGCCTCTCGTCGGTGGAGCTGCGATGTACGGCCTGAGCGCCGCTGGCGGAAACCCTCAACCCGCAATGCTCGGCATCATGCTCCTGTCGCCCGTAATGGTTGTCGGTAACTGGTTCGACGACAAGCGCTCACGCCGACGGAAGTTCGAGGAGGACCTCGCTCGATTCCGGGACCGGCTCGACAATCGCCGGCGCCAGATCGCCGAGGCGCTGGACCAGGAGCGGATCGAGCGGCACCGCACGGCGCCCACCGTTGCCGACCTTGGCCGCCGGGCGGAGCTGCGCACGCTCGACCTCTGGTCCCGGGGGAGGAACGCTCCGGATTTCCTGCGCCTCCGGATCGGTATCTCGATGACCGACAGCAGCGTGCGGGTTCCTGCCGAACGAACCACCGACGAGGAACTGCTCCAGATGCTGAGGAGCGCCGCCGATGGTGCCGGATCCATCGACGAGGTCCCCCTCACGGTGAGCCTCATCGAGCACGCAGTCCTTGCGGTTCACGGCGACGACCTGCCGACCAACGGGCTCGCGGCCGCCTTGCTCCTGCAGGCAACGTGCCTCCACAGCCCCGAGGACATCGTGGTCGCTGCCGCTGTTCGGCCCGATAATCCGATTGCATCGTGGCTCAAGTGGCTGCCGCACACCCGGTCAGTCACCTCGCCCCTCGCCGGCCAGCACGTAGTAACGACGAAGGAATCAGCGAACGAACTGGGGCGTCGCCTGCTGGAGGTTGCGGCATTCCGCCTCGCGGCGGGTTCACAGGAGCGCAACGCGAGGACGTGGCCGCGCGTGGTGCTGTTCGTGGAGGGCGGGATCGCGCCCGATCAGGTCGTGTACTCACAGTTGCTCGATGTCTGCGGAGAGGCCGGCATCTCGGTGGTGTGGTGCTCCCAATCCGAGGCAGCGCTTCCGCGCCAGGCCACCGCAATCGTCCACTGCGTCGCGGACCCGACCCGACCGCGCAGCGATTCGATGTGGTTCACAGACCCGGAGCTTGCTCCCGCCGACCTGGACATCGAACAGGTCCGCCCGGTGGTGGCCGACCGTGTGGCCCGCGCGCTCGCACCGGTACGTGATGCGTCGACGGCAACGCTGGCAACCTCCATCCCCCGTACCGTCCCGTTGCTCTCCGTTCTCGGCAACGACGCGGTGGATGCTGCCTCGATCGCGAAGCGTTGGACTGCAGCCGGCGGCTATCACCTCGCATTCCCTGTCGGCGTGGCCGCAGACGGCCCGCTCGTGCTCGATCTCGTGGAGGATGGGCCGCACACGCTCATCGGCGGCACCTCGGGATCGGGCAAGAGCGAACTCCTGCAGGCGATGGTTGCCTCCCTCGCAGCGCAGCATCCCCCCACCCGACTGAACTTCCTGTTCGTCGACTACAAAGGCGGCGCCGCCTCCGACGTGTTCTCGGTGCTCCCGCACACGGTCGGTTCGGTTACGAACCTGAGCGCCGAACTGTCCCTGCGCGCGCTCACCTCGCTGCGAGCAGAGCTCAACCGCAGGATGCGGGTGCTCGCGGAGCACCACGCAAAGGACCTGCGCGAGCTGTTCGAATCCAATCCCGATGTCGCACCGCCCTCACTCGTGATCGTCATCGACGAGTTCGCGACCCTCGTGAAGGAGATCCCGGACTTCGTCGCAGGGATCGTCGACATCGCCCAACGCGGGCGCAGCCTCGGTATCCACCTCGTTCTGGCCACCCAGCGACCCTCCGGCTCGGTGAACGACAACATCCTCGCGAACACGAACCTCAGGATCTCGCTGCGGATGCTCGAGCGCTCGGAATCCACAGCGATCCTCAATAGTCCCGAGGCTGCAGACATCCCCGTGCCGCTGCGCGGCCGCGCCTTCGCTCGTCTCGGTCCCCGCTCGCTCGTCTCGTTCCAGAGCGCCTATTGCAGTGCCCCGCTCACCAGCAGCACGAGCAGTGTCCCGGTTCTGGTGGGACCGTTCGACAACACGGGGGCGTCCCCGAAGGCACCCTCACAAACCACCGAAGGCCGGACGCAGCTGTCGGCCGTGCTGTCCGCAATCACCGTCGCAACTGAGCGGCTCGCCCTGCCGGTATCCCGCCGACCGTGGCGCGACGTGCTGAGCCCACTGATCACTCTCGACGACGTGCTGGCCGATCCACGAACCGCAGCTTCGGTGACGGTCCCCGGCCGATTCGTTCCTGTCGGCATGGTCGACGCTCCGGAGGATCAGGACCAATTCCCGCTGGTGCTCGATCTGGAGCAAGGTGGCGGCTGCATCGTCTACGGAACCGGCGGCTCCGGCAAGTCCACCTTCCTGCGCACCCTCGCACTCGCAGCGTGTCGCACCAGCACGCCGCAGGACCTTGCGATCTTCGGGCTCGACTTCGGTGCGCGCGGGCTCACTGCCCTGACAAGCCTTCCCCACGTGGTGGGGATCGCCAACGGGGATGACCTCGAGGCGGCTACGCGTCTCATCGCCGTGCTCGAAGGTGAACTCGGCCGCAGGCGCGCACTCATCGGGGACGCCGGCGCGGAGAACCTCACCGCATACAACGAGGAACATCCCCAGCACCTACCGCGAATCCTGCTGCTCGTGGACAATCTCGGTGGGCTGCTCGGAACGTTCTCCCGTTCGAGCGGGTCGCTCGCGCTCAGTGTGCCCCTTGAGGCCTGGGGGGAACGAGTGCTGGAGCTCATTGCCGAAGGCAGGCAGGCGGGCATCCACGTTGTTGCGACAGCCGATCGTCGCGCGTCGGTGCCGATGCGTACCCAGGCGGCGATCTCCAACCGCATCGTGCTGCGCCACGCAGACGAGTCGGGTTACGGCGATCATGGCATCGCGCCCAGTCGGGCCAAGGGTCTCACCCTCAGCGATGGCGCCGGTCTCTGGCAGGGGACCATGTTGATGCAGACCGCTGTTGCATCGCAGGACTCAAGCGCGTCGGCTCAGGCGCTTGCCATCGGGTCGTACGCAAGGAGCCTCGCCAGCCGTCCGCAGGGCCCACTCTCCACGGCGCGCCTTCACGACCGTGTAGAGGCAGCCGAACTGTCGGAGACCGTGAGGGAGCTCACCATCGCCCTCGGCCGGGCAGATGTCACAGGAGCAACGGTGGAGGTGGACCTCCTGAGATCCAACTTCCTCGTCGCCGGGCCACCAGGCTCTGGCCGCTCTCTGGTGCTCGTGCGCAGCATCAGGTCCCTCGAGCGGAACAACGAGGTCTGGCATGCCTGCCTGTCGGGCAGCCCGCTCGCCGATATCAAGGGGGACTTTCATGCGGTTGGAGCGGTCGAGGTGACGGCCCTGTTGGACCGTCTGTTGGCGAGCGCCGCAGGGGACAACTCGTCCACCCGGCGGGTTCTGGTGGTGGATGATCTCGACTCGTTCGACAACCCCGATGTACAGCGCCGTCTGGAGGCAGTGGTAAAGCTCGACAGCGTGCGCATCATTGCGTCAATCGACACACGCAATGTGGCCGGCTACACCCCGAACGTTGCACTCAACGAGATGCGCAGGGCGAGGCGCGTGCTCCTGCTTCAGCCAACGGACGCAAACGAGGTCCTGCAGGCGTTCAACGTGAAGGTTCCACTGCGGCCAGGCCTCACGATGCCGGCAGGCCGTGGGGTGCTCATCGCCGGCCGGGCGACCACGATCGTTCAGGTGGCTGTCGACTGATCGAGGACCCTGAGGCCGCAGCCGGACGGCAGCGGAGTCGACCCGATGTGGGTTACGGACGGTCGAGCACCGAGTGAATCCGCTCGATCTCGAGGCGCGTCAGGAGCGCCGGATGGAGCGGGTTCTCCACGGACCAGGTGCCGTCCGCACGGTGCTTCAGGAAGAACCAGCCAACAAACCCTCGAGTGGTCATGAACTCTGAGGTGGAGAAGGACCACGGGCCACCCGGGTCCGTTGTCGTGTAGCCAATCGTTATCTGGACACGCGTATCACTGTCGATCGGAACGGCTAGGAGCGCGCCCTTGTCCACTCTGTCCACACGGAGCAGGGCACTCGTCTCGCCGCGGGCGTACGCAGTCCCCTCAACAACTGCGTCGGCGGACTGGTAGAGCCGAAGGAGTTGCTCGGTGTCCGGTGTCGGATCGTCGGGAGGCAGTCCGGCAAGCAAACGCAGGACCTCGCGCCGAGACCTCGTTGCGTAAAGAGCCTCGTCTCCCTCTGACACGAAGAGATAGAACCGGTCCCCAACCTCCGGGTTCCATAGCCCTTGCCGGACGCTAAGCGTCGAGCGCGTGTCCTTGGGCGAGCGAAGCAACTCCATTGCCTCAACGGTCACCCGGGTCTCCCCAGGCTCCACAACCTCAACGAGGGCCACGACCGACGCACGGTCACACGCCGAACGCGGGTCGACGAAGGGATTTGCTGCCATTGACCTCAGCATGTCACTTCCCGGTTGCGCAAAGGTTCGATCCGTCACGGCAGCACCCCGGCAGTTGCTCCATGGAACGTCTCCTCAAAGACGTCCAGCGTGATGCGGACATAGCCACCACTCTCAACGCTGATAGAGCCGGAGTACTTCTCGAGGACTTTCAGGTTGCCGTTTGAGCCCCACGGATTGCGAAGCACGACGGTCCCACCACCTCCTGGCTCGAAGTTCACAACGCTCAGGGCGTGGTTACTCCCAGCCGGTATCCCTGAGAAGATGAGTGACAAGTCCACTGCCGCCGTTACTGCAGCAGAGCCAGATTCGGACAGCCTGAGCATCTGTTCGAGACTCTCCCGGCTTCCGCCTGGCTCCCACGACGAGACAGACAGCCCGAGCTCCGCAAAGACATCGCCGGACCAACCACCCGCGATCGCCGACCACGAACCGGCCATCTGGGCGTAGGCCTTCTCAAGCAGCAAGAACCAGTAGTCCGTTGAGTCCTTGCCGAGCCTTCCGTACAGGGGTACGCCGGACGCGTTTGCATACACATCGCCGTCCAACCGAATGGGCTCGTGGCCGGGGAAGGTCACCGTGAACGTACCGTCCCCGTTGTCGACAATCATTCGCTGGATGAACTGCACACCACCACGCGTCAGAACAATGGACGCGATTGCTGCGACGAAGTAGCAATCGCCAACGGCACCCTGATTCACGTCCGTAACGTCGATGCTTGGAAAGCCGTTGCTGTCGGTTCGCCACGGGGGAATATGCTCACCGTTCCTCGTGCTGATGTCGATTTCACCGAACCCGGAGTGATCCGCCTCCTTGTCTTTACGGGCCGGGGGATCCGGAATGTCGAGAATCAACTGGAAGGAGATCTCGGAGTACCACGCCGCAGCGACGCTTCGAATCTCGGCAACAACGCTCTGTACACGAGCTTCTAGTTCCTTGACTGCGTGATGGGCCGCATCGACGTCGTCGCGCACTTGTCGTTCGGCCCAGTCAGCTACTGGAATCGGGTCGAGCAGCGCCTCATCCTGATATCGCTTTCGAGCACTCCGCAATTCGGCGGTCATTTCGCCGAGTCTCTCTTCCAGTCGCCGCATCTCATGCGCGAACTGTGCACCGCGCCGGGTGCATGCTTCTACGCGCGAAACATATTCACCGAGCTTTGTCATCCAGTGTTGGCGACTAACGATCGAGTCGTTGACAAAGACGATCGTTCTCGCAACCCGGTCATCATTGCTCACTGCGGAAACAAGTTCGTCTCGCTGACGCTCCATCTCACGCGTGAGGGCCCCGGCGGTGTCGAGGAAGCCCACAAGGTCGGCCTGCACTACCGAGAAGTAGTCCGCGTGAGCCTGAATCTCGGCGCTCGTCAGCGTCGAAGGGAGCGAGGATGACACAGGTCTACTGCCTCAGCCGAGTCTGTCCACTCGAAGCATCTCAATGGCGTGAGACTGGATCGAGGCCCAGTACGTGATGCATTCGCTCGCTTGCGTCTGGAGGAAGCGATCGATCGACTCCACTCTCGCAACAAGGTGCGTCAACGGGTTTTGCGGCAGCTTCGGTGGATCCAACCGGCAGGGCACCATTCCAAGAAGAGCTTGGTGCTGATCACACAGTGATCGGAACGCGTCGGCAACTGCCTGTACGCGAGCGGTATCGATCGAGCGAGCGGAATCGCCGGACATGTGGGGCCTCAGCCGCGATCGACGCCGGTTACCGCTCGCACCTGATCGCCAATGAACTTGGTGATCAATTGCTGGGCCTCGCCACACTTCGACTGCGCAAGCTGCGTGAAGCTGGACACTGCCCCAACAGCCTCCTGCTTCGAGTTGCCCTCCCAGTCGGTCTGTTGCAGCTGCGTCAGGTTGTTGCTCAGGCGTTCGGAAATTCCGGCAAAGCGAGCTTGGACCGCCGGGATCAACGCCTCGAGCGCAGACGTGTCCACGTCGACGAAGTCCACGGCCTGCACGGTCGGCGGCGTGAGCGTCAAGGGCTCGACCGTCATGTTGATGGCCTGGCCACCGAGCGACGCTGCAATGTTCGACGTGGCCACACGCACGGCGTCGGCCATTGCCGCAAGGTCTGCGTGGATCCGACGGCCGAAGTCGACGGCGATGTTCCCACACTCGGTCTTGAAACCCACGGCGTTCGGACCGAAGTAGCGGACCTCCACGACCTGGTTGGTGAGCCCGACCAGCTCGGCGTGGATGCCGGCGAAGATCTGGCTCGCGGCCGACCCGTACGCAGCAACACTCGCTGGATTCACCCGGATAATCGTCACTGGCTGACCCCCCTGCACTGGAACCAATGGGTGTGACTGTGTACCGCTGAGCCGCCACGCGTAAACCACAGATGTGTGTCGCTTGAGACAGTTTTGGCGTTGAGGCACCGCTCACGTCCGGGCGAACATCTCCTCCGATGTCGATGGCGATCGGCCTGAGTTCGGGGGACAGTGCAACGTGACCAGCGAGATCGCCGGCGGCAATGCCTTCGGTTCGCGATACACCATCGAGAACTTGATCGGTCGCGGTTCGATGGGTCGCGTGTACCGCGGTCTGGTCCGTGACACCGGCGAGGACGTAGCGGTGAAGGTGCTGAGGGACGACCTCGCGAGCCAACCCGAGATCGTCGCCCGCTTCATCCAGGAGCGACAGGTCCTCCGGGCGGTGAACCACCCCAACGTCGTCGGAGTCCGAGACCTCGTGGTCGAGGGCGAGCAACTCGGCATCATTATGGACCTCGTCACGGGGGGTGACCTCCGCACGGCTGTCGCCACACCCATGCCGGCCGATCGTGCCCTCGCCCTCACGGCACAGATCGCCGACGGCCTCGCCGCCGTCCACGCCGCGAACGTCGTGCACCGCGACCTCAAACCCGAGAACGTCCTCGCAGACCGGTGGCCCGATGGCTCGCTCAGACCGCGCCTCACCGATTTCGGGGTCTCCCGACTCATCAGCCAGTCAATGACCAAGGTGACGTCGCTCATTGGCACACCCGGCTACCTGTCGCCCGAGGCAGCACACGGACACAGCGTCGAGGCACCCGCAGACATCTACGCACTCGGCGTGATGCTCTACGAAATGGTCTGCGACCGACCGCCGTTCCGCGCCGACAACGTGATAGCGCTCATCCGCGCCCATGCAGAGGACACCGTGCCCCGACCCAGCGGAATGCCCGACAGCCTCTGGTCGCTCCTGCACGCAATGCTCGCCAAGGAACCGGCGCAGCGGCCCACCGCCACACAAGTCGCAGCCAGCGCACGCCAACTCACGCTCACCAACACCGGCCCCTACACCGTCGCTGCTCCCGCCGACAACGGGTTTGATTCCTCCGCGACCATCATCCGCACAGCCCCGGCTCCCGCATTCACCGTGCCCACCGCCACGGTGCTCCGCGAAGCCTCCGCGTCAGCGGGTCCGATGCTCTCGCACGGAAACCCCGCTCCTCCTGGGTCCCCGCCGGTCAGTGGGGGCCCGGCCCGGAACAGGCGACGCCGCAACGCGCTCATCGGGGCAGGCGTGGTGCTCGCACTCGGAGCAGCTGCGCTTGCTGCCGTGGTGCTGACCTCCTCAGGCGGCAAGTCGGACAAGGTATCGACAGCCGCGGCCGCAGCTGACACCACCACTCCCAAGGCCAGTAGCAAGCAACAGTCATCCTCCGCGAAGAGTTCAACCTCGGCGCCGGTTCGCAACGCAGCAGCCGCCAACACCGCCACTTCCACCACCGTCGCCCCTTCTGCAACACAGCCCGCGCGCACCGACACAACGAGGCTCGCAACGTCGGTCGCCGAACGGACAACGACCACGGCACGGCCGACCACCACCATGCCCACCACCGCGACCATTGCGCCGACCCCTCCGGCCAAGCCCACCGTTTGGACGTCGAGCGTTGGTCAGACGACCTTCAGAGTCAACTGGAGCGTGGCTTCCTTCGGTGTTCCCAACACGCTCAGTTGGTACATCTTGAAGATCAATGGCGGAGAGGTGTACCGGGGTCCCGAAACCACGTTTCGACAGTCAGTCGGGCTCAGCGCCGGTACCACGTACTCATTCTCGGTCTGGGTCTATAACTCGGCGGGCCTGTACTCCGTGGCTGCGGGTGAGGTAACCACATCAACCCCGCCGACCACCACGACAACAACCACGACGACGCCCTACCGGCCCTCGGTGTACATCTCGTGGGGGTCACCGGTCACCACCGGGTCGTGCACCTCGAATTGCCAATGGGCCATCATCCAGCCGTCGGGCTTCTCGCCGGGTCTGCACAGCATCGAGTGCTGGGGGTCTTGGCAGGGATGGGGACCGTGGACGCCGAGCGTGGGGGCCACCTCCTTCAGTGACAACAATCAGGTTCAGTCATGCATTTTCGGTTACTACGGCTACCAGGTGAAGGTCCTCGTCGACGGAACGTACTGGTCGAACACCATCACAAAGGGTTGGAGTTAGTTTCGAGTGCGCGCGTGATCAGGATGAGACCGGCGCGACTTCGACACGCCGTCGCAACTTGATCTGGCATCCCAAGCAAGCCTGAGGACGCCGCCGGCTTCATGATGAGACATTTATGTCTCACGTGCGACACCTTCGGCGTTGAGATCTCGGAGAGCGTCGCGCAAGCATGAGAGTTCGGCTCGTCGCTGCGGCGACAGAACTCCGAGGGATGGCGACAGGCGATGAGCGACAGCGGTAGTGGTTCAGTCCCGGCAGGCGCTACACCGTTTGGGTCCCGGTACCTCCTCCTCGACCCGTTGGGCAGCGGCTCGATGGGACGTGTGTACCGGGGACAGGTTCGTGACACTGGCGAGCCCGTAGCGATCAAAGTGCTGCGTGACGATCTAGCCAGCCAGCCCGACATCGTTGCCCGCTTCATCCAGGAGCGACAGGTACTGCGAGCCGTCAATCACGCAAACGTCGTTGGCGTTCGCGATCTCGTGGTCGAGGGTGAGCAACTCGGCATCATCATGGACCTCGTCACGGGCGGCGATCTCCGCACCGCGGTGCGCATTCCCCTTCCTGCCGACGAAGCCCTCGCCATCATCTGCGAGGTGGCCGATGGTCTCGCTGCGGTCCACGCCGCCAACGTCGTGCACCGCGACCTCAAACCCGAGAACGTGCTCGCAGACCGGTGGCCCGACGGCAGACCCCGACCGCGCCTCACCGACTTCGGTGTCTCGAGACTCATCAGCCAGTCAATGACCAAGGTGACGTCGCTCATTGGCACACCTGGCTACCTCGCCCCCGAATCCGTCGCCGGAAGACCGACCGAATCCCCGGCCGACATCTACGCGCTCGGCGTGATGCTCTACGAGATGACGTGCAACCGCCCGCCGTTCGTTGCAGACAACGTTCTCGCGCTGATCCGCGCACACGCAGAGGATGCGGTCCCGTACCCCACCGGCATGCCCGCACCGCTCTGGCAACTGCTTCAGTCGATGCTTGCCAAGCACCCGGAACAACGCCCGACCGCCCTCCAGGTGGCGCAGTATTCCCGGTCGCTGATCGAGGGCTGCCGGGGCACAGGGCCGTTTGCCGTCGGCACAACCGACCCGAATGTCTCCACCCACCCGAGCGGGGCCGATGCAACACTCATCAGACCACTAGCTACCCCGGTTCCTACCGACCAGACGGTCATACGACCAGCAGTGGCGCCGGCACCTCCACCGCCCTCGAGCACCATCGTTCGACCGATATCCGGAGGCATACCCCGACCCCAGCTTCCACTCACCACAACGGCTCCATACTCGCTCCCCGCGCCGACGGCGAGGCCCAGCCGCACGAAGCGCAACGTGATTATCGGTGCGGCGAGCACCCTCGTCGTCGCTGCTGCTGCAGTCGGCGTGGTGCTTGCACTCAGCGGTGACGGGAAGAAGAGCACCAGTGCTCCGGCAGGCTCAGCGTCCAGTTCCACCGCAGCCCCCAAGGGAGCGGTCGGTAGGCCTGCTCAGACGAGCAACACGGCGCAATCGGCCATCACGGCAACGACCGCTACTCCAGGTTCGTTGACAACTGTCTCGAACCAGCCGAGTGATTCGAGCCTCATCGACCCGGTGGTGGTCTCTCGCAGTGCTCCGGACCTAACCGCCGGTATGGCATCTCTCGCAGTGGGTCCGAACGGAGCCGTGCTGGTCGGCTCAACGAAGAGCGAGTCGTATTTCTGGTACGCAGAGTCGGACTGGGACTGGCGGCGCCTCGACGTCCAGAATCCCGACAGTGCCAAGAAGCTCTTCGTCTGGGCGACGACGATCAGCCCGAACGGAAGGTATGCGCTCACCGGGACCGAGGATGCCTACGTACGCCTCTGGGACCTGCGTGATGCCAACGGCGGCAACGGCAACTGGCTCGACGCGTGGGACGCCGGAGACGGAACGGACAGCGTTTCCGTTCGCGCCCTTGCGTGGTCCAATAGCGGATCGGCGTGGGCGGCCGTCACCAACAGGGGCGAGGTGTTCACGGGAGACGGACGTTCGTTCAACCAGGGCTGTGGAGACTGTGCCGGCATCTCGAAAGTTGCTGGCGCAACGTCGGCCACGTTCACCACCGACGACAAGTACTTAGTTGTCGGCGGCAAGGATCTGAAGGCCCACATCGTCGATGTTTCGAGCGGCAGGGTTACCCGGAGCCTTTACGCTCCCGGGAGTCGAGTGTGGGTTCAGGGAGTTGCAGTGAATCCACGGGACGGCCGGTACGTCGCGTTGGTGACCGGGCCGGAAAGCGAGAAAACGGAATCCCCCGGGTTCCTAGCGATCTACGACCTCGAGAGCGGCGACAACTGGCCGATACAACAGATCGATGCTCATCAGACCTCGGCGTTAGCAGTCGATTTCAGCCCCGACGGCCGCTACGTGTTGAGCGGAGGTGTCGACGGCGCGGTGATCGTGTGGGACGGTTGGAAGACCGGTGCGTGGAACCCCGTCGTACGACTCGACTTCCGCAGCGTGGACGGGGGGCGGGACTGTCGCGTAGGCGACGCCAAGTTCACGCTCGACGGCACCGGCGTTGCCGCGACCTGCATTACGCCGGGCAGCAAGGGCTTTGCGGTCGTCTGGAAGTTCCGCAACTAACACGCGTCTGAGGGAACTATCGACAAGTCCAGCGTGACGCTGCCGAAGGAACCGCTCGTCAGACACCCCGGTCCGCCCGAAGGACCCGCAAAGAAATTTCCTACATTCTTTGCTTCCCTGCGTTGCGAGTCGAACATACGTTCGCTAGTCTCTGGAACATGAACACGGCGCTCGACACCTGCAGCACGGCAGCCGATGCTGTCGCCGCGGTGAACATCGGCGTGCTTTCGGCAAGCGACTACCGCGCCTTTGTCGCCGGCATCCAGCGCCACCTCGATCGCATCACCGTGCTCCACGCACGCATCCTCCAGCACGGGCAGGATCACGGTCTCTTCGCCGGCACCGGCGCCAAGTCCATGGCCGACTGGCTCGCCCAGAACGCCGGCACCTCCCACGGCGAGACCGCTTCGAAAATGAAGCTCGCGAACTCCATGGAGAAGTCGCCCGAACTGTCCGACGCAGTCGACAACGGCGACATCTCCCCCGCCACGGCCAACGCCATCTCCGACACCGTGAACAACGCACCCGACGGTGCCAACGTTGGCGAGCTGCTCGATGCCGTGAAGGGCACCGACCCGAAAACCGCAAAGTCCGTCGCCGAGCGCTGGAAGGAAGAGCACAGCACGGAGAGCGACGAACAGCGTGAGGCCCGCCTGCACAAGCAGCGCTCGCTCCGCTTCGCTGACCCGGTCGACGGCATGATCACCGGCACGTTCCGCCTGCCCACCCTCGCTGGCCGAGAAGTGATGAACGCCATCTCCCACCTCGCCGGCAAGCCTTCCGAGGAAGACGGTCGCACCACCGAGCAGCGCCTGGCCGACGGCCTCGTGCAGCTGTGCGACGCCTATGCGAAGGGCGCCCTCGCCGGTGGCCGTGAGCGTCCCACCATCATCATCACCGCCCCCATCGACACACTGCTCGGCCTCAGCCAGCAGCCTGGGCACACGATGCTGGGCGATCTCGT